>CANNEP010000056.1 GCA_947503655.1 uncultured Microbacterium sp.
CAGGTGTGGGTGTTTATCGTGTTCCCGCTGGTCGGCGCGCTGATCGCAGGCTTCAGCTACAAGGCACTGTTCGACAACGTCAAGCGCTAACCCGCAATAGCGAATCCCCACGCACGGGGTGTGCGTGGGGATAAGAAACCGAACGCTCGGATTCGCGGGAGTCACATCGAGTGTCGCGGCCAGCGATGGGTCTGCCTTTTCGATATCGACCGTAACGAGTGCCGGACCGTTTTCTTTTGCCGTCGGTGACCAGTTCACAATGTCGACGGTTCGCCAATTTCTCGAGGTCAGCACGTACTCAACGGCGGCCGCGAGATTCGTGCGCCAAAGACCATCTTCAGCCTCAACGACAACGTCGTTCCCACGTCGATAAGCGCGACAATCTCATCAATTTCTTGCGCTCGTCCGTATGTCAAAGGGACGTCGCTGTCGATGCCGCTGTCAACGCCGAAGCAGGATGGTTTCGATTCTCGGGCTGCGAGACCCAGAACGGAATATGTCGTGGATGCCATGGCTCACTATTTGTCGAAAAGCACGGGCGGATGCATGTCGCACTTTCGACTGTAGCGGATTATTCACGGCGCTTATTTTCACCCGGCCACGAGTTGTGTGCTACCGCGCTCATGCTCGGTGAGGTCACCGTCTTCTCCCGCGCGGACCGCGCGTCGCCCGAACCACAGCATGTAGAACAAGAAGATGCCGAGCGCGACCGCGCCGATACCGATCTTGACCGCCCATGGCCACGACTGCTGCCCGGTGACAAAGCCTTCAACCAGGCCGGAGAGTGCCAAGCCCAGAATGAGGCCGACGACAACGGTTGCCAGTGAGCGACCCGCCTGAGCGAGCGACTCTAGACGCGTCATCCGCCCAGGGGCGACCCACGCCCAAAAGATGTGCAGGCCGGCCGCGATCGCCACGAAAATACACGTCAGTTCTAGCAGGCCATGCGGCAAAATGTGGAGCAAGAACACGTCGCCACGGTCAAACTCCATCAGCACCGCGGCCGATTGGCCGAGGCCGACAGCATTTTGCATGAGCGCCGCCACCGGGTAGATCCCGGTAATGCCGAGCGCAATCACCTGGGCTGAAATCCACGCGTTGTTTGTCCACACCATGCCAGCGAATGAGGCCGCCGGGTTGTAATACTCGGTGAAGTCGTTCTCGGCGTACGCCCGCAGCGCCGCGTTGTCACCGAGCGCCGCGATGAGTGCCCGGTCCGTCGAAATCCAGAACGCCACGAGAGACGCGATCGCGACGAACGCGACGGCCACCGCGAGCGTCGTCCACCGCAAGCGGTACAGGGCGGCGGGCAACTGCAGCATAAAGAACCGAGGAACCTGGCGCATGACGTTGTCCGGTGCACCCGTGAGGCGTGCGCGGGCATTGTTCAGCAGGGTCGACAGGTAGTCGCTCAGTAGCGTGCGCCCCGCACTCGTCTTCGCATCAGCCAGGTCGGCCGAGGCGGCGCGGTACCGGGAGATCAGTTCGTCGACCTCGTCACCGGTCAGATGCTTGGCGCGCGCCAACGCCGCGAGACGATCCCACTCCCCCGCTCGCGCCGCGCGCAGTGCATCCAGGTCCATTTGATTTACTGTACTCATGCCAACTGTGAGCACCGCGAATCTGCAGGACGAAGTCCTCACCGGCGAGGCTGTCGCCCTCGACCTGCAGCCGTTGGGCCTCGTCGCTCGCGCCGTCGGCGCAGCCATCGATGTGTTCCTGATGGCCCTCGAGTTTCTCGCGATTGCGATGCTGCTGCAGTGGCTCACCAACGAAGGCATCCTCGACGAGCAAACGTTTCGTATGGCGTTGATCATGGCCTTCGCCTTGATCGCCGTCGTCATCCCGACTGCGGTGGAAACGCTGAGTCACGGCCGCAGTGTCGGCAAGCTCGTCATGGGTGGCCGCATCGTGCGCGCAGATGGCGGAACCATTGGCTTTCGTCACGCATTTCTGCGTGCGTTGGTGGGTGTCGTTGAGATTGTGATGACCTTCGGAACCATGGCACTGCTGGTCGGTATCTTCACGCCGCGAGCGCAACGCCTCGGCGATCTCGCCGCCGGAACGTACTGTGAACGCGTCCGTGCCCCTAAGGTTCCGTCCGCCGACATCATGTTGCCGCCGCAGCTAAACGAGTGGGCGCTGGTTGCTGATGTTTCGCGCATGCCTGACCGACTCTCCCGCAAACTGTGGCAGTTTTGCCATGAATCGGCGGTCATTGACCCCGCTTTTCGCCACCGCCTTGCGAGCGACCTGCTCGCCGAGGCGTGGGACTACGTTCACCCCATGCCTCCGGGTGATCCGGTCACCGCGGTGACCGGAATCATGGTGATTCGGCGTGATCGGGAGCTCCGCGCCCTGCAGGCACGTAACTCCCGTTCGGGCACACTGCTCGCGGGCACAGCGTCCCGGGCATCGTGAGCCTCCTCTGACACCACCATGGTGTCTGGCTCGACGCTAACGGGATTCATAGGTGCGGCACAGCTCTGCGCGGCGGGTTCAGGGACGGATGGGGGTCATCCCTGAGTACGTGCGGGGTGCACCCTCAGCGCACTACGACTGCAGCGTTTCATGACGCACAATCAGCCAGCCCTTCGGCACCGACAGGCGCTCGTAGTGCTGTAGGCACAGGTCGTGCGCGTGCGGGTTGCCAGCCGGGCCCAGCGGGCCCACAGCCGCCATCTGGTCGGAATAGTCATACGTCAGCGTCGCGATCGCTTCGCGCGAGCACCCCACCTTGGAACACAACCTGGCCTTCATGATGCCCCCACATTAGCGAACGCTCATGCACGGGCCGCGCCTGCGGGTCGGCGTTCCGCAAAACGCGACGCGTAGGATGGAGACATGACTGGTGACGCCGATCCGACGCCCGCGCGCTCGCGCTCACGTCACGGCCGCCACGGTCGGGCTGGTCGCTCGCAGCTGACACGCCCGCCGCTCCCCCAGCTCGAGAGTCGCATAGACCGCTTTGACGTCATCGTGGCGACGACGAGCGAGTATTTGCGGGGCGCTCATGCGGCGCTGCGCGACGTGCGATTCGAGATCGGAACCATTCCGTTCGACGCCCAGCGCGAAATGCCGCGCTGGTCAGTATTCCCGGACGAGAAGCGCGTCGTGCTATTTCGGGTTCCGCTCGAACGCCTCGACAAATGGCACCGCGACGATGAATGGCACGGCCGCATGATCGTCGAATCGGCCGTCATCTACGCTGCCGCCGAGTACCTCGGCAAGGAGCCGTGGGAGCTCGCACCCGACCGTCGCCGGTAGGGCGATGCACATTGTCGGCCCGCCCCGCGAGCAAGCGAGACCCAACGTGCCATCGCCGGTAGCTCTCGCGCCTAGTGCCGCACGACGACCGGCTGGGCCGCAGCGTCAGCAGGCCACACCGGATAGGTTGCGATGGCGTTGTCTCCGGCGTAGCTGATCGCGGCGTGGACCGTGCCCTCGTCAACGGTGATCGTGCCGTTGGTCGAAGGGTTCATGGCCACCGTCATCGATGTGCCCACTGCGATCGTGTACGCCACATCGCCTGCTGGCGAATCCACACGCACCGTGGCTTCGGCGTCGCCGGAGTTCGCGAGCGTCAGAGAGGGCGTCGCGCCATCGGAAACCGCGAACGGCGTATCACCAGCGCTCAGCGCGGGAGCTGCCGTGGCCCAGGCAAAGTCAGCGCCGGCTTCAAAGCCCGTCGTCGACCAAACACCGGCGACAACCGGGTGTAGCGCAGTGACGGTCATGACGTACGTGCCCGCGGGTAGTGGCGGCACCTCGACGTCGGCAGGAATTCCGCCCTCAAGCGCCATCGTCGTCACGTACGCGTCGGTTGACGCCCCCACCGCACGGAAAGATACCGTCGCCGTCGTCCTCTCCGTGGGCGACAACAGGCGCGCGTGCTGAAATTCCATTACTCCGGCACCAGCATCTGACACCACGATGCCCGGCACAACCTGCAGGGTTTCGGCACGGGCAACCGCACTCTGCACGTCGATACCGCCCGTCGACAGCGTGCGCACGAGGCCCGACTGCAGGTTGGCCAGCACGGGGGTATCGTGCGCGTCGATGCGCAGTACCGGCCCCAGTTCGTCGCCAGCAAACGCCGCGACATCGACAGCGACCGTCGACTTCGCCGCCACGACAATGCCCGTCGAACCCGGCACCGTTTGTGGGCCAGCGACGCCGTAAACCGTGACGTCAACCGTCGCCGTCACTTCACCCGGGTTTGTCAGCGTGACGATCCCCGTGGTTCCGGTCGTCGTATCCGCGCCCACGAGCCAGGACTGCATGCTCGCAGGCTGGCAACCGTACGCGGCAAAGCCGGTGAGATCTGGCGTAGCGATTGTGACGGAGCCCGCCGCTGCTGCCGCAACCCGCTCGCCATCGACCGGATCGATAGCAAACATGGTCGAGGTGACGTCAGGAACGTTCGTGACAGCGACGGTCTCCTCGCGCAGCCCGACATTCTCAGTCGTGACAAAAGCGACCGTCTCCGCGATCGACAACGACTGCGCGTCAGTGGCGTCGCGCCCGAGCGCGAGCAGTGGTCCCGAGCATCCCAGGAGCGTTGTACCGGCGGCCGGTTGCGCGGTGACGGCTGGCCTACTCGCCTCGGTGGCACCGACCGGAACCAGCACTGCGGCGGCGACGCCGACAGTTGCGCCCGCGACAATTACCAGGCCGCCGACAAGCCGGGCGCTCAGGTGGAGTGCGCTCGTGCGCTGCGTGCTCATAGGTGCTCCTCTAAGCGCGTCAACGATGCGTGGCTTGCGGCGTGAAGCGCGCACCGACGTGGGCGTCGGAATGGCCAGCAACAGCGCGATCAACGTGACGATGCCCGCGGCAATCGCCATCGTGCGCACGTACTGTGTGTCAGCGGCGGTGAATTCGGCTCGCGGTGCAGGCTCACCGTCGTAGCGCCACAGCGCACCCTTACCGGTCTCCCCCACCCGCGTGAGGCCGGAGAGCACGTTGAGCGAAGCAATCGCCGACTCACGTGCTGCCTGCGCTCGCGGTTCGTCCGTGGTGAGCGCCACCAGCACATACTGCATACCGAGCTCACCAACGGCGTCAGCCGAGGTTCCGGCACCCGGGGTCACGAGTGCGGCAACTTCGGTGGCCAACGCCTCGTCGGCCTCGGTCACCGTCGTGCGCGTATTCACAAGCGTTGATTGCGCGCCGAGGGCATTGGTTCCTCCCCACACCACGCGGGTCAGGAATGATCCGTCACCCTGCGGAACCAACACGAGCGTTCCGAGGTCCGGGTTTTCGCGGGCCTCAGCGGCGACAAACGCGGGCAGCGTCGTGTCGCGCCCCGGCATCAACGCGGCCTCGCCACGAGCCGGTGCCGTCAGCAGCGGAACCGCGGCGACGGCGATCAAGATCGTTGTGATTGTCGCAATGGTTGAGGTCACACCACGCTTCATGCGGGCGCTGTCAAGCGTCACCAGCGCGGCAAGAACCAGGCTCAGCCACGCAACCGACAGCAACGCGCCGGGCCAGATGGCCACGGCTTCAGCGTCGTGGAACGACAGCGCAATACGAGAAACGATCAAGGCAGCTGCGGTAGCGCCGGCCGCCATGAGCACGAGGGCCGAGCCGACTCGCCACCGGGCCAAGAACGGTGCGACAACAGCAAGGACGAGAACCGGAACCACGAGAAGCGCGGCAAACGGAGCCCACGATTCGAGGCCCCACGTCTGCAGGAAACGCGCCCAACCCGCGGGATCAGCATCGGGGAATCCGGCCGCCATCAACAGACTCCCCAGCCAGGAGCTGTCGGCACGGTCGCCGCCGAAGACGGGCCCCGGGTCGACGATCGTGGCGAGCGGGTTACCCAGGGTCCAGTTGCGCCACGCGAGGGGCACAAACCACACCAGGGTGGGCACGATGACCCAGAGGAAGCGTACGGCGCTGCGCACCCGGCCGAAGCTTGTAAAGACAACGGCCGCGACAACCGCCGCGACAACGAGGAAAAGCCCGAGCGATGGCGAGCACGCCGCGATCGCGGCGAGAATTAGAGATGCCGCTCCGGCCGCTCCCCAGGAGCGGTGGGCAGCCATCAGAGCGTATGCAAGCCAGGGCAACAGCAGGTGCACGAGCACCGCCGTGGGGCGGGGCGTCATGAGTGCGGAGAGGAAGACCGGTGACAGCGCCCAGGCGAGTGCACCGACGATGCGCAGGCCCGAGCGCTCGCTCACACGTGTTGCCGCGAACCAGCCGCCGATGACCACGAGTGGAAGCGCAAGCACCCAGAGCACAACAAATGTCACGCCCGGTGCGGCAGGCCACAGGCTGCCGATGAGGGCCACCACCGTCGCGAAGGGGTCTGCGGGGCCGGGGCCATCGAGTCCGACGCCGGCGTAACCAAACTGCGTGTCAGCCCACAGCTGAGTGACGGTGTCACGCAGCGGCAACAGGGCGCCACCCGCGATCGTCGGCCAGGCCAACAGCGCGGGAAAGAGAACGATGGAAACGACGAGTGCGCCGAGCGCAACCCACGCGCCACCACCGGAGAAAAAGCGGAGGTCGCTTTTGACCGTGGTGTTGTCTTCGGTTGCCTCTTGGCGTGCTGCGGCCTTCACCTGGCGTGGCGTCAGTCGCAACGGCGCGACGCGCTTAAAGCCAGCACGCGTGCCGGCAAGCGCACGACGTGAGCGCGCAATCGCACCCCACCGCAGCCCGGCCGCCAAGGTGCCGCCCCACTCCGGGATCACCCGGTCGGGTTGCTTGTTCAACAGGTGCTGGAACGTGCGACCGAGCGCCAGGAACGGGAAACTCAGCATGTGCGGCACGACGGCCCACGCGGGTGCGTACGTGAGGCGACGGTGCAACTGCGCCACGCGTGTGACGTAGTGAATGCGACGGCGGTCGCGTGCCTTGCGCGGTGCAGGGAGCCCCGCAACACCGTCACCGTAGACCGCGACGACAGCCGGCGGCGCTAAATCGACGCGGTGCTTTCGCAGGCGCGCACGAACACCAATATCGAGGCCCTCATCGCCGCCCGCGAGTGCGGGGTCTGGGAGGAGATCTTTGACCTCATCGGCGCGAATCAGCATGCCGCGAATATCGGCGCCAAGGAGGTCTTCCGTGCCGTCGTGTTGGCCCTGGTCGATCTGGCCAACACCGATCACCACGGCGCGACCGTACTCGGTCATCGAGACGCCGACCGATTCAATGATCGCGGGCTCATTGGCGCGCACCAGTTTCGGTGCAACGACGGCGACCGAAAGCGAAGTCTCGAGACGCGCGGCGAGATGCTGCAGCGCGTCGGGCGCCGGAACCGTGTCTTGCGCGAGTAGCCACAGGGCGCGACCCTCGGCAATGCGGCGCGAAGCGAGGCCGATCGCGGCAGCGAATCCGGTCGTTGCGGGGGCAGCGATGATGCTTTCCGCACCAGAGGCGTTGAGCACCGCGGTGATGTCTGTGTGCGAGCCACACTGCACGACGGTGAGCGCGTCAACCGGCTGGGTTTGCTCGGCAATTGCCGCGAGCGTTTCTTTCAGGTGCGCGAGAGTCTCGGTGCGGGTGTCGGCACGGACAACGAGAACGGCGTGAATGGGGGCGGGCATAGCAGTGCCAGCCTAAGCAGGAATCGCGAATGAGAGCGGCGCACGCGCCGGACACGCCGGAGCGAGCGCCGCAAACTCAGACTGCTCGGCGCTTGAGCTTTCGACGTTCGCGCTCGCTCAAGCCGCCCCAGATTCCGAATCGCTCGTCGTTCTGAAGGGCGTACTCGAGGCATTCGGAGCGCACATCGCACGTCGAGCAGATACGCTTCGCGTCACGCGTGGATCCGCCCTTCTCCGGGAAGAATGCCTCGGGGTCGGTCTGCGCACACAGCGCATCCGTTTGCCAAGCGAGAGCGTTATCGTCGTCTTCGGATGGTTTGCGAACGCCCGGAACACCGAGGTGAACCGGGTCAACGAACCAGTTGTCGGGAACGCCTGAACGGTAAGCCGTCATGTGCTCTCCCTTTCTTTTCCCCCGGACACAGGATGCCGTGCCCTACCTAATTACACCCGTGTCATTCGTGTGGGTCAAGTCGCAGATAGTAAACCCTCAACCAGTTCTTTAACCTTCATGTGGAAAACGCGGCGTGTCGCGGGCAAAACATACAAAACTCCCGCGGAACTCCGGGCGCGTTCGGCTGTTCCCTCACCGAACTTCGATGCCTGAACGATAGATTGTTTGATCATGGCCACGATCTCGCGTCACCCCGTAGGAGCCCCTCCCCAGGCGCCCCTGCGCGAATCGACGCGCCGACTATTACTGCGAGCACACGCGATCTTCGTGCTCTTCACGTTCTTTGCGCTGCCATTCTGGAATCACCTGCTCGGAACCATGGGGGCGGCTGGTGTCGTCATTCTCATGACGTTGGGCACGCTGGGGTGGTGGATCCCGCTCCTCGTCGCGCAGCACAAGACCAACCCGTTCCCTTGGCGACGATTGCCGTGGACAGCGCTCGGCTTCGTGCTGTGGGCAACGATTTCCATCACGTGGTCGGCGTGGCCGGGATCAAGCGCGCTGACCGTTACCGGGCTCCTCATCGTCACGCTGCACGCACTGTTCTTGGTGCACGTATTGAGTTGGCGCGAGCTCATGCGCGTTGTTGCGTCGGCCCTGAAGTGGGTTGTGGGCCTGTCACTGGTCTTCGAGCTCTTCGTCTCTCTCGTGATCCAGCACCCGGTCTTCCCTTTCTTCGTCGAACCGCCCGAAGGCAAAGTCGACCCACAGTGGTACTGGTCGCGCAACAACCTGTTTGACTTTGACGGTCGCATTCAGGGCATCCTGGGCAACGCCAACCTGCTCGGCATTCTGTGCCTCATCGCGATTGTGGTCTTCACGATCCGCGTGTTGTCGAATGCTCCGCGTCGCAGCTGGCAAATCGCGTGGATCATTGTCGCCGCCTACCTCATGTACCGCGCCGGCTCCGCCACGGTGTTCATGTGTGCCGCTGGCATGGTTGCCGTTCTGGTGTGCGTTCTGGTCATGCGACGTGCGACCACGCCCTCACAGCGGTCGCTTGCCTACTTTGTCTTCGCAGGTGTTGGTTCCACTGCAGCACTTTTGCTGCTGGTGTTCCGTGACACCGTCTTCGGGCTTCTCGGGCGTAGTGACAACCTCACCGGCCGCGCAGACATCTGGGCCGCGATCGGTGAGCGGATCGCCCAGCGCCCGGTCATCGGTTGGGGGCACGCGAGCCCCTGGCCGCCCTTCGACACTGAAATCTCGGCCGGGCTCGTTGACCACGGGCAGGTCGTGATGCAGGCCCACAACATGTGGATTGACGTCATCTACCAGTTGGGCTGGATCGGTTGCGCGATCTTGATCGTGGCACTGCTCGCCCTCATTTGGCGCGCCTGGTTCTTCGCCGTCGACCGCCCCCGCTGGGATCTCGACGCGAAGCGGCCGTTCGCCGTCATCAGCATCTTCCCCGTGCTCATGGTTGCGCTCCTGCTCGTGCAGGGCATCACGGAGTCGGCCCCGCTCATGCTGTGGGGGTGGCTCATGATCGTGATGCTGAGCTTCAAGATCAAGTCGGCACCCATTGTGGGCGTGGGCACCGCTGAGCAATCGGCGGCACTCGAGCTCGGTGACGCGCCCCCAACCCGCCGACACCTCACACACCGATGAGTGTCGCTCGTACCGTCGCAGAAACGCTGGACTCGGCGGCTTTCGCCCGTGCCTACGCGCTAACGGCTTTCACGACGGCCTTCGCGGGCCCCCTGATTGAAAACCTGGTCGGCTCCGCCGTCCTCACCACCATCATGGTGGGGCTCGTCATCATCGGTGCCGCCGTGCTCTTCGTGCGGCGGGCAGAACTCACGTGGATTCGGTTCA
Source organism: uncultured Microbacterium sp. (assembly GCA_947503655.1). Lineage (GTDB taxonomy): Bacteria > Actinomycetota > Actinomycetes > Actinomycetales > Microbacteriaceae > Microbacterium. Next base: position 9,838 of record CANNEP010000056.1, read on the forward strand.
TCCCCTCGAGCATCGCCCTGATCTTGCTCTGGACATTCTTGTCATTCGCGTGGACATCAGATCAGCGGTGGACGTGGCTCGGCATGTGGGGCGCCGCCGGTTACGCCTTCCTCGCCATTGTGATCGCACACACTCGCGACTCACTCCAGACGGTGCGCGCGATCGGCGACGTCTTGCGCGTGCTTCTGGCGCTGTCAATCGTCGTCGAACTGCTCAGCGGCGTGATCTTTGACACCCCGTTTGCCTTCCTTGGCGTGCAGGGCAACCTCACCGCTGGTGGCCCGGTACAGGGTATTTTTGAGACCCGCAACATGCTGGGCCTGGTGAGCGTGATCGCCCTCGTGACATTCGTCGTCGAAATGCAGACGCAGTCGGTCGAGAAGCCGCGCGCAATTGTCAGCATCGCGATGGCACTCGCGCTGATCGGCCTGTCGCTCTCCCCCACCGCGATCGTATTGGTCGGCGTGGTCGCCGTCAGTGCCATCGCCCTCGCCATCGTGCGTGCAACTTCACCCGAGCGCCGCACGGCCGTGCAAATCACGCTGGCGAGCCTCGTGGTCGGCGCGATCACCATCGGCCTCATCTTCCGCCATCAGATCATTCTTTGGCTGGGCGCGGGTACCGACATTGCCATGCGCGCAGACCTGTGGAACGCGCTCCTTGACTACAGCCGCCTGCGCCCGTGGCAAGGCTGGGGCTATTTTGGCCCGTGGGCGCCCAACGAATTTCCGTTCTGGTCCATCAATGATCGCTCCGGCGGCGACATTCACCTCAGCGCCCTGAACGCGTTCTTCGACGTTCTCATACAGCTCGGCATCGTGGGCCTCGTGCTGTTCCTGTTCGCCGCGGGCCTCGCCCTCACTCGAAGCTGGCTCATCGCGACGCAACGCAAATCGATCCTGTACGCGTGGACCCCGCTCGTGCTGATTACGCTCCTCGCCAATTCGATGCTGGAGAGCGCGGTGCTCTCGAGCATCGGCTTCATGCTGTTCGTGCTGTGCGCCACGCGCGCCGGCCAAGTGAAGTCGTGGCGAGAACTGTTGGATGCGCCGCGCCCTCAGAGTCCACCCAACCAGCCAGGGTAGGCTCGAAGGCGTTCCTCTCCCCTCCATCCCCTGGGAATCATGTCTGCTGCATTCGAACCGGCGTCGGCAACGATCGTTGTCGTCACGTACAACCGCTCGCACCTGCTGACGCGTCTTCTCGACTCCGTCATCGCGATGGATCCAAAGCCTGGCCACGTTGTTGTCATCGACAACGCGTCGACCGACAACACCACCGAGCTGGTGGAGAGCTATCGCGAAAGGCTCGGAACGACGCTGGTGTACCAGCGCATGGAGACGAACACGGGTGGTTCCGGTGGCTTCAGCGAAGGCATGCGCGTCGCGTATGAGCTCGGTTCTGAGTGGATCTGGATGATGGACGACGATGTCGAACTCGTCGAAGATGGCCTCGCCAAAATGGGCAAGTGGGCTCCCCGATTCAAGAGCATTCAGGGCCGCCGCTACGACTACGACGGCAGCGAGTTCTACTGGCAGTACCGTGTCTCCCCGTCAATGGGTATTCCGATCCCCTTCGCTCCCGCCGCTTTTGATGGTTCCGGCTATAAGGAAATGAACTCGGGCTGCTTCGAGGGCATGTTCATTCACCGTGACATCGTGCAGCAGATCGGTCTGCCCGACCCGCGCTTCTTCATCTACTGGGATGACACTGTGTACGGCTGGCTCGCGTCGCTGAAGACGACCGCCGTGATCGTCGATGACTTCGTGCTACGCCGCACGCGTGAGATCAAACAGTGGGACATGGGCCTGCGACACCTCAACGCATCGAGCGACGCGTACCGCTACTACATCATGCGCAACCGTGCATTTATGCGTCACTACTACAAGCAGCACGGCACGTACCGGCCGGTGGCGTTTGCTTTCGGTTCTTTCCTGACGTTTGCGAAGGAGCTAATCCGCCTCACGGTTGTGGAGCGCAAGGTACGCGGAACCAGCAACCTGTGGCGCGGAGTTCGTGACGGTCGCAAGATTTCTCGCGACTCCAGCTGGACGCCGATGCCCCCGCTCGCCCCGCTGAACGCAGACGCTAAGTAAGGAGCCTCGTGTCACCTCGCGCAGGAAATTCTGGTCGCATCGGCCTGTTGGTCGCCATTGGCGTTATCGCGCTGCTGATCGCTAGCGGTGCGGTTGTGCTTGCCATGAACCCGCCCTTCCAGGGTGAGGGTGAGCCAGAACCCAACACGAGCGCGTCGGCCACTTCGACGGCGACCCCGTCGCCCTCAGCGACGGCGACGGCAACGGCAACACCGACGGCTACGCCGAGCGCGACGCCCACAGCGACCCCGACTCCGGCCCCGACGCCCACGGGCGATGTGGAGCCCACGGATCCGATGTTTATCGAGAACGTCACGCCGTATCTCACCGACGCCGACACCGGCCTCTCGATGATTGAGAGCATCGTCGAGAGCGGCTCCTTCGCGGGCACTCAAGACATCGTCAACCCGATGCGACAAGACGTACTGCGCCTCCTCGACTTCCCAAAGCCGTCCGACCCTGACGGTTGGAAGGGTGCGGTCGAGTCCTACGGCGGAGCGCTCGATTCGCTCTACCAGGCACTCGGTAACTCAGACGTTGAGCGCACCGAGACCGCACTCACGTCTGCGCGCACGAGCCTGTCGACGTTGATCGATCTAGCCCAGTAACCCGCTCGTTCTTCACGTTGTTCGGCTTCACCGGCCGTCCTGCGTGATCGTCAGCTGTTGTGGTCGGCGTTGTATTTGTCGAGCACGTCACCGATGGGGCCATCGAGCTCGAGCTTGCCCTTGTTGAGGTAGAGACCTCGTGTGCAGAAGCGCCGCAGGTCTCGTTCGTTGTGGCTGACGAAGAAAAGCGTGCGCCCTTCGGCGAGCAGTCCATCGATGCGCTTGTAGCACTTGTCACGGAACGCCTTATCGCCCACCGCGAGAACCTCATCGACGAGCAGGATGGGCTCGTCGAGCTGCGAAACGACGGAGAACGCGAGGCGCACCTTCATACCGCTGGAGAGGTGCTTGTACGGCGTCTCGAGGAAATCCCCGATTTCAGCGAAGGCGATGATGCCGTCGAAGCGGGAGTCGATCTCCGCGCGGCTCATGCCGTGGAGGCCGGCGATGAGGCGCACGTTTTCGCGCACCGTGAGGTCGGCAGCAAAACCGCCGGTGAGTTCGATGAGAGGCGCGACGCCACCGTGGACTTCGACGGTGCCCTCGTCGGGCAGGAGAACGCCCGCGACGAGCTTGAGGAGCGTCGATTTGCCCTGGCCGTTGCGACCCACGACGCCGATGGCTTCGCCATAGTTCACGGCAAACGACACGTGACGAAGCGGCCAGAACTGGCCGGGCTTGCTGCGACGTTTGGCGCCGCCAAACAGGTCTTTCAGGCTCGGACGCCCGCGCCGGTTGCGACGGAAACTGACACCAAGGTCGGTGATCGTCATCGCGGAGGTCGTTGTGCTGGCGGTGTCAGTCATTACAGCTCCTTCAGCACGGTGCGCTCGAGGCGGCGGAAGATCACGATACCCAGCACCAACAGGGTGAGGGTGACGATCACGCTCACCACGACACTGAACAGGTCGAACTCTTCAGGGAAGAATGCCATGCGGTACAGCGTGAAGACACCGGCGAGCGGGTTGAACGCAGCGATTTGGTCGAACGGCTGTGGCAAGTCGTTGATGCCGTAGATAACCGGTGAGGCGTAGAAAAGGGCACGCAACACAAGCTTGGTGGTGCGCTCCAGGTCGCTATACAGCACGCACAGTGGCGCGATCAGCAGCCCCAGGCCGAGGAGGAGGAGCGCCTGCAGGAGCACCGCAAGCGGGAACAGAAGAAGGCCCCAGCCGACAGTGGCGCCGGCGAGAATCGCGAAAATCGCGAGCACCGGGAGAGCAAACAAGAACTCGGTGCCCTTGCTCACAATGATGCGGGCGATCCAGATGGAGCGCGGAATGTTCGTCGAGCGCACGAGCTTCGCGTCTTTGCGGAACGCCCGGGTGAAGTCGCTGACAGACAGGTTGAACCATACCCACGGCAGCAACCCGGCAACCAGGAAGACGATATATGGTTCCGCCCCCACGTTCTCCCGCTGGAAAACCTGCGTGAATATGAACCAGTAGATGACCGCCATGACGAGCGGGTCGAGAACGCTCCAGAAGTATCCGAGCAGGCTCGTGGCGTACCGCACCTTGAGATCGCGTGCAGACAACAGCCGAAGCGCATGGAGGTACCGGCGTTGCTTCGTCAACGGGGGGCGGCTCGTCACAGTTCGAGTCTAGAGCCCGCGAGGCTGGGAATCTGTTAGGCGTACCAGCGGTCATCCAGCGGCCTGAAGTAGGCTTGCGTCGGCCCATTCTTGCGGCCGCGAACTCACTCTCGGAGATTTTTGGCACTGTGACGCACATCCTGCAAAACGTGGTTTTCCCACTCGACCGCGATCCTGATCTTCTACCCCTGTATGCCGACCCGGAGACCTGGTCGTCGATCGATGAAGAGCCGGTTCGTGTTTCGTCTCGCGCGCACATTGGCAACATTCTGAGCCGCACGAGCGTGCGCGTTGTCTCTGGGCGCCGTGTGTCGCTCGGCACCTACTTCAACGCCTTCCCCGCGTCGTACTGGCAGCACTGGACCCCGCTGAAGGAGGTTCGCCTCACCGTTCGTGTCGAGGGTGAAGCTACCATCCTGGTTTACCGCTCCACGAGCAAGGGCGTTCGTCAGCGACTCGCCATCCGTGAGGTTTCGGGCACGAGCGAATCGCACTTTGATCTCCAGCTCAATCAGTACAGCGACGGTGGCTGGATTTGGTTCGACGTTATCGCTGACGCCAAGCCTGCCGTGCTGCTGGGTGGAGAGTGGACGACGGAAGAAGAGCCGACCCGCACGGGCAAGGCTTCCATCGGAACCACGACGTACAACAAGCCGGATTACTGCGTGGCCACGCTGGCCGCGCTCGCCGACGCCCCCGACGCACTGGCGCTCGTTGACCGCATCTTCCTGATCGACCAGGGCACCCAAAAGGTCAAGGATCAAGAGGGCTACGCCGAGGTCGCTGAGCGCCTGGGCGAGACGCTGCAGATCATTGAGCAACCCAACCTTGGCGGCTCCGGTGGCTTCGCCCGCTCGATGTATGAGACGCTCCAGCGTGAAGAGAGCGACTTTGTGCAGTTGCTCGATGATGATGTCGAGATTGAGCCCGAATCGCTGCGCCGTTCGATCGTTTTCGGTCGCTACGCCACGACCCCCACCATCGTCGGCGGTCACATGTTCGACCTGCTCGATCGACCGAAACTGCACGCTTGGGCCGAAGTCGTTGACCGCAAGCCGTTCATGTGGCGCACGCTCTACCAAGAGGTCATGCCGCACGACTTCGGTGCCCAGAACCTCCGCCAGTCGCCCGAGCTGCACATGCGTATGGATGCCGACTACAACGGGTGGTGGATGACGCTCATCCCGAAAGACATCATTCGCGAAATCGGCCTGTCGCTCCCCGCGTTCATCAAGTGGGACGACGCCGAGTATTCGATCCGTGCTGGCGCTGCCGGTTACTCGACGGTGTCGTTGCCGGGCGCCGCTCTGTGGCACGTGTCGTGGGTGGGTAAAGACGACTCGATCGACTGGCAGGCGTACTTCCACGCCCGCAACCGCATCGTCGCGGCGTTGCTCCACTCACCGGCGCCTCGCGGCGGACACCTGATTCGCCACAGCCGTCGTGCCGACCTCAAGCACCTCATGATGATGCAGTACTACCCTGCTGAGCTACGTGCGCGCGCGCTTCGTGATGTTTTGAGCGGCCCCGAGCACATGTGGGGCAACCTCGCGACCGCGATGCCCGCGGCTCGTGCCCTGCAGTCCGAGTTTGCCGAGACGCGTGTCATCAAAGACCGTGGCACGGTTCTCAAGTCACGCTTCGGCCGTCGTGTTTACGCGGTTGAGCGCCTCCTCGAAAAGCCGGAAAACCCCACGGGCCTTGCCCTTCGCCTCTTCACCGCACGTACCCTGCTGAACCATTGGTTCCACAAGCCAAAGGCAGCCAACGTGTCGCAGCCGGAAGTCGAAATCGGCAAGGAAGACGCGGCATGGTGGCGTGTACCGGAGTTCGATAGCGCGTTGGTCAGTGCCGCCGATGGCTCCGGAAAGGTGATTTACACCCGCGACCGCGCAAAGTTCCGTCAGATGTTGCCGGAGTCGATTCGTCTGCACGCTGAACTGCGTCGCAACTGGCCAGAGCTTTCGCGTCAGTACCGCGCGGCGCTTGCAGACCTCACGTCGACCGAGCGCTGGCACGAAACGTTTACGAAGAAGCCGTAACTGACAGAAAGAGGCGGGCCGAGGGATTCACTCCCCCGGCCCGCCTCTTTTGGTATGTGCGCCGCTTATGCGAGCTGGTTGTTCCACATCGACAGCGCAGAGCCGATGGCCATGTGCATGTCGAGGTACTGATAGGTGCCGAGGCGGCCACCGAAGTGGACGTCCTTTTCGCCCGCGCCAAGCTCACGGTAGGCGAGAACGCCATCGCGGTCGGTCGGGGTGTTCACCGGGTAGTACGGCTCGTCAGCACGCGTCGCGAAGCGCGAGTACTCACGGTGGATGACGGTTTTGTGCTGCTCGAAGATCTCTTTGCGCTCTGGGTGGAAGTGCTTGAACTCGTGAATGCGCGTGAATGGCACGTCGGCGTCTGGGTAGTTCATCACGCTCGTGCCCTGGAAGTCTTGGATGTCGAGAACTTCTTCGGTGAGGTCAATCGTGCGCCACGACAGCTCGCCCTCGGCGTAGTCGAAGTAGCGGTCAACCGGGCCCGTGTAAACAACCGGAACCTGACCGACGATGGCCTTCTTGTTGATCGCCTGCGACTCATCGAAGAAGTCGGTCTCGAGCTTCACTTCGATGTTCTTGTGGTCGGCCATACGCTCAAGCCATGCGGTGTAACCGTCTACCGGCAGACCCTCGTAGGTGTCGTTGAAGTAGCGGTTGTTGTAGTTGTAGCGGACGGGCAGTCGGCTGATGATCGATGCCGGCAGGTCCTTGGCGTCGGTCTGCCACTGCTTCGCCGTGTAGTCGCGAATGAATGCTTCGAACAGGGGGCGGCCGATGAGGCCAATGCCGCGCTCTTCCAGGTTGCTGGCTTCAGCAGCATTTGCTTCGCCAGCCTGCTGCTGAATGAGCTCGCGAGCTTCTGCCGGCGTGTAGGCCGCGTTGAAGAACTGGTTGATCGTGCCGAGGTTAATCGGCAACGGGTAGACGGTGCCCTTGTGCGTCGAGTACACGCGGTGCTGGTAGTTCGTGAACGCGGTGAAGCGGTTGACGTACTCCCACACCGTCTCGTTCGACGTGTGGAAGAGGTGGGCGCCGTAGCGGTGTACCTCGATGCCAGTGGTTGCTTCCGCCTCGGAATATGCGTTGCCGCCGAGGTGGTGGCGACGATCAATGATCGTGACCTTTCGCCCGGCTGCGGCTGCGCGTTCGGCAATCGTCAGGCCGAACAAGCCTGATCCGACAACGAGAAGATCCATGCCACTGCTTTCTGAGTTACGAGTTTTGGCGCTTATGCGCCCCCAGCATTGTATCGACCCAACTTTTGGGCAACCTGCGGGGGCCAGGGAATGCCCTCGCAGTTTGTGCGCAGTACGCCCGTCCGCTGAGAACTATTCTGGAAATCAGTCGTAAAGAGTCCATGTTGGTTCTTCTATCCCCGCATCTCATTGCAAGATGGATGTGTGGATGAAATCTCGCCTGAACGGCCCGAGAACGTCGTACAGCGGATCTGGTCGGTCGGTGCTGTACGCTATCTCGTCGTCGGTGGGCTCTGCTTCCTGTTTGATGTCACGCTGTTGTGGTTCGCCACCGCAATCCTCAGCATCCACCTTGTGCCTGCCACAGCGATCGCGTTCTTAGCTTCATTCGTCGTGACTTATTCGATGCAACGGTTTGTCGCATTCGCGGCCGACAATAAGGTCGCACCGAGCGTCATGCGATATGCCATTCTCGTCGCAGCGAACACCCTGGTGACGACCGCCATCGTCTGGGCCGCCGATGAAATCGGGTGGGGCTGGCTCGTCGGCAAAATTCTCGCAGTTGCCGTGACCACAGTAACCAACTATTTCGTCTATCGATTCTGGGTGTTCGCGCCCCAGGAGGTCGGGGGGACCCCACGTGTATAAGAACGCCATCATTGCAGCCGTTGTGCCGGCCTATCGTGAAGAAAAGATGATCGCCAAGGTCATTGAAACGATGCCCTCATTCGTTGATCACATCGTGATCGTTGATGACTGCAGTCCCGACGGCACCAGCGATGCGGTGCGTGCCATCGATGATCCCCGCGTCACCCTCATCCGCCACGAGGTCAATAAGGGCGTCG
>CANNEP010000057.1 GCA_947503655.1 uncultured Microbacterium sp.
ACCCAGCCGAGCGTTTCAGTAGCTATATTCAGCCCTAACAATCACCCCCGGTGTTGCAACGACCGGACGAATCCGCCCAAGTTGGTGGGGCCTTTATTGAAAGCTTTGTTATGCGGTGCGACGGGCGCGGCGCGCAGCCAGTTCGTCGACCGGGTCAGGTGCAGTGGGGTCGAACTCCAGCAACGTGGACTCGACTTCGTGCAGCACCTTGCCGACGGCGATGCCGAAGACGCCCTGGCCGCGGCTCACGAGGTCGATAACCTCGTCGTTCGACGTGCAGAGGTAGACCGAGGCGCCGTCGCTCATCAGCGTGGTGCCCGCGAGATCGCGAATACCGGCGGCACGAAGCTGCTCAACAGCCGTACGAATCTGCTGCAGCGAAATGCCGGTGTCGAGCAGACGCTTCACAAGCTTCAACACGAGAATGTCGCGGAAGCCGTACAGGCGCTGCGAGCCAGAACCAGAAGCACCGCGAACGGTGGGCTCCACCAGTTCGGTGCGCGCCCAGTAATCGAGCTGGCGGTAGGTGATGCCGGCTGCCTTAGCAGCCTGCTTACCGGTGTAGCCAACCTCGTTGCTCAGCTCGGGCATTCCGTCCGTGAAGAGAAGGTCAGCCGTCAACGTGGCGTCAGGGTTGCTCGCGTCGAGCTCCATGCCCGCACCTCCTCAAAAGCTTCAACAACTACTTCAAACCTAGAGCAGTCTGACGCCGGGAGCCAGGACATTCGATGCGCGCGTCGCCGCGTGTTTCATCACGGTCCGGTTACGACGACAGCATGCGCTCCAGGGCGTTCTGCGTAAACATGCGGCGAACCTCGTCGAGACGGTTTGCCAGTTCCGGCGCCAGCTCATCGGCACGTGCCCGCGAGGCTGCGTCAGAGCGACGCAAATACGCGGAAAGAGCCGATTCGATGAGAGCGACTTCGCGCTCTGCCGTCTGGCGCATACCGCGCACGTGGCGCGGTTCGATGCCGTGACGGTCGAGCGCAACAAGGGCGCGCAACAGGGTGACGGCGTCTTCTCCGTACGACTCGGCAGCGACCAGCACGCCGGTCGAAATCGCGTCGTTCAACAGCTGGGTCGGTGCCGCGGCTGCTGCGAGCAGATCGGCACGCTTGTAGCGGCGAGCCGATGAGTGGATCGATGGGGGCACCGGAACATCGGGGCTGTTGCCAGCATCGATATCAGCCAGGTGCTCACGAATGACGGAGTGCGGCAAGTAGTGATCCCGCTGCAGCGTCAATGCCAAGCGCACCCGCTCAACGTCGGCGTGAGAAAACTTGCGGTAGCCGGACTCGGTACGTGCCGGGTTAACGATTCCTTGTGCCTCCAGAAACCGAAGCTTCGAGCTGGAGAGACCCGGAAATTCATTCTCCAGGCGAGCGAGAACCTGACCGATGCTCAGCAGGCCGCCAGCGGAGGTACGTTCGCGTGCGGTGCTCGACATTATGAAGCGGAGCTCGAGACGTCTGCCTGCGAGGAGAAGAAGTTCATGCGGAACTTACCGATGCGCAATTCAGCACCATCGGTCAGCACGCCACGGTCGACGCGCTCACCCTCCAGGTACGAACCGTTCAGCGAACGCTGATCGATCAGTTCGAACACACCATCAGTGCGCTGAATCTCTGCGTGGCGGCGCGACACGGTGACATCGTCGAAGAAGATGTCGGCGTCAGGGTGACGACCAATCGTCGTCACGTCCGTGTCGACGAGGTAGCGAGCACCAGCCGTCGGGCCAGAACGCACGATCAACAGTGCGGCACCGTGAGGCAACGCGCCGATCGCTTCGAGCTCAACGTCTGACAGCTCCACCCCAAACGGGATGAACGACAGGTCGGAGTCGTGCCCGAATGTCTGCGTAGTGTCCGTCGCCGCGTTTCGCGCTTCGTGACCGTCGCGGAACTGATTTTGTCCTTGTACTTCTGACACGCTTGGCCTCCTTCCGTTTAGCCTATCGGAATTGCTCGACGGGTCGGGAGTCCGATGTGGCTATCCCCCGATACCTGGGGTGTGAGCCTACGGATATTTTGCGATCTTCGCACCCCCTTTCTTGGGTTCCGCTTTCCTTCCACCCCGCCACCACGTCGCCAATACCCTTCTGGTTCCGTTCTCCCCTTACTGCGCTGTCCCCTGAGCCTGGTACAGCCTTGTAGGCTTAGGGCATGCCACATTTTGACGTCGTCATCCTCGGTGCCGGCCCCGGCGGTTACGTCGCGGCCGTGCGAAGCGCACAGCTTGGCCTGAAAACGGCCATCATTGAAGAGAAGTACTGGGGCGGCGTCTGCCTCAACGTGGGATGCATTCCCTCGAAGTCGCTGCTGAAGAACGCTGAACTGGCGCACACGCTTGCGCACAAGGCCGACTTCTTCGGTATTACCGGCGAAAACATCTCCATGGACTTTGGTGTTGCGTTCGACCGCAGCCGTGACGTTGCCGATGGCCGCGTCAAGGGCATCCACTTCCTGATGAAAAAGAACAAGGTCACCGAATTCGACGGCCGCGGTTCGTTCATCGACGCGAAGTCGATTCAGGTCATCCTGAACAACGGCTCGACCGAGACCGTCACGTTCGACAACGCCATCATCGCAACGGGTTCGACCGTTCGTCTGCTGCCTGGCGTTGAGCTGAGCGAGAACGTTGTCACGTACGAGAAGCAGATTCTGACGCGCGACCTTCCGGGCTCGATCGTGATCGTCGGCGCTGGTGCCATCGGTATGGAGTTCGCGTACGTGCTCTCCAACTACGGCGTCAAGGTCACCATCATTGAGTTCCTCGACCGCGCGCTTCCCAACGAAGACCCCGATGTCTCGAAGGAAATCCAGAAGCAGTACCGCAACTACGGCATCGACATCCTCACCTCGACCAAGGTGGAGTCGGTTGTCGACAACGGTTCGTCGGTCACCGTGACGTACACGGGCAAGGACGGCAACACCAGCACGATCGAGACCGACAAGGTTCTCATGTCGGTTGGTTTTGCACCGAACGTCACCGGCTATGGCCTGGAGAACACCGGTGTCGAGCTCACCGAGCGCGGCGCTATCGCCATCGACGACTACATGCGCACCAACGTGCCGCACATCTTCGCGATCGGTGACGTCACCGCTAAGCTCCAGCTGGCGCACGTTGCCGAAGCTCAGGGCGTTGTTGCCGCAGAGACGATCGGCAACGCCGAGACGCAGACGCTGGGCGACTACCGCATGATGCCGCGCGCTACGTTCTGCCAGCCGCAGGTTGCGTCGTTCGGTCTTACCGAGCAGCAGGCTAAGGACGAGGGACACGAGATCAAGGTCTCGGTCTTCCCCTTCATGGCAAACGGCAAGGCACACGGTCTCGGCGAGCCCGTTGGCTTCGTTAAGGTCATCGCTGACGCTGAACACCTCGAGTTGCTCGGCGCTCACATGATTGGTCCGGATGTTTCGGAGCTACTGCCCGAACTGACGCTGGCTCAGAAGTGGGACCTCACGGCTGTCGAAATGGCACGCAACGTGCACACGCACCCGACGCTGTCTGAGGCGCTGCAGGAGGCCTTCCACGGTCTCGCAGGCCACATGATCAACTTCTGATCTGACACGCAAAAGAGGCGGCTCCCTGCGGGGAGCCGCCTCTTTCGTTTGTGTTGCTTAGTGGCCGAGCGCGCGGGCGAGCTTTGAGGCCGAAGACGCCGGTCGGGCGCCCTGTGCGTACGCAATATCGCGCGCGGCGGCAAACAGCGCGGTGCGACGTGTGCGATCGGTGGGTGCAGCCGGGCCGAGTTCGAACTCCCACTCCCGCCAGGTGCGCTCGGTGCCCTCACGCACGTCAGTGGCAATCACGTGATCATCGACGAACTCTGCGATGACACCGCCTTCGGCGTCGCGCAGCGTGTAGGCGTCGCGTTCGTTGCGAATGCGGGCGAGCGGAACCAGGTCACCGGTCGCCCAGTCGGCCGCGGTGTCGCGAATGGCATCGGGAATCGTGGCATCGTCACCGAGCGGCCAGCGCAGTTCTACGCGCCCCTCGTCGTTCAGAGGTCCCTTGAGGTGCCAGCCCGCGTCAGGACCGCCTGTGCGGCGACGAATCGCCACACCACGGCGTGCGAGCCCCGCATCCACAGTGTCGATGTAGTGCGCGTCGAGACTGCGGCGTTCTGGGCCGTCAACAACAGCGACACCGTCGAGGGCGCTCCAGTCCGGAACAGCGGTGTCGGCGTCGACGTCGTACGCGTGCTCGATCTCGACCGAGCGCTCAGGCTCAGTCGTCGGCGGGGTCAATGGGTTCCGTCGACTCGTCGTAGGCGAACGCTACCTGCGTTGCGCCATCGCGCTCTCCGGTGTTCTCCGCCGCACCCACGCGGCGGTAGATGAGCTGCCCCTCGGTGTAGGGCAGGATAAGTTGCGTTTCGTCAGCATCATCCAGGGGAATGAGCTGACCGTCGAGCGGACCGCCCGTGAGTCGTGCAATAGCCATGACCACACTGTAGACCAGTGCGTTAGCAGCAGGCTATGCCACGCGCCCAGCGCACTTTCGTGCACAAAATTCGTTGTTCGGTGGCGTTCTCATAGTCCTCATCTTTCTTCCCTCCAGCCCCCTGGTTCCGCTCGTTTACAACAGACCGAGTGCGAGCCCGATCCATGCTCCAGCAACAAGAAACGGCCCGAGTGGAACGGCGGAGGCGGCAGTGGCCCTATTCGACATCATGAGTGTCAGGGCGAACACCCCCGACCCGAATACCGCGACCATCAGTGCACCGAACAGTGCGGGTGGATTCAACCAGCCGACGACGGCTGTCAGCAGGGCGGCCAGCTTGACGTCACCACCACCAAGCCCAGCGTGAGGAAGGAGGGCGAGCCCAAACAACACCAGACCGACGGCGAGGCCGGCCATGAGACCCCACAGCACCGCATCGCCGTCTCCGCCTGTCACCCAGACCAGCAGCATCACGAGAAGCACCCAGATCGTCGCCGGAATCATGATGATATGAGGGAGAAGGTGGTGTGCGAAGTCAATAATGACCAGGCAAGCAGTAAAAATTGCGAAGCCAATCAGACCGACAAAGATCGTGACGTCGGTGACCAACCCGTGATTCGGATTCGCTCGGGCGAACCCTCCGGTCAACCACATCAGCACCGCAATGGCACTAGCGACAAGGGCAACCACTGCCGTAGGCGCGGCGTACTGACGCAGCGCCTGTGCGGTCTGTTCTTTCGCTGATGGCATCGCCCCTCCCAGTGGGAGCGTACCGAGCGCACGTTGCTTCCGGGTGGGCCGCCAGCAACCTGTGGATAAAAGGATTCGGCCCGGCCTCGTGGGGACGAATGGGCCGGACCGAATCCTGACAGTCTTCAGAAACTGTCTTGGTCTGGTATTGCGGACTCCGCGAAACGAACTAAGGGGTGTTCGACTTCTCGCAGTGCGGATATCCGCGCCAGGGACACTTCAATAATGAGATACTTCTCATGAAGATGCAAGCCCCATCCGGATACTTTCCTAGATTTTGTGCACGACATGGGTGGACGGGGCACCGCAGCGACCTTTGGCTATCACTTACCTACAAAGCCGCCGCCTTAGCCGTCAAGAATATCCAGTTGAATTAAAAACGCATCTCCCACATCAACGCCGACCGCCTCACGAATGGCACGCTTGATCGGCAAGATATACCCCTGTTCTTGCTTGCTGGGAAAGATCGATGTGCTCCACTCCTGGTCGCCGACGTGCGCACGCACGCGAACGGAACCAAAACCTCGCGGCACGCGCGGAATCTCGCGAATCATGTCGGAGAGCTCCGTCGGCACGGTCACAAACGTCCAGGCCTCCGCTTTGGCTTCCCATAGCCACAGCGTGGATTCGAACTCGATTCGCATAGCTGAACCCTAACGCGCCGGCGGCATTGTGCAGCCAAAAGTCAATGTCTGATCTTCGAGATAGCGTCTTATGAAAGGTTGATCATTTAGAACATACTTTCTAGGATGTATTTATGACTGTTCCCCTCCGTGCGAGTTCTGCGCCGGTGTCGCTCGAAAGTCTGCGTGAGCAGATTGAGCGTGCCGAGCGCCGTCGCGCAGACACTGCGGTCATTCCGGTCTCTGCTCCCCTGGTTCCGCTGTTCTTCGACGGCGGGCTCAAGCCTGGCGCGACCTACGCGATTGATTCGTCAATCAGCGTGATGCTGTCGCTGATGGCGGAACCATCAACAGCGGGCTCGTGGTGCGCTGCGGTGGGCTTTGACTCCCTTTCCGCGGAGGCCGCCGAGGGGTTTGGTGTGGCGTTGGAGCGTTTTGTCATGGTGCCGCACCCCGGCGACCGGTGGCTTGCGGTAGTGGCTGCTCTGGCCGAAGTCATTCCGGTGATCGCAATTCGACCCCCGTCACGCCCACATGACGCCGATGTTGCCCGTCTCAGTGCGCGCCTGCGCGAGCGCGGTGGCGTGCTTTTGGTCCTGGGTGAGTGGCCCGGCTCCGAAGCAACGCTTTCGCTCTCCGAGGCCAGTTGGCGCGGCATCGGCAATGGCTATGGTGCTTTGCAATCACGCGCGGTGACAATCTCTGCGCGCGGGCGGCGGTTTCCGGCAGCCCGGCGCACCCGAGTCTTGCTCCCTGGCCCTGCCGGCGCCGTGGTTCCGTTCATTCCTGCGGCAGCCCCGGCACATGTTGCTGATGATGTGGCGGCCACTGATCGTCGCGCTCATCTCACGGTGGTCGCATGACAACGCTGACAGCACCGTCACCGCTGCGCACCATTGCGCTGTGGTTTCCTGATTGGCCAGTGACCGCTCGTGCGCTTACGACGCCAACCGGTTGGGTGGCTGATGCGCCGGTGGCTGTCACGCATGGCAACACCATCGTGGCGTGTTCGGCCGCCGCGCGCACTGCCGGCGTCAGGCGTGGGCAGCGGCGGCGTGATGCGCAGGCGGCGTGTTCTGATTTGCGACTCATGCCGCATGATCCTAATCGTGATGCGCGAGCGTTTAGCCCCGTAGTCTCCCGCATTGAGGCACAGGCTCCGGGCGTGCACATTGTGCGGCCGGGGTTGTGCGTGCTTCGTTCGCGCGGCCCTTCTCGCTATTACGGCGGTGAGCGCGAGGCGGCTCGCGTGCTCATCGATGCTGCGCGTGAGCACGGCATCGATACGGTTCATGTGGGCGTTGCTGATGGCCCGTTTACCGCCGAGCAGGCAGCGCGTACCGCTCTTGTCGATGCCAGCGAGCACCGCATTCGTATTGTTGCCGTTGGTGAGGCCGCGGCCTTTCTCGCACCGCTTCCGGTCGCGATTCTCGATGACCCCAATATTGCAAGCCTGCTGTCACGGTTGGGGGTTCACACCCTCGGGCAGTTCGCTGCCCTTGACGAGGCGTTGGTGCGTGATCGGCTGTCAGAGCGAGGTGCTCAGTTGCAGTCGTTGGCTGGTGGTCGTGATTCTCGGGAGATCACACCGCGCGTTCCACCGCCAGAGCTTGCTCGCGAGATCGCTTTCGAGCCACCGCTGGAGATTGCGGAGCAGGTGGCGTTTGCGGTGCGTCAGACAGCCGATGAGGTTATTGCCGCGGTGGCGGCCGCCGCTCTCGTGTGTACTGAGATTCGCGTCGAGTTCACCGATGATCGCGGCATCATGACTGACCGCGTGTGGCTACACCCCACCTGTTTTGATGCCGCTGCCCTCGTCGATCGTGTGCGCTGGCAATTGCAGGCCGCGTGGGAAAAGCCTGACGAAGCGGTGCAGAGTCCGGTCGCGAAAGTGCGGCTCGTTCCGGAGGCAGTTGATGCCGCCATGCACCATCAGCCGGCGCTCGTGGGGCGTGGCCCTGATGCTCGCGTGCACCATGCCCTCTCACGCGTGCAGGCAATTCTTGGTCACCGCGGTGTCGTGACCGCGGAGGTCACCGGTGGTCGGTTGTTGGGTGACCGGCAGCACTTGGTTCCGTGGGGTGATCGTGTTGTGACAACGGCCGTGCGTGATCGCCCGTGGCCCGGGCATTTGGAGCCGCCACTGCCCACAACGCTGGCCCCACATGACGAGATCGATGTGCTGACTGCCATGGGCGAGCGCGTGCACGTGACTGAGCGTGGCGACACCGCTGGTACTCCGGAGTACTTCGTCGTGGGGCGACAGCGTCTGCGAATTTCGTCCTGGGCAGGGCCCTGGCCGATCGCCGAGCGGTTTTGGCTCAATCAGCAACCGCGGTACCGCTTTCAAGTCGTCGATGAGCAGTCTCGCGCGTGGGTCGTTCTGTACGAAAACGATGAGTGGCAGGCCGAAGGGAGGTATGACTGATGGGTTTTTCGAATCCCCCAATTTCGTGGTCAGAGCTGGAGCGCGTCCTTACTGAAACCAGGCGCCCCAAGACCACGCCCTCCGGTGCCGACGGCGGTGACTCCCCCGCATGGTCGCACAAGCGTGGCGAGTACATTGCTCCACCGCACCAGCGCCCTGACGATGCGGTTCCGTATGCCGAACTCCACACGCACTCATCGTTCTCCTTCCTTGATGGCGCGTCCAGCCCGGAAGAACTCGTCGAAGAAGCTGACCGTCTCGGCCTGCACGCGCTGGCAATGACCGATCATGATGGCTTCTACGGCATCGTGCGGTTTGCCGAGGCCGCGGAACAGACCTCGGTGAAGACCGTCTTCGGGAGCGAGCTGTCGATACAACTCCCGAATCGGCAGAACGGTGAAGCCGACCCGGTCGGAACTCATCTGCTGGTGCTTGCCCGCGGCGAAGAGGGGTACCACCGACTCGCCGGTGCTCTCACTCACGGTCAGCTGCAGGGTGGCCAAAAGGGTCGCCCGGTGTATGTCTGGGAGGAGTTGGCGGCGGCTTCTGGGCAGGAGTGGGCGGTGCTCACCGGGTGCCGCAAGAGTTCGGTGCGTCAAGCGCTAGCGGTGAGCGAGAGTGCGGCGTCTCGAGAGCTTGACCGCCTCACCACATTGTTCGGTCATGACAACGTGTATGTCGAGCTCACCGACCAGGGCGATCCGCTCGATACCGCACGCAACGATGCGCTGGCAGCGCTTGCGCACAAGCATCACCTCCCCGTTCTAGCCACCAACAACGTGCATTACGCAGCCCCACCCAAAGCACGCCTGCATGCCGCCGTTGCCGCCGTACGCGCAAACCGCAGTATGGAAGAACTCGACGGCTGGTTGCCGTCCACCGGTGGCGCGTTTCTGCGCTCCGGGGTCGAAATGACGGCGCGTTTTCAGCGCTACCCCGGCGCTGTTGCCAATACCGTGACACTTGCTGATGAGCTGGCTTTCCCGTTGCGACGTGCCCGTCCGGCGCTGCCCAAACAAGAGGTTCCGGCTGGCCACACACCGATGAGCTGGCTCCGACACTTGGTGTGGGAGGCCGTGCCAGACAAGTACCCCAACCTCACCCCGGAGAATCGGCTTCGCATCGAAAAAGAGCTCGACGTTATCGAGCGCAAAGACTTTCCTGGGTACTTCCTCATCGTTCACGACATCGTGCAGGAGGCTCGCCGGCGCGGAATCCTCTGCCAGGGCCGTGGTTCAGCGGCCAACAGCGCGGTCTGTTATCTCCTCCACATCACTGCCGTCGATGCGATCGCGTACGACCTGCCGTTTGAACGGTTCTTGTCGACGCTGCGTGATGAAGAGCCCGACATTGACGTGGACTTCGATTCCGATCGTCGCGAAGAAATCATTCAGTGGGTCTACGGCCGGTACGGGCGCGAGCGCGCGGCACAGGTCGCCAACGTCATTCAGTACCGCCCCAAAAACGCCGTGCGCGATATGGCCAAGGCGTTGGGATACTCCACCGGCCAACAAGATGCCTGGTCGAAACAGGTGGAGCGCTGGGGCGCCGAACTCTCGACGCAAACCGCACACGATATTCCTGACCAAGTCATTGAATACGCGAGCGAACTCCTCAAAGCCCCACGGCACCTCGGCATTCACTCCGGCGGCATGGTCTTGACCGACCGTCCGGTGGGCGAAGTGGTTCCGGTCGAGCACGCTACGAAAGAGAACCGCACCGTCATTCAGTGGGACAAAGATGACGCAGCCTGGATGGGTCTCGTGAAGTTCGATCTGCTCGGCCTCGGCATGCTGGCAGCGCTCCAGCACTGCTTCGATCTCATCGCCGAAACCACCGGTGAACGCTGGGCGCTCGACACCATCCCAAAAGAGGAGAAGGGCGTCTACGACATGCTGTGCCGCGCTGACTCCATCGGCGTCTTCCAGGTCGAGTCTCGCGCCCAAATGGGCCTGCTCCCCCGGCTCCAGCCTCGACGCTTCTATGAGCTCGTGATTCAGATTGCCCTGATTCGTCCGGGGCCGATTCAGGGCGGCGCGGTGCATCCGTTCGTGCGGCGCAAGCTCGGCCAAGAGAAGGTCACGTACGCGCACCCGAAACTCAAGCCGGTGTTGGAGCGCACCATGGGCATCCCGGTTTTCCAAGAACAGCTCATGCAAATGGCGATGGCTATTGGCAATTGTTCGGGTGAAGACGCTGACCTACTGCGGCGCGCGATGGGCTCAAAGCGTGGGCTCGAACGCATCGATTCTCTGAAAGAGAAGCTCTACGCCGGCATGGCCGACAACGGGTTGAGCGTTGAAGAAGCCGACGCCATCTACGCAAAGATTCAGGCGTTCGCGAACTTCGGATTCGCCGAATCCCACTCCCTCTCGTTCGCCCTTCTGGTGTACGCGAGCTCGTGGCTCAAACTGCACTACCCGGCTGCGTTTCTCGCGGGCCTGTTGCGTTCGCAACCCATGGGGTTCTATTCGTCGGCCACGCTCGTTTCGGATGCACGCCGTCATGGCGTGCAGGTACTCCGCCCCGACCTCGCTCTTTCAGAGGCCACCGATGGCCTCGAAGCGCTCGGTGACGACACCGCACCCACCGGGCTCGAGGAGTGCACCCATCGCGAGCAGCCACCGGTTGGGCCCTTCAACATCAACGAGCCAGAAGACACCGCACGTCACCGGCGCGATGGCGCTTTCGCGGTGCGCCTCGGACTCGCGGGAGTGACCGGCGTCGGTGAGACGACGGCGAAGCGCATCGTTGACGAGCGCCGCGCAAACGGTATGTTCCGTGATCTTCACGACCTCGTACGCCGCACCGGCGTCACATCGGGGCAACTAGAAGCGCTGGCCACCGCGGGCGCTTTCGATTGCCTCGGCATTTCGCGTCGCGAAGCACTGTGGCTGGCAGGCAACGCGGCGCTTGATCGTCCAGAGTTCTTGCCAGGCACCGTCATGGCCGTGCAACCGCCGTTGTTCACCGACCCCACAAGCTACGAGACGCTGGCGTCCGATCTGTGGGCGACGGGCGTTTCTACTACAGATCACCCGATGACGCACTTTCGCGCACAGCTCGACGCTCGCGGAGTGCTCACCTCACGAGAATTGCGGAACCATGAGAATGAGCGGCGCGTGTACGTTGCGGGGCTCGTGACGCACCGGCAGCGACCGGCAACGGCCTCCGGCATCACCTTCATCAATCTCGAAGACGAAGCCGGCCTCACCAATGTGATCTGTTCCGTCGGCGTCTGGCAGAAGTACCGCTCAATCGTGCGTGACTCCCCCGCACTCATCGCCCGCGGCATTCTGGAGCGCTCTCCTGAGGGTGTCACCAACCTCATCGCCGATGCTTTTGAAGATCTCCGCGTTGGGCTCCAGCACAACTCCCGAGACTTCCGGTAGCACCATGGCTCAAACGGAACCAGTGCGCGCTCCACAGCACTGGTTCCGCGCGCCGCAACACTGGTTCCGCACGACACAGCGCCCAGATGCGGGAAGGCATCCGGGCGCTGTGCGCTTTGAGCTTGTTAGGCTGCGGCGTTGTCGGGCTGCTGTGCCCACAGGCCATCGGCGCGGGCGTTGCCGGCATCGTCATCGACGGGTACTCCGCCGAGGCGTTGCTGTGGGCAACCGCGGTGCTCACCGTCGCCGGTGTAGCCGTGTTGCCCCGGCGAGCCGTTGCGGCAGCCGCGGAGTCCGATGTGCCCGAGATTATTCCCGGCACGGAAGACGGCCATCAGTCCGTGAAGCGCGCGTAGGCTGGAATCATCCAAGCAGTCGAACCGCGCGGCGTTGCAGTTGCCGGGCTTAGGCAGGGCAACTGCAGCACGGTTCGTGAATGGTCTTGGTTATCGGGACTAATCCAGTCATCGGCGCAACGAAGCGAAAGCACGTCACCGTGCGCTTTCGTACGGCGCGTCGTCGCATGAAAGGTTGATCATCATGAAGGCAGCGCGCTACTACGGCCGCAACGACATCCGTATTGAAGACATCGAGCAACAGCAACTCGAACCGGGAACCGTCCGTATCGATGTGGCCTGGACCGGTATCTGCGGCACCGATCTGCACGAGTACCTCGAGGGGCCGATCTTTGTTCCCGCAACGGGTCACCCGCACCCGATCTCTGGCGAATCTGCACCGATCACCCTGGGCCACGAGTTCTCGGGCGTCGTCTCCGAGCTTGGCGAGGGCGTCACTGACCTTGCCATCGGCGATCATGTCGTGGTTGAGCCGTACATCATTCACGATGATGTCAACACCGGCCCGGACTCAAACGACTACCACCTGTCGGAAGACATGAACTTCATCGGTCTGGGTGGTCGTGGTGGCGGCCTTGCCGAGAACGTCGTCGTTAAACGCCGCTGGGTGCACAAGGTCGATAAGTCGGTCGCATTGGACGAGGCAGCTCTCATTGAGCCGCTTTCCGTGGCTTACCATGCCGTGATCCGTTCGGGTGTTCAGGCTGGTCAGACCGCGCTCGTGGGTGGCGCCGGTCCCATCGGTCAGTTGACGGCAGCGGTGCTTCACGCGCTCGGTGTTCGTGTGATCATTTCGGAGCTTTCACCGCTGCGCCGCCAGAAAGCTCTCGACGCGGGAGTCGCAGATATCGCACTCAACCCAGCCGAGGTTGACGTGGTTGCCGAGGTCAAGAAGCTCACCAATGGCGCCGGCGTGGACGTTGCTTTTGAAGCCACCTCTGTGCAGGTTGTGTTCGACACGCTGATGGACGCTGTGCGCCCGACCGGCGTTATCGTCGTGGTGTCGATCTGGGGCAAGCCCGCCACGTTCGACATGCACAAGCTCGTCATGAAGGAAATCGACGTGCGCGGAACCATCGGCTACGTCAACTCGCACCCCGACACGATTGCACTGGTTGAATCAGGAAAGATCGATCTGAAGCCTTTCATCACCGGAAAGATCGGTATGGAGCACATCGTCGACGAAGGATTTGACACGCTCATCAACCGAAACGAGACGGCCGTGAAGATTCTCGTATCGCCGTCGGGCGCTGGCCTCGACGCCACCGCCTAAGTCGCACACGACCATCCTCCCGGGGGAGGCGAAGAACCACTCTTCGCCTCCCCCGTTTGCGTCGCCGCGACTGGTTGAATGAAGCCATGACTCTCGCGGACTCCCCCACCCCGTCGCGCACTTCTCGTCGGTATGCCGAGGCCGAATCATCACAGCACTCGGCGTTGTCCGCCGAAGACGTGACCGGGCCTGATGAGGGCGCGTCGACCGGTTCGCTTGCCGCTGAGCAGTACCGCATCGACCTCGAACGCATTCGCTTCTCCCCCTATTTCGGGCGACTCTCTGATGTCACCCAGGTGGTTCCGCTCTCCGGCGTGGGCCCGATGGCACATAACCGCCTCACGCACTCACTCAAGGTGAGCGCCGTGGCCCGCGTTATCGCCGCCAACTTGGCCGGTGCGGCCGCCCGCCACCGTGCGTTTGTGCGGGGCGAGCGTGCCGACGATGACGCGACCGGCGCGACGATTGAGCATCTGGGCGGGTGTGACACGATCGTCGCGCAAGCGGCGGCACACGCTCACGACCTCGGTCACCCGCCGTTCGGTCACCTTGGAGAGCGGGTGCTCGACCGTATTGCGCGAGAGAAGCTCGGCTTGCTTGAGGGTTTCGAAGGGAACGCCCAGTCGTTCCGCATTCTGGTGCAGCTCGACACCCTGGGCCGTAGTTTTCCGGGTCTCAACCTCACGGCGGGCACGCGAGCGGCGACGCTTAAGTATCCGTGGACGCGCGGCGAATGGATCGGGGTGTCGACAGCCGACCTCGCGGTCTCGGATCGACGTCGCGGTGTCGGCGCTGACGCCATCGCCGGCGCTGGCAAGTTCTCGGCGTACGCCCTGGATGGCGCGCAAATGGAACAAGCACTGAGCGCGTTCCCGACGATCGCGCGCGGTCAGCAGACCGTGGAGTGTGCGGTCATGGACCTCGCCGACGACATCGCGTACGCCGTGCACGACCTCGACGAGTTTGCTCGCGCCGGCGTGCTTCAGCAGGCCGAGGTTGCGGCCGAGTTTCGTTCCTGGCTTTCGGCGGCCGCGGCTTTTGCCACGATGGATGCCGCCGAGCTCGCCGCCACCCGACGGGTGCCGGGCACAGCGCTCGAACTGCTGTGGCGCCGCGCCTCAACAAAAGACTCGTGGATCGCTGACCGTGATGCGTTCGCCGAAGCCGTGCAACGCGTAAGCGAAAGCATCAACGGCTCGCTGCTCGCGGCGGCATTCGACGGGGGTATCGACAGCGAACGCGCGGTGTCCGGGTTCACCCGCCGCTGGATCGAACACCTCCGCACGTCGGTCGTCGTCGAGCGCGACCCGCACGTGCGTAGCGGCCACGTGCGCCTGAACCAGCGTGCGTGGCACGAAGTCATCGTGCTCAAGTTTGTTCACGCACACTTCGTGCTGGAGCGTCCCGAACTCGCATTGCCGCAACGCGGCCAGGCACGCATCGTTTCGGATCTCACCCTCGGTTATGACGCGTGGCTCACCGACCCCGATGACGCGCCCCGCGCTCCGCGTCGCCTACAGGAGTGGGTCGAAGAGGTCACCGAAAACACGTTCGCGCTCCGTGATGAGAACCCCGATGCAATTCTTGGTGACGCGAGTGACGCGGCTCTGCGCCGACAGTCTCGTGGCCGCGCGATCGTCGATTACGTTTCGTCGCTGAGCGACCAGCAGGCAATCGCCACGCACCGCACGATCACCGGTATCGCCTAAAAGCTTCGCCTCAGACAACGGTGGCGGTGTGACCCAGCCTCGGGTCGCACCGCCACCATTCTTGGCGAACTCGCTCTCGCCGGTAGTGCGCTAGGAGCCGTTGCCTAGCGCGATGAGTTCAGCGACCTGTTGTTTCGTAACGCCCATGCCCGGGAATTCCGCGAGGCGTCCGATCGGGAACGACGACATCAGCATCATCATCGAGTCTTCTTCCATGATCCCGGAGTCAGTCGCGCTCTCCGCCATGTCTTGCATACCGGTGAGCTGTTGTCTCACGATCGGGCCAACGACGGGGTGCGGCGCGCGGTCGACGATCGACTGTTCGCGGGAGACGTACACCTGAACGATCTCACGACCGTGACGGTGGGACGTGTTGGTGATCGCGACGCGAATCGCCACATCGACGTTGTCAGCGAGGACGGCCGTCGGCTCGCCGTATTCGAAGGTGCTGTACGACAGCCCGTGACCAAACGGGTATGCCACTGACATCTCCCGTTGGTCGTACCAGCGGTAGCCCACGAGCAGACCCTCGCCGTAGCGAACGTGACAGAGCGAGCCGGGAAACGCACCATACGCCGGGGTGTCCTGCAGGCGGTGCGGAACCGTCTCCGCCAGGCGAGCGGACGGGTTAACGGCACCGGTCAGTACATCGACAACAGCCGATCCGCCAGCCTGGCCCAGTAGCCACGATTCCACGATTGCAGGCACGGAGTCGGTAAACGGGAGCGCCACAACAGCACCGTGCGACAACACAACAACGACGTTCTCGTTCGCGTCACGCACGGCGTCCAGCAGCTCAAGTTGCACCGCAGGCAGGTCGATGTGCGTGCCGTCGAAGCCCTCAGACTCCTCCGCCTGGGTAAGACCGAGGAAGACCACGGCGATATCGCTGGCTCCGGCCAAGGCTACGGCCTCTTCACGCAGCGCCTCAGCGTTTGAGCCGTCAAACGCGAAGCCAGCGGCAAAGCTCGCGCGGTCGCCGATGGCTTCCTGCATCGAGCCCACGCTGTGTCGAGCTTCGTCGGGTTAATGTGCGACGATCCGCCGCCCTGTAAGCGCGGCGTGCGAGCGAACTCACCAATGACCGCAACCGAAGATTCCTCAGCCAGCGGCAGCAGGTTCCGCTCGCTCACATACTGGCAGTGAGGTGAGCGCACTGTCGTCGAAATCCAGCAAGACCATCAACTGTTAGTGAGTTGGCCAAGCATCATCAAACACGGGATGTCAACCCCCTCGAACCCTGCACACAACTGCGGCTGAATAGTCTCCACCCCCATTCGCATATCTCAGGAGGAATGAATCGTGGAAATTATCGAGACCATCGACGTCGACGTTCCCGTCAGCGTGGCTTACAACCAGTGGACGCAGTTCGAGACGTTCCCCCAATTCATGGATGAGGTCGAATCGATCACGCAGATTGACGATACCCATCTGCACTGGAAGGTACGCGTCGGCGGAGCGGAGCGAGAATTCGACACGGTCGTTTCGGAACAGAGCCCCGATGAGCGGGTCGCTTGGACAAGCACCGGGGGCGACACCGAGCATGCCGGTGTCGTCACTTTCCACAAATTGAATGAGGCGTCGACTCGTGTGACCGTGCAGTTGGATTGGAAGCCCGAGGGGTTGTTGGAACACCTGGGCGCGGCAATCGGCATAGGCAAACACGCAGTGAAGAAGGATCTCGAAAACTTCAAAGAATTCATCGAAGCCCGCGGCACCGAGACTGGTGAGTGGCGCGGCAACATCGACGCATAAGAATTTCTGGCGCAAAGGAGCACGACATGTCGAACCCCAATATCCCCCCGTTGCCCGGCCCAACGCCCGATGAAGATGCAGAAATTGGCACCATGGATACCAATGGTGAACGGGTTCTCGACCCCGATGCTAATGCTGAGCTCATCCAAAGCGCCGATGCCGATCGGCTAGCGGCTGAGGCAGGCCCTGACGATCTTCCCGCAGACGAACGACGGGGGTCCTGATATGGCTGCGAAGAACGTCTCGAACAAGTCAGCGAAATCGTCGCCGGCGTCGACCTCACGGTCGGTGGGGACCACAACGCGCGAGAATGCAGAGTCAGGCTTCACCGCATCGAAAACGTTGACGCAGAACCTTCAGGCGGTGCTGGTCGATCTGATCGACTTGCAGTTGCAAGGCAAGCAGGCTCACTGGAATGTTGTCGGACGAAACTTTCGCGATACCCACCGCCAGCTTGATGAGATCATCGACGCCGCGCGTGAGTTTAGTGACACTGTGGCCGAACGCATGCGGGCGTTGCACGCTGTACCGGACGGCCGCACGGAGACTGTTTCGAAGAACACGACGCTGCCGCATTTTCCTGCGGGCGAAGTCGATACGTCTGAAACAATCGACCTCGTTACAGAGCGGCTAGATAAGACCGTCGCGACCATACGCGATGTTCACGACGAGGTCGATGAGGAAGATCCGACGAGCGCAGATGTTTTGCACGCGATTATCGAGAAGCTTGAGCAGTTCTCGTGGATGGTGAGTGCCGAAAATCGAACTCCACAGAAGCTGTGATTGAGACGCCCCGTTGCGGTTCGCTCCAGCCGCCCGCAACGGGGCTTTCATTGACGAACAGCGGGAAAATGAAAGGGCTGAGAACCTGCGGTTCTCAGCCCTTTCATTTGGAGATGAACTACGAGCGGTCGTCCATTGACCGCTTTACGTCGTCGACCTTGTCCGCTACTGCGTCTTTGGCCTTTTCTACCTTCGCAGCTGCCTGATCCATGTGTCCCTGAGCCTTAAGGTCTTCGTTGTTCGTCATGTCGCCAAGGCCTTCCTTGGCCTTACCAACGGCTTCCTTCGCGTTGTTTGCGATGTCGTCGCCAATACCCATGAGAATCTCCTTCCAACGTCTGTCCGGCTCTTGTTGAACCGGTAACCCCGACGATACGTTCCGAGAAAAATATGTCCTAGGGGGTTGACTTGTAAGCGGCAGCACGCAAGAGGGTTCCGCACGCGATTCTGGATTTCGCACGGGGGCTGAGAAAGTTTCATCCGCGACTGTCCGCCACCATGGACTGAGCCCAATGTCAGAGACCATACAATCTGAATCGGCCTGACTTTCGTTCCGTTCTTCAAGTAAGGATGGAACACGATGAACAGGAAGTATTCACCGGAGATGC
>CANNEP010000058.1 GCA_947503655.1 uncultured Microbacterium sp.
TCAAGAGCACCGTCAGCAGGTCAGCAATGTTGCCGATCGTGGTGAATGCCCGCTCGGCAGCACGAGCGGCGGGCTCGGGGTGAGCCGGGAACGTAGCCGCATCGGCAGAATTTGACCCGGCAACTGCGAGCTCCGCAACCACGCTCGCCACCGGCGCATACATGGTTCCGTCTGCCGCAATGAAGCCAGCCGCCTTCAAAGTCGAATCATCCGCCGTCAGCATCACACCGGTCGCCAGCTGCCGTAACACTTCAGCTTGGGCGGCGGTGACGAAACGAAGCCCCGCAGTGATCGATGCGGGTTCGAGAAAAGACTCAGCGGCGTCAAAAAAATCGCGCCACACAACACGCACGGATACGTCGCGCTCGCTAAAGAGCTGATCGAGAGCCGCGTCGCTCTGCGATGCCAGGGCAACAGCAAGCCCCCGTGCGTCTGTCGTCATAGAACGAAGCTACCGTTGCTGGTTGCTGCGGGCCGCCTTCGCGAGCTTTGCCCGACGCACGGTGTTGGAAATGAGCAGCGTGAAGAAGAGAAGAACGCCCAACGGCAGGCCGTAATACATAACGCCCGTGATGATCGTCCAGAAAGGCGTGCCGAAGTCAACCGTGATCATCGAGCCGATAATCATCACGACAAAGCAGATGACGGCCGCGACGATGAGCGTCAGCGACGATACCGCCAGAATGCGGTCTAGGCGCGTGACAGGAACCTCGGTGCCAGAAATTTCATTACTCATCACTCACCAGTGTATTCGCCCTGACCCGGGTAGGCTGGTGGGTGGGTCATTTGATCCGGCTTTAGCGCGCCCGAAGAGGCGCACGAGTTCAGTGAGGGTGCTATGCCAGCGGGCAAGGTCCGTTTCTACGACGAAGACAAGGGTTTCGGCTTTATTGCGGCTGAAGACGGCCAAGACGTGTTCTTGCACGCGTCGGCGTTGCCAGCAGGATCCCCTGCCCCCAAGCCCGGCACGCGTGTCGAGTTTGGCGTCGCCGAAGGCAAGCGCGGCTTGCAGGCTCTCGCCGTTCGCATTCTTGAGGCTCCGGTCAGCCTCGCAAAGAAGAATCGCAAGCCGGTCGATGACATGGCAATCATTATTGAAGACCTCGTGAAGCTGCTCGACAACCTCGGTGGCGACTTGCGCCACGGCCGGTACCCGTCGTCGAGCCAGACGCGCAAGGTCGCAACGGTACTGCGCAAGGTGGCGGACGAGCTTGACGTTTGAATCAGATGACGCCGTAACGCCGGAGACGCCTGAGGCGACGCCGGTAGTTGCAGCCGACGAGGCAACCCCGGTGGTTGACGACGCGAAGAGCGCCGAAGCGGAACCTGCGGTTACGTTGGCAACGGAGGTGCCCGCGGGTGACGTGGCTGATGACGCCGCACCCGCGGTTGTCACCGAACCCGATGAGGCGCTGCTGGCCGCTCACGACCTTGCCTACGCTGCGCTGCTGGAGATCACTCCGGCAGCCACGATTGGCAAGCCAGCCGGCCACATTGTCGAGCCCGACGGCGTGGTGTCGCTGATGTTTGAGACGACGCTGCTCGGATACCCGGGCTGGTTCTGGACGGTCTCGCTGGCACGCGTTGCCGGTGAAGAACCCACCGTTCTTGAAGCCGAACTACTGCCCGGCGAAAAGGCGCTTGTTGCTCCCGACTGGGTGCCGTGGGCCGTGCGACTGGCTGAATACCAGGCGGCTCAAGCGGCCGCTGCTGAGCTTGCTGGCGAAGACGCGGATGACGACGCCGACGACGATGACTCCGATGACGATCTTGAAGACGACGACGAACTCGACTTCGATCCCGATGACATGCGCAGTGAGGGCGGCGACGACCTGAACGGCATCGACATCGACGCTCTCGGTGACGCTGATTCTGACGACGACGAGTCGGACGACGACGAGTCGGACGACGACGATGACGACGAGTCAGACGACGATGACGATGATGATGACGAGTCGGATGATGACGACGAGTCGGATGATGACGACGAGTCAGATGACGATGACGATGACGACGAACCGGTTGCCGCTGCGCCGCCAGAGAAGAAGCGTCGCCGACTGAGCTGGCGTCGCCTTCGCCGCTGATCAAGCGTCGACGAACTTAACGACAAAGGGCAGCCCTCTCGTGAGGGCCGCCCTTTGTCGTTGGTGTCTTAGCTGTTGGCCAGCACGTAGTCGATGCTACGGATCAGCTGACGCACGTCGTTCGGCTCAATCGAAACGAACGTGGCAACGCGCAGCTGGTTGCGGCCCAGCTTGCGGTACGGTTCGGTGTCGACGATGCCGTTGGCGCGCAGCGTCTTCGCGATCGCGGCGGCGTCAATCGAGTCGTCGAAGTCGATCGTGGCGACGACGGGGGAGCGGTGCTCCGGGTTCGTTACGAACGGCGTAGCTACGGCAGAAGCCTCGGCCCATTCGTACAGGGCGCCAGAGCTTTCGCGCGTGCGGGCGTCTGCCCACGCGAGACCGCCGTTGCTGACGATCCAATCGAGCTGGCTGTTCAGGAGGTGAAGCGTCGTGAGAGCCGGCGTGTTGAGCGTCTGGTTGAGGCGCGAGTTGTCGAGTGCCTGCTTCAGGCTCAGGAAGTCAGGAATGTATCGGCCCGAAGCCGCGATGCGCTCGATGCGCTCGATGGCGGCGGGAGAGGCGATGGCGAACCACAGGCCGCCGTCAGAACCGAGGTTCTTCTGCGGTGCGAAGTAGTAGACGTCGGTTTCGGTGACGTCGAAGTCGATGCCGCCGGCTGCACTCGTCGCGTCAACAACGGTCAGAGCGCCCTCGTCGCCCGCAACGCGGTAGATCGGCGATGCCGCACCGGTCGAGGTCTCGTTGTGGGGGTAGGCGTATACGTCAATGCCAGCCGCTGCTTCTGCCGTGGCAATGGTTCCGGGCTCGGCGTTGCGCACATCCGGTGCCTGCAGCCAGGGAGCTGCGGCAGCCTTCGCAAACTTGCCACCGAACTCACCGAACACCAGGTTCTGGGCGCGGTTCTCGATGAGGCCGAAAGCGGCGGCATCCCAGAACCCGGTCGAGCCGCCGTTGCCGAGGATGACTTCGTAGCCTTCCGGCAGACGGAACATCGTGCTCATGAGATCACGGACCGAACCGACGAGGTTCTTGACGGGGGCCTGGCGGTGGGATGTACCCAGCAACGAGAGGCCAGCCGAGGCGAGCGCAGTGATTTGCTCCTCGCGCACCTTGGAGGGGCCGCAACCAAAGCGGCCGTCAGCGGGAAGGAGGTCTCGGGGAATCTCAACTGTCGCCATGGGTTCAGTCTAGTTCTTTCACGGGACGCCCCCCGGAGAGTGTGACGACGAAAGTCGGTAGGCTAGAGAGCATTCTTTATCTGAGCTGTGAGGCGTCATGACTGACCTGATCGACACCACCGAAATGTATCTCCGCACCATCCTGGAGCTGGAAGAGGAGAACATTACGCCGCTGCGTGCTCGCATCTCTGAGCGCTTGGGCCACTCCGGCCCCACCGTCTCACAGACGGTCGGACGCATGGAACGTGACGGCCTTGTTGTCGTCTCTGAGACTCGCACGCTGGAGTTGACCGACGAAGGACGACAGAAGGCCGTTGACGTGATGCGCAAGCACCGTCTTGCGGAGCGTCTGCTGTCTGACGTTATTGGCCTCGACTGGGCGTACGTGCATGAAGAGGCGTGCCGCTGGGAACACGTCATGAGCGAGCAGGTCGAGCGTCGCCTGGTTGAGCTTCTCGGACACCCGACTGAATCGCCCTATGGCAACCCGATTCCCGGACTCGACCAGGTGGGTGGCGAGACGAACGCCACGTTCGAGCAGGGAGTGGTGGGCCTTGTGCAGCGCCTCACCGACGCTGGCCGCCCGATTGAGGGCACCGTGCGGCGTCTGGCAGAGCCTGCGCAGGTCGACCCTGAGCTGCTGGCGCAGTTCCGTGACGCGGGCGTACTGCCCGGTGCGCACGGTCAGTTCCGTTTCAACGAGGGCTATGTGCTCGTCGAAATGGACGGTAACGACGCCGGTCTCGAACTGCCCGTCGAAGTTGCCGCGCACATCTTTTTGTTGAGCGACCGCACGTAGCGATTCGCTAACCCTAAATTTGCCCCGGGTTTCCGCGAGATCATGCGGATTTTGCCCTCGTGTGATGAGGTACAAGACGACGATCTCGGGATTATCGAATCTCTTCAACATGAGAATTCCGGAAAAAGTTCCGTCTCAGCGAGACAATATCGTTACATTCGGGTAGCCTTGCTCAAGTCCGAGGGCGAGAAGCTGGCCGGAGGACACCGTGGAGAATGCCTCGCTGGCTCGTCATTTCCGCGGGTCCCGATGCACAAAGTGCCCTGAGTAACAGAGTGCCGACGAGCCGCCATTAGCTGTGGAGAGGCGCCCGGAGGATCAGCTTGTCGTCACAGAACGAACCGTTGAAGAACGAGACCGACGCGTCGGTCGAACCATCTTCAACTTCTCGAATTACCCGTCGTAGCGCAGAACAGAACACCAAGAAGCCCGTGGCCTCGGCCCAGGCTCACCAGAAGATTCGCCCCATCCGGGCGCTCGCAATCTTCGGCGCCGTCGCTGGCCTCGTGGCCACCGTCGCACTGCCTGCTTACGCCGCATTTAAGCCGGCCGCTGATGAGATGGTCACCCTGCAACAGGTTGCCGAAGATGGCGCCCAGACCCTCGTAGTGGCATCTGACGCTGACACCACGAACCTGACGGCGACGACATACGCAGCCACCACCATTGGTGAGATTGAGCAGAAGAAGGCTGAAGAAGCCGCCGCTCAGCGCGCCAAGGAGCTGGCGGCCCAGGCTGCTGCAGCGGCCGCGTCGAACTCGAAGGCCGCAAACGCATGGGCCAGCATGGATCTCTCGATGGTTCCCGCCGGTTCGGGTGCCGTGATCTTCCCGTTGCAGAGCTATGACTACATCGGCGATGGCTTCCGCTCGCGCGGTGGCTCGCACGAAGGCGTTGACATCCTCGCTCCGGCGATGACTCCTATTTACGCCGCGGCTGACGGTGTTGTTACCGTCTCGAGCGAAAGCTACTGGGGCTACGGAGTCGGCGTCGTGATCGACCATGTCATTGGCGGTCAGCGCGTGTCGACCCTTTACGGTCACATGACGTACGGCACGCGCCTCGTTAGCGTCGGCGACACGGTTGCCGCCGGTCAGCCGATCGGCGCGGTCGGCACGACGGGCCGCTCGACGGCTAACCACCTCCACTTTGAGGTTGAGGTCAATGGCTCGCTCGTTGACCCGATGGCATGGCTGAATGCCAACGGCGGCTAACGAATACGAAGAATTAACCCGCCAGTGACCTGAAAAGGTCGCTGGCGGGTTTACTCTTTACCCGACGAGGAGAAGTGGAGAGTGAGCACATGAACCAACGACCACGCACCCAAACCATGGGTGCTGGGGGCCGAGAGGTTCTGTTGCCATGCCTGCGACACGACATGCATAGCCCTGCCGTGCGCGCCACCGAGGTGCTGTCTGACAAGACAGCACCTTTTGTTGTTTCTGGGCACTCTTTCGCCACCACCACGCCGCCATGCATCGAAGCGCCCAGCAGCCTGCCGGGCCCCATCGAGAGGACGACGGATGCGCACGTTGGTACTAAATGCCGGATATGAACCGCTCGCAGTTGTGTCATTTAAGCGAGCGCTGCTTCTGGTCATGAATGAGAGAGCAACGGTGCTGGAAGCCGTTGTCGACGACCCGGTATGGACGGCGACGACCATGTATGAGCGACCCGCAGTGATTGTGCTCACGCAGTACATTCGTCTTCCGCGAACGCGCCGCACGCCGGCGACCCGGCGGGGCGTGTTGCGCCGCGACGGATTCCGCTGTGCCTACTGTGGGGGTGCTGCCTCCACGATCGATCACGTCCTGCCCCGCTCACGCGGCGGCGACGGGTCGTGGGAGAACCTCGTTGCGTGCTGTCTGCGTTGCAACAACCTCAAAAGCAACCGCACTCCCCAGGAGATGGGCTGGGAGCTCCGAATCAAGCCGCGGGCACCGCGGGGCGGAACCTGGACGGTACAGGGTGCAGAACGTGCAGAAGCGTCGTGGGAGCCCTACTTGGGGGTAGCGGCTTAGGCGCACGTCTTGAGCAGCTCCGTGTGCGCCACAGTGGGGATGACTGCGCCACCGATCGGCTCGTCATTTGCGCGTGAGAGTGTGCCCCCGACTGGACTCGAACCAGCGACGCACGGTTTAGGAAACCGACGCTCTATCCACTGAGCTACGGGGGCGTACCTCTAGCCTAATCGGCGGCGCCACCTTCGGATGACCGTCGCTATGCAGCCGATGCGGCCTCAAGCGTTTGGCGCTCCAGGTCGATCAGGAACTTTTTGATGTCGGGGGTGGAGCCGTACTCGCCAACGGAACCATCGGATCGCACGACACGGTGCACCGGCACCACAAGGGAGAACGGCGACGTGCGGCAGGCAGAGCCGACAGCGCGAGCCGCGCGGGGCCGACCGGCGAGGCCCGCGATCGCGCCGTAGCTGATGGTCTCGCCGTAAGGAATCTCGGTGATCGCTTGGAGCGCGGCGCGGGTAAAGCCAGACCCCGTCAACCGCCAATCGAGATTGAGGTCGAAAGAGCGTCGCGTTCCCGCGAAGTATTCATCGACCTGTCGGGCCAACTCGTGTGCGGCACCGGGTTCGTGGACGGGTGTTTCGAACAGCAGGCGAGAGACACGTTCGATCTCCCACAGCGGATCAGTTTCGGTGAGGTGAACGCTCACCAAGGCGGAGCCATCAAAAACAGCGACAACGAGGCCGACGGGTGTGGGTACGGCATCCCAGGTATATGTCATGCCTTCATCCTGTGTGCCTCGCATGGTTCCAGAATGACATGTCGGCGACCGGGGGAGAACTATAGAAAAATCCTGGTTGTGGAGGGAGCGTGCGTTGCGTCGATATTCTGCGGCAAACTGCGCGAGGGATACCGTCTTTCCACCACGCAGGCGCTTACTGTGGTAGATGTCGGCAACAGAAGGACGTCTCTTCATGAACGAAGATCGCGAATTCGCGCAGGCGGTGCAACCCGGAATGATCGGCGACCTCGGTCCGGGTGTGGTGGCCGCTCACATTGCGCAACCCGCACGCGATCGTATCGTTGCCGAAAGCGCCGAGCTCGGTGGCCCGTCGCCCCTGCTGCGATACCATGATGTTCCCGAAGCGGGCATCGAGATCACGAAGGCCCACCCCGGTAGCCTGCCGCAGTTCATCACGGGCCGATCGACACTACTTTCTGGCCTGTTCCGCGATGAGGTAGCGATGCGAACCGCTCGCATTGCCGCCGAGCAAATCACCGCCAAGAACATTGAACTTCGTGCGGTTCGCGGCATCGACTCGGTGCACCTCGCCACGGGCCTCGCCTCCTGGCGAATCGGCGGCGTGGAGTACACTGCCCCCGTGCTGTTGCGCCCGCTCGGCATCCGTCGCCACTTCAACGACTACGAGCTCAAGCTTCACGGCCCGATGTTCGTGAACCCCGAGCTGGTTCGTGCGATGCGTGAGCACTACGCCATCACGATTGACGGCGCACGACTCGCCGCGCTCGCGCACGAGGGTGGCATCTTCAAGCCGCAGCGCGTCATCGATGAACTCCGCCGCCTCACGACACGCATCGATACGTTTGCCGTGCACCCGCGCCTCATCGTTTCGACGTTCGCCGACGTCTCGGCGCACATGGCAGCTGACGGTGGTCTCGACCACCCGATCCTCAACGCCCTCGCGGGCCACGCCGATGACCGCGACTTTCTGAAGCAGCAGCGACCAATCGCGGCGTGGGCAGGGCCCGACGACCGCTCACCGGCCGCCGACACACTCCTGCTCGATGCTGACGCTGAGCAAGAACGCGTGCTGTCGCGCATCGTCGCCGGCCAGTCGCTGGCTGTCGCAACGCTGCCCGGAACCGGTGGCACGCAGACGATCATCAACGCGGTGGGTGCCCTCGTGCAGGCTGGCAAGCGTGTGCTGGTCGTCAGCACGCGTCGCTCAACGCTCGATGGTCTGCGTCACCGCCTCGTAGGTATTGGCCTTGATGGACTCGCCGTGCGCACCACGAACCTGCAGGAAGACCTCATTCGCGCGATCGGCCGCAACGAAAAGGCCGCACAACCAGCGGTAGCCGAAGTCGATGAAGCGCTCGTCAGCCTCCGCGCCGTGCTCCGCGACTATCGCGCTGCTCTCACGCAAAAGCACCCGGCCTTTAACGTGAGTGCGATTGACGCGACGCGCGAGCTCGCGAAGATCGCCCAGCACCCCGAGCCGCCGAAAACGCAGGCTCGCCTCGACGCTCGCGCTCTTGCCGCGCTGTCGAAAGACCGCACCGAAGCAGCCGAAAAGCTCACGCTTGCCGCGAAGCTCGGCGAGTTCGAGTTTGGCCCCGATGACTCGCCCTGGTATGGCGCATCGTTCGAGTCAACGGCCGCTGCGCAGGCGACCCATGAACTCGCCGGCAAGCTCAACAAGACCGAGGTGCCCAACCTCCTTGAACGCGGCTACGCGCTCATCGCACAGACGCGCATGCGTCCGTTCCTCACCGTTGATGAGCTGGGCGAGTACCTCAAGCTGCTGCAGGGCATGCTCGAGTCACTTGATAAGTTCAGCCCCACGGTGTTCGAGCGCCCGCTCACCGACCTCATTGCCGCTCACGCCACGCGCCGCGACGGGGTACAGATGTCTGGTGCTCAGCGCCGCCGGTTGAAGGCCGTGGCGCGCGAGTATGTTCGCCCCGGCGTGCATGTGCAAGATATGCACGCCGCGTTGGTGCGTATTCAAAAGCAGCGCACGGCGTGGCAGCGCTATGTGGACCAGGGTGTGGTTCCGGAGATTCCCGCCGGGCTCCAAGATGTCGCGGTGGCGTGGCAGCGCGTGCACGCCGATTTGGGAGCCCTCGACAAGCCGCTCGGCCGCGCCGGAGCCGCCCGGCTGTCGGCCCTGCCGGTCGCACAATTGGTGCGCACCCTCGCGGGTCTCGCCGCCGAGTCCACGTTCTTCGACAACCTCATCGAGCGCAGCAAGCTTCGCGTTGAGTTGGCGAAGATGGGGCTGGAACCATTGCTGTCGGATCTTTCCGAACGTCACGTTCCGGAGCATCGCGTTGCCGCGGAGCTGGAAAGTGCGTGGTGGCTGTCGGCCATTGAGCACCTGTTGCAGACCGATAAGGCACTGCTCGGTGCCCGCACGAGTGTCGTGGACAGCCTCGAACGCGACTTCCGTCTCGTCGACGAAGCCCACAACGCCAACTCCGGTCCGCTCCTCGCGTGGCGTCTCGCGACCGACTGGCGCATCGCGCTCATCGATCAGCCTGCTGAGGCGCAAGCGCTGCGCACCGCGATCACGCGCGGCGGACTCACACCGGCGGCCCTTCGAGCCGCTGCCCCCACGCTTGCGCGTGTGCTGGTTCCGGTCTGGGTGGCGTCACCGTATGACGTGCCGCGCATTCCCGACACTGATTTTGACGTCGTCCTGATTGCCGATGCTGGCGCGATCAACACCGCTGAGGCCGCGCCCGCGATTCGTCGCGCCCGCCAAGTCGTGCTGTTCGGTGACCCGGTTACGCAAGCCCCGACGCCGTTCGACATTGCCACGACGACGTCGGGGGAGTGGGAGAGCGAGCACGAGTTCGACACTACGAGCGTCTTTGAGCGCGTTGCTGAACTCGTGCCGGTCGAGACACTCACCCGGAGCTACCGTGTCGGCGGCGAAGACCTCGCCGAGCTCGTCAATGACGCGTTCTATGGCGGCGAAATTGTTTCGATGCCGTGGGCCGGTTCGTACCTGGGTCGCGGCAGCCTGACGGTCGACTACGTCGAAGGTGGTGTCGGCGCTCCCGACCCGATTTCTGGCGCGGTCGAGAGCCCCGAGGCCGAGGTGCAGCGGGTGGCAACCATCGTGGTTGAGCACGCCGTGAACCGCCCCAAAGAATCACTCATGGTGGTCACTGCGAGCCGTAAGCACGCCGAACGCGTGCGCGTTGCTGTGGCTCACGCTTTCGCCGGTCGCGCCGACGTTGCCGACTTCGTTTCGCGTGACAACGGCGAGCCGTTCGCGGTGCTGACGCTCGAAGAGTCGGTGGCCGAGAGCCGCGACCGCGTGATCTTCTCGCTGGGCTACGGCCTCACCCGTCACGGCCGTGTGTTGAGCGACTTCGGTGACCTGTCGACACCCGACGGTGAGCGCTTACTCACGGTTGGTATGACGCGTGCCCGTCGTTCGATGACGGTCGTGTCGTCGATTCGCCCTACGGCCTTCACCGATGATCGCCTCGAGTACGGTGCCGCAACGCTGATGACGATTTTGTCGGGTATCGCCGAGCGCTCCCGCGAGACGCACCTCGAAGACCTGGCTGACCCGCTCATGCTGCAGCTCGCTCGCGAACTGCGCGCCCTCGGCGTCACCCTCAATGTGAACTACCGTGGCGTGCTCCCGCTCGTCGCGCAACACAATGGCCGTGCTGTTGTCGTTGAGAGTGATCCGGAGATCTACGGCGACTCGCTCCGCGAATCGTTGCGCTTGCGCCCACAGACTTTGCGCAAGCTGGGATGGCACTATGTTCGCGTGCACTCGTTCGATCTCTACAGCGACCCGGGTCGGGTGGCTTCGCGAATTGCCGCACTCTTGGGTGCCATTCCGTTCGCCGACACCGAGGCCGCAGAAGACGCCTCATGAGCGACGAACGACAGCATGTCGTTCGGGTCGCGGGGTCGCGTCGTGCGCGGCTGACGGCGGCTCCCGGAACCACGGCTGAGCCAGAAGCAGATGACCCGGTGGTTGCAAACATCGTTGCGCAGCCCGCGGGTTCCGGCCCCAATGACGAGCGCATGCGCCGCGAGGTTCCGCCCCACTACTAACAACGAGAAAGCGCCGCCCCATCGGGACGGCGCTTTCTGCGAGCGAAGGGCGTTACGCCTTCTTCTGCTCGGCGAGCAGGTCGCGAATCTGAACCAGCAGGTCGGTCTCCGACAGGGCTGCCTCTTCTTCGGTGACGCCAGCGCGCTTCGCCTGGATCTCCTTGAACTTGTTCATCGGAACAATCATGACGAAGTACACGACGGCGGCGACCGAGATGAACTTAATGATCGCGGCGACGATGAGGCCCCACCCGATGTGCCAGTTGCCAATCGACAGCACGGCGTCAGCAATATCGCCGGTCGGTACGGTTGCGGCAATCAGCGGCGTGATGAAGCCGTCAACGATCGCCGTGACCACGGCGGTGAAGGCTGCACCAATGACGACTGCGACGGCAAGGTCAATGACGTTGCCGCGCAGAATGAAATCACGGAATCCCTTAATCATTTGAGTCCCTTTTTCTGTCTCCGCTACGACGACGTGGCGGCGGAGGTACTTCCTCCAGAAGACGATGATGACGCAGAATCGCTGGCTGCACCGGTAGACGCGCTGGAATCTACCGAACCTTTACCTGCGCGGGAATCGGTGCGGTAGAACCCGCCACCGTTGAAAGTCACGCCGATCGAACCGTACTGCTTGCGCAGGCCGCCGCCGCATTCCGGGCATACCGTGAGCGATGCTTCGCTGAATGGCTGGACGGCGTCAAAGGCGTGGCCGCACTGCGTGCAGGCATAGGCATAGGTAGGCATGTTTTGCTTTCTGACAGGAGTTGGCGCTGCGGGTTCAGCGCTGAGGGAAAGTGATGACGCGCGTCGGCGTGACGACGCCGCTCACGGGCTGATCGTGGGGCTCAGTGGGAACCTCATCGAGAAGTTCTGCGTCAAAGATTACGGCGTACACCGGCGGGCACTTTTCGATCGAACCGATGGTCTTGTCGTAGTAGCCACGACCCCACCCCAGCCGCATGCCCGACTCATCAACGGCGGCAGCGGGGATCACCAGGAGATCCACTTCGTCAACCGCAATCGGCCCCAGGAGCTCGCCCACAGGTTCCGGAACCCCATAGGGGCCCGTCGCCTCTTCACCGTCTGTGGTCGCGACAACCCAGTCCAACAGGCCATCGGCACGCGTGCTGGGAAGGAGCACCCGCAGGCCACGCTCGATGGCTTGATTCACGAACGTGCGGGTGCCGGGCTCAATTGTCGTCGCAAGGTAGCACGAGAGCGACGTCGCACCTGTGGACTCAACGAGATGCCACAACTGTGCGGTGAGTGATTCTTCAGCCTGCTCCTGCTGAATCGGCGATAGTAATTGGCGGCGCTGACGCAGATCTGCGCGCAATGCGTTCTTTGTGTGCTCGATATCTCCGGGCATGTGTCGATTCTATGTCGGGAATCGGAAAGAGGCCGACTAGGCTGGGGTAATGCCAGAAACACGCATGAAGGCCGTCATTCCTGCAGCCGGCCTCGGCACGCGCTTCCTCCCTGCGACGAAGGCGATGCCCAAGGAGATGTTGCCGGTCGTTGACAAGCCGGCTATTCAATACGTTGTCGAGGAAGCCGTGCAGGCCGGAATCGAAGATGTTCTCGTCATTATCGGTCGAAACAAGAACTCGATCAGCGACCACTTCGACCAGATGCCTGAGTTGGAGACGAAGCTCATCGACAAGGGTGACGAAGCGCGTCTGCAGCGCGTACAGCACTCGTCTGACCTCGCCGACATCCACTTCGTTCGCCAGGGCGAGCCGAAGGGCCTCGGACACGCTGTTCTGCGTGCGCGCGCACACGTCGGCAACTCGTCGTTCGCGGTGCTGCTGGGTGACGACCTGATCGACGAGCGCAACCCGCTGCTGCCGTCGATGATCGCCGAGCACGAAGCGCGCGGCGCTTCGGTCATCGCGCTGATGGAGGTCGACCCCGATCACATCCACCTCTACGGCGCCGCTGCCGTCGAGGCAACCGACAACCCTGACGTCGTGAAGATTACCGGGCTCATCGAGAAGCCGGCGAAGGAAGACGCACCGTCGAACCTCGCCGTCATCGGGCGCTACGTGCTGAGCCCGGAGATCTTCGACATTCTCGAGGTCACCGAGCCTGGCAAGGGTAACGAGATTCAGCTCACTGACGCCCTTCAGGTGCTCGCAACTGACCCCGAAGGCCCCGGCGTTTATGGCGTGATCCTGCGCGGCCACCGCTACGACACCGGTGACCGCGTCGACTACATCAAGGCCATCGTGCAGCTCGCCGCTGAGCGTGCCGACCTGGGTCCGGAGCTGCGTCCGTGGCTCAAGGAATTCGCGGCAGACCTGTAAGCCAATGGTGGAGCCTCAGATCACGAGCCACTATGGCCCGATCACGCTCCGCCTTGTCAAACCCAAGGACGCCCGAGCGCTACAACACGAGCTCATGACCAATAGGGCGTGGCTCTCCCCCTGGGAAGCCACGATCCCGGGCATGGAACCGTCGTTCGACATGCGCTCGGGCGTTCGCCGTCTCCTCCAGCAGTACCGTGATGGCCTCGGCGTGCCGTTTGTCATGGAGTACAACGGCGAAATCGCCGGGCAGCTCAACATTTGGGGCGTTGCTCGCGGCTCGCTCTCCTCGGCCACGATCGGGTACTGGGTTTCGCAACGCTTCGCGGGCAAGGGCGTCACGCCGACGTGCGTCGCCATGGCGACCGATATCGCGTTTCGCCAGTTGCGCCTGCATCGCATGGAGATCTGCATCCGCCCGGAGAACAAGCCGAGCCTGCGCGTCGTACAGAAGTTGGGCTTTCGCTACGAGGGCACTCGCAAGAACTACATTCACATCGACGGTGGGTGGCGCGATCACTACGCCTTCGCTCTCACGGCCGATGAAGTGCCCGAGGGCATTCTGAAGCGCTGGACTTCGGGCCGCGCCCCGGAGTCTGCCGCAGCCGTGGTTCCGTAACCCCCCGGTTTGTGGTTCCGTAACCCCCCCGGTTTGTGGTTCCGGAACCTTGGTTTCGGTGGCAAAAATGGGGTCCGAAAGTGGGTTTGTGCGCGGTTGAGGTTGAATCTGAGCTTGAACCTTTAGGTTTGCGCGTGTTTCATTCGGAAATATGGCACGACTTCGCATACCGTAGGGCGCATGGAGGGTCAAGTTCTCGGGGGAGGCGTCGTCGTACTGATTGCGGCGGTGTTGTGGCTGGTGTACCTCCTGCCCAGCTGGTACTCGCGTCATCAGTACAACGCGACCGAACGTAACGCCGTGCGCATGAGCCAGGCGTTGCGCATTCTGGCCGAGACCAGCGACCATCCCGAAGAGCTTCGTGTTGACCTGCAGACGCGTGCTGCGCGGCGTCAAACGAAGCTTGCGCGCCAGGCCGAGCAGGAGAGGCGGAACCTCGAAGAGGTAGCCGCGCGCGCTGAGGCTGAGCGGGTGCGCGAAGAAGCCGAGTTTGAAAAGGAGCGGTTGCGCACGAGTGCGCTGGCTGCTCGTGAGCAGCGTCGTGCCGACGAGGTGGCGCAGCGTGAGCTCACGAAGGTTCGTGTTGAGGCGGAGCGTGCTCGCGCATCAGCTGATGCGGCCGCCGAGCACCAGCGCCTGCGTGCCGAGTTGCACGCGGCACGCACGGCTCCGGCGGCGGTTGCGGAGCGTCAAGCTCGCGCCCGTCGCACGGTGCGCTTGATCGCACTCGGCATCACGGTGCTCGGTATCGCCGGAGTCGTGTGGGGTGCCGTTTCGACGCAGGTACTTGTTGCGGTTGTCGGCGTGCTCGCCGGTGTGGCCGGTGTTGCCGTGCTGCAGCGGATGTCGCGCGTCGCCCGCCGTGCTGTGCCGGTTGAGGTTGCCCCGGTAATTGCTGAGGCACCGCGCAAGCGCGTGTCGATTCTGCACGACGAGCCCGCACCGAAGTGGACGCCGCGTTCGCTGCCGCAGCCGATGACGACCGTCGCTGGTTCACGCGCCGCGATCGCGCAGGACGCGCAGGATGCTCGCGAAGCACTGCGTCGTGCGGCGGTCGAAGAGGCCGCCCGCCAGAGGGCTGCCGAGCAGGCTCCGGTGCGTATCGAGACCGCTCGTCCGGCGGCTGTGGCCATGGACGACGCAGCCATCGAAGCGCACGTGCGCCAGCTGCTCGCAAGCCGCGCGGCGAGCTGACTGCGGTTCCGACTTCTGACGAACGCCGTGGTTCCGTCACCGTCTTTTTGACGTGCCAATCTGGCGCCAGACATGTGGTGCGGGTGTATTGTGAGTGCATTCCGGGCCTGTAGCACAGTTGGTAGCGCGCCTCGTTCGCATCGAGGAGGTCAGGGGTTCAATTCCCCTCAGGTCCACCACGAGGTGAGGGGACCACTGTGGCGAATGAGGGCTTCGTTTAAGCCGTGGCGAGCCCGATCGCGAGCGCGATCACGCCGAGCAGCGGCAGCGCGCCCTGCGTGAGGGCGGCGCTCCATTTGCCGGGGCTGGAGAGCAACAGCACGAGGGCGGCCGCCGCCATGGAACCAGCGCCCACGAACACGAGTGTCGCGCCGATTGTGGGATCTCCTTTCGCAAAGAACACGATGCCGAACACGACGGTGATCGCGAGAAACAGGTTGTAGAAGCCCTGGTTGAACGCGAGGAGTTTCGTGGTCTGTGCTTCTTCAGCCGTGGTTCCGAAGGTCGCGCGCGCCTTCGTGCCCGTCCAGACAACGGACTCCAGGTAGAAGATGTACACGTGCAGCAACGCCGCGAGCGCGGCGAGCACGAGACCGGCGATGATCACGATGAGGCGCGTGTCGGGTCGGTGGCCTGACCGTCGAGCCAGAGTTTGTCGGAGGCGTCGGCGTGTGTGCCGCCACTGCCGACGTGCTTCGCGCTGATCTGTGGTCCTTTCGTGATGACGTGCACGATCGCCATGCCGTGGCCGCGCCCCAGGCCGTAGTCTTCGGCGAGCCACGCGAGGATCGGCGTTGCCTTAGCGTCCGGGCCAAAGCCGCGCTCGGTGGCGAGGGCGATGAGCTGGCGCGGGGTGAGGCCTGTCTTGGTTTCTACCCCGTCGAGGTAGGCCTGAAATGACATGAAGTACTCCCTGTGTGCGGGCGGAACCATGGTTCCGTTGGGTGAATTTTTATCACGTCTCGTACACAGGGAATACCCCTGTCGTTGATCAGTTGCGTTCGATGCGATCAGGGGAGCGGAACCATGGGCAGCGGCGCGAAGGACGGGGCGTCGCGCTAACCTTCATGCGGATCAGGCGCGCTCACCGTGCCCAACGGTTCCGCCTCAGCTGTGACCCAGAGACTCGCCTCGTGATGCACCGCCAGGATCGCGGCGAATGCGATCGCGAGCATGCCGAATACGTGGATGAGCCACGTCGCGCTGGCCACGATGTTGTAGGTAAGCATGGGGAAGTTCATAGCGACAATGGACGTCGCCATGAAAAGCTCCTCAATGACGAGGAGGACAATGGTCACGATGATGGCCCAGACGATGATCGTCTTATAGGTGCGGTGAACCCGGGGGCTCTTGTGAACCAGCCACGCGAATGCGCCCAGAGCGACCAGGCCGGCGCCTTCGACCAGAACATGAGCGGCAGCGAATGGCAGTGGGGACCCCGGATTGGTGAACCCTTGCGTGACCAATGCTTGATCCACGAACGGGCGCGCGATCAGCGAAATCGCGAGCACAATGAGGCTCGTACACGCAATGCGCCGGTCGGCGAGCATAGCGCCCGGCTTGCCGGCGTCGCGGAGGAAGTACCAGAACGCGACAAGCAGGAGAAGGTCTGCGACCACGGAGAAGTAGGGGAAAAAGGTGACCTGGTAGAGGCTCTGGCCGGAGGCAAACAGCAGGACCGAAAGGGTAAGCAGGATGCCGCCGCGCACCCAATTGTTGCGTGAAATGGTCTGGTTCTGGCGTTCCACAGTGTCCCCTTGAACGTCGTCGGTCATGCCTGGCCCTGTGCGGCAAGCCTCCCATAAGCGCCATGGTTCCGGAACCCCTGACCGTCTCAACGCCGTGATGGCGCGTCTGGAGCCGCACGTTGGTTCCGCTCGCGCAGCGAAGATCCGCGCTGACTACGAGGCATCGCCCGGATTCGGAACCCCGGAGCAGGTCGCCGAGCGGCTCGCGGAGCGTCAGGAACACGGACTCGGGTACGCGATTCACTACTTCCCCGAGATGGCGTACGACCGTTCGGGTGTCGAGTTGTTTGAGCGTACGGTGATGCGGGAGCTGAGCTAGGGCTTTCGGGCGTTCCGGGATTCTCGGGCGTTCTCCAGGTATACCCGGGGGAGGTATCCCTAGGATGAGGGCATGCGTCGTACTCCTCGGGTTCTGCTGGTCGCCACTTTTGCCGCTCTGACGGCGTTCTCGCTTTCGGCTTGTGCGCCGGGCGGCGATGCTGGCAACGCGAGCACTGGTTCCGCTTCTCCTTCTGCGACATCCGCGCCCGTTGCCGAGGTGGCGGAGACGTTCTTGGAGCGCCATGATCTCGCCGGAATGGACGCTACGGCCGTGATCGACACGCTGGAGGCGTTGCCGGTTGCGGAACGCCCGGCTGATTTGATGGCGTCGGTGCGTCCGGATGAGCTCGTGCTTATGGATGCCGAAAAGAACCAGACGTCGCTGCCGATGCCCGATGACAAGTTCTACGTGTCGGTCGCGCCGTATGCCGCGCAGACGCACGACTGCTTCTTCCACAGCCTGACGACGTGCATGGGTGAGCTGTCGAACGAACCGCTCGAGGTGACGGTTGTTGGCGACGACGGCGCGGAGATTCTGTCGGGATCATTCGCGACGAACGACAACGGCTTTGTGGGGCTGTGGCTACCGCGGGACATCAGCGGAACCA
The DNA here is from genome assembly GCA_947503655.1 of uncultured Microbacterium sp. Classification (GTDB taxonomy): domain Bacteria; phylum Actinomycetota; class Actinomycetes; order Actinomycetales; family Microbacteriaceae; genus Microbacterium. The sequence goes on from CANNEP010000058.1 coordinate 17,656, forward strand.
TCACAATCGTCGCGGGGGAGCGCACAGTGACAGCACCGATTGCGACCGGCGCCGACGACCCGACGTGCGTGACGACTCTGCAGCTCAGCTAGGGTTCTTCTTTCCCGCCGTTCAGCGAGGACGCATAGCGACCGAGACGAAACGTGCCGACGTTCAGAACCAGGCCAGCCTTGGAGCCGACCCCGCGCGGCTGTTGTACTGACCCGGATCGTTGTTGACGTAGGAGAGACCTCCGTAGTCGAGTTGGAGCTGTCTAGGTTCCCTCGAGTCC
>CANNEP010000059.1 GCA_947503655.1 uncultured Microbacterium sp.
GGATCTTCACACGCCCATTCTCCCGCGCAACTCGCGGCGGCTGGCCACCCCGCACCTTCTTGATCAACACGCCCTAGCCGCGCCGGACCCGGCCGGCGCGGCCGGCGCTCCCGTGCTCGGGTGAACCGGGCTCCGAATGGGTTTAGGTGCGCATGGTAGGCTGTGGGCGATGATCTCTTCGGCCCGGACTCCGCGCTCCACGACGCTGAATGAGCAATTGTTGATAATGAGGCTCATTACCAGCGTCGGTTTGGTGCTGCTGCTGATGTTGGGTCTGGCAGCGACGGGTCACACAGAGGCGGACGGTTCGACTCCTGTTCCGCTGGTGATTTCTGGGTTCATGGACCCCCACGTCGAGCCCGTGGCAGACGCCCCAGTCGAGCATGAGGCGGTCGCCGGTGGCGTCGTTTCTGGGCCGAACGCGTTGGTGGGCGCTGCGCTGTGCATGTTGGGCGTGTTGTGCGGGCTGACGTTCATGGTGGTGCTGCGGGGGTTGTGGCGTCGGCGGATGCCTCCGGTTCTCGGTGACGGGCCACGGATGCCTTCGCTGCTTCCGGCGCCGGCTGCCCGTGCTCACCCGATTGTCTTTTCGTTGACGCAGTTGGGTCTTTCCCGAACCTGACATTTGGCACGCCACCCTTTCCGGGTGGCGCTTCGTCCCGGGCTGCGTGCCCGGGTTCTGTCCTGTGCCGTGTCTTGGTTTGGAGTACCCGATGAAAACCCCTGTGAAGGCGACGCTCGTCACCATTGCCGTTGTGGTGGTGATGGTGATCGCCGCGTTGATCTATGTCCTTGTCAATCAGAGCCAGTCCGCTCCACCTTCATCTGGGGGCGGTGACGCATCCCCGCAGGTGGTGCGGGAGAGCTCGCATGTCCTCGACGACGGCGGGGAGGGCGCTGTCACCCTGGTGGAGTTCCTCGACTTCGAGTGCGAGGCGTGTGGCGCGTTCTTCCCGATCGTGGAGGATATGCGGGAGCAGTTCGCTGGGGAGATCACGTATGTGGTCCGCTACTTCCCGCTGCCCGGTCACTTCAATTCGAAGAACGCGGCGGTCGCGGCGGAAGCGGCCGCGCAGCAGGACCGGTTCGAGGACATGTATGTCCGGTTGTTCGAGACGCAGGCGGAGTGGGGTGAGGCGCAGGAGTCTCGCGCCGACCTGTTCCGTGGCTTCGCGGAGGAGATCGGTCTGGACATGGCCGCCTATGACGCCGCCGTGGCGGACCCGGCTACGGCGGAGCGGGTGGAGCTGGATTTCGAGGAGGGCCAGGCGCTCGGGGTGAGCAGCACGCCGACGTTCTTCCTCGACGGTGAGCTGCTCGAGCTGCAGGAGTGGGACGACCTCGAGAACGCCATCCAGGCTGCGGTGAACGGTGGCCGGTGATGCGGGCGGGTTTGACGCATCGGCGGGCGATCATCGTCGGCGCCGGGCAGTCTGGGCTCGCGGTTGCCGCGGCTCTGGCCGCGGAAGGGCTGCGGCCGCAGCACGAGTTTGTGGTGATCGACGCCGCCAGCACGGGGCAGCGTTCCTGGTCCTCACGGTGGCATTCGATGGAGCTTCTCAGCGACGCCCGGCATAGCGCGCTGTCTCCGCGGCGGCTGCTGGGTGACCAGCGCCGGCATCCGCGAGTGGACGAGATGGCGGACTACCTCACCTTCGTGGAAGCCGGGCTGGGCGTGGAGACGGTCTGGGGCATCCAGGCGACCGGGGTGGAGCATCGCGGGAACGGCTCGACTCTGCTGCTGTCGACGACGGCAGGGGAGGTGCAGACCCGCAACGTGATCTGCGCGACGGGCGCGGCCGCGCACCCGCGGATTCCGGAGTGGGCGTCTCTGCTGACGATGCCCGGGGTGGTGCTGCACAGCAGCGAGTACCTGTACCCGAAGCAGATCCCCGTCGGCGACGTGCTCATCGTGGGCGGCGGGAACAGCGGTGTGCAGCTGGCCCGCGAACTGTCCGCGTCGCACACCGTGACGCTGTCCGTGCGAACCCGGCGGCAGCATCGCCCCGCGATGAGCTATCCCGCCGCGGCGGGGGAGAGGGTGCCGCTGTTCTCGCGGGAGCGTCGCCCCGAGCCGATCTTCGGCGACAGCTATGAGCAGCTGCGCCGCGTCGGGGTCACGATCGCAGCTGCGGTGCAGGACGCGGCCGGCGCCGGGGTGACCTTCGCCGATGGCACGCAGGCATCCCCCCGCTCGGTGATCCTCGCCACCGGCTACACCCCTGGCGACGACTGGCTCCCGGAACCGGCCCGCGTCGACCGGCCGCGGCGCACCCTGACCGGCCTGCCCGGGCTGTTCGTGGCGGGGATGCCGCAGTACGGCGGCCGCGGCTCCGACACCCTCGCCGGGGTCTGGAAAGACGCGACGACGATCGCCCAGCACATCATCAACCGGCCCTGAAAGGACCACCGCCTTGACCACCGTCACCGACCACGAACACCCGCACCGATCCGGCTCACGGAGACGCATCCTCCTCCTGTCCACTCTGACGACGCTGCTGCTGGCCGCCGGGCTCCTGTTCGCCACCGCGGCGCCCGCAGCCGCGCACGATGAGATCGTCTCCTCCTCCCCGGAAGCCGGATCCACGGTCAGCGTGGTCCCGGAGGAGATTTCGCTGACGTTCAGCGGCGAGATCCTCACCGATTTCAGCGCCGTGATCATTGAGGTGGTCGCCCCGGACGGGCAGAACATCGCATCGGGGGATCCGGTCATCGACGGGACCACGGTCACCCAGGCGGTGACGCCTGGTCAGGCGGGCGTGTACACGGTGCGGTGGCGGGTCGTGTCCAGCGACGGGCACCCGATCAGCAACGAGTACCAGTACACCGTCGAAGCGGTCACCGCCCCCACCAGCGCCCCTACCCCCGAAGCGACCGAGGAGCAGACACCCGACCCGTCTCCCACATCTGCCGCCAATACGTCCGGAGAGGTTCACAACGGGCCATCCGGAGGTTGGGAACTCCTCCCCGTCCTTGCGGTCCTGAGTGGCGTAATCGTGCTGGGCGGCGCGCTGGTGGTCGTGCTCATGGTGGCCAGAGAGCGTCGTCGCCGCGACCGAGCAGCCGCGGCCGCGGCCGCCGCGGATGGTGGAACCGCCGACGACCAGCAACAGAAGGAGAACCCCTCATGAAATGTCCGGTCGACGGGACCGCCCTGCTGATCACGGAACGCTCCGGGGTCGAGATCGACTACTGCCCGCAGTGCCGGGGCGTCTGGCTGGACCGTGGCGAGCTCGACAAGATCATCGACCGCGCCGCCGACCTTGCCGGCGGCGGCCGGCAAACCAGCACCGCCCCCTATCCGCGCGAGGGCGACCACCGTTCTGACCGCGACAGGGATCATCACGGTCGCTCCGGGCGTCGGCGGAAGGAAGGGTTCCTCGGTGACCTCTTCGACTTCTGACACCAAAAACCTCTTCCTGATAGCCGGTCTGATGACCGGGTTATCAGCGGCCCTCGCGAACGCAGGAGGAGCCGCTGATGGTTCGTGAGCAGACCCGGCGGTTCGCGGTCGCGTGCCTGGCCGCCGCTGTGGTGGTCCTGGTCGACCAGGCGACGAAGGCGGCCGCACTGGGAGGGTTGAGTCAGGAGGAGCGGATCCCGCTGCTGGGGGATCTGCTTGGGCTGCAGCTCGCGTTCAACCCCGGCGCGATCCTCTCCCTCGGAGCCGGGGTCACCGGGCTGCTCACTCTCCTCGGGGTCGGTGCCGTGGTGCTGCTGGTCGTCGCCGCCGCGCGGGCGCGGACCGGATGGTGGGCGATGGGGATCGGCCTGATCCTCGGGGGCGCGATCGGGAACCTGATCGACCGGCTGTTCTCCCCCCCTGGGTTCGGGGTCGGGCACGTCACCGACTTCCTCGCCTACGGGAACCTGTTCATCGGCAACCTCGCCGACGTCGCCCTCGGTGCCGGCGTCATCGTCCTCGGCCTGAGCCTGTGGACCCGACACCGCCGCTCCCGCGTCAGCGCGGACAGCGCGGCGCCTGCGACGGGCTCCGTGGTGAGCGGGTCATGATGGCGAAGCAGCGGACCTCGTCCGTATACCAGCGCAACGCGTTCGCGCCGGGGCTGCTCGCGGCGGCGGTGTTGAAAGCCCGCACCACCCCGGATGGTGTGCACGTCGAGTACGCGGGACTGGCCCGCGGCGAAGACCCCGCTTTGGCGCGCGCCGTCGACGAGTTCGCGACCCGCCACGCGCACGCCCTCGGCGTAGACCAGCCTGCGAAGGACACACCGTGACGACCGTGTGGATCCCGGACGCCCCGCCGACCCTCGGCGGGTTCCTCGCCCCGGCCCCGCTTCCGGCTCCGGTGCTACCGCTCCTCGCGGGACTCCTCGCGGTCGCCTACCTGGCCGGTGCGATCCGGATGTGGGTCCGCGGCCGCGGCTGGCCGGTGTGGCGGACGGTCAGCTTCCTGCTCGGCTGCGTCGCCCTCGCCGCGGTCACCGGCCTGGCGGTGGAGAACTTCGGGTACGCCCTGTTCTCGGTGTTCATGTTCCAGCAGCTCACCCTGATGATGGCGATCCCGCCGCTGCTGGTCCTCGGCTCTCCCGGCACCCTGCTGCTGCGCGCCACCCCGCACCACGGCCCAGGTCTCCTGGTGCTCCGCGCCGCGCACGCCGGGCTACGCAGTCGCACCGCACGGTGGCTGCTCAGCCCGTGGCTGGCGGTGCCGCTATACCTGGCGGCGTTTTACGGTCTGTACCTGGCGAACTTCGCCGATCCGATCCTGTCCACCGTCACCGGCCATACCCTCCTCGAGGTCGGGTTCCTGGTCGCCGGGATGCTGTTCACCATCCCGATCCTGTCGTCGGACCCGCTGCCGGTGCGGATGAGCCACGGCGGCCGCGCCCTGGACGTGTTCGCCGAGGCCGCCCTGCACGCCTTCTTCGGCGTCTTCCTGATGATGGCCACCACTACCCTCATCGACGGGTTCGCCGGCCCGACGAGCGCGCTGGGCATCGACCCGATCGAAGACCAGCGCCTCGCCGGCGGGCTGGCCTGGTCCTACGGCGAGGCCCCCACCTTGCTGATGCTCATCTACGTCATGCACCGCTGGTTCCGCGACGACACCGCCCAAGCGGTCGCCGCCGACCGTCGCGCCGACGCACACGGCGACCCTGAGCTCGACGCGTACAACGACTACCTCACCCGACTCCACCAGAAAGACACCTGACCGATGCGCACGCCTTTGCCGACACCCGCCCCGGCCGCCGCGCCGGAGCAGGAGACGCCGCGCCGCACCGTGGCGGCATGGTCGCTGCCGGTGTGGGCGGCGGTGCTGGCATCCGCGGCCGCCGGCCTGCTGCTGGATCTCGCCTCCGCACCGGTGGGGTGGTGGCCGTTGACGTTCGTGAGTGTCACGGTCGCCCTGGTGGCCCTGATCGGCCGCAGCATCGGCGGGGCGCTGCTGGTCGGCACTGTGTTCGGCGCCGTGTTCTACACGACCCATCTGGTGTGGGTGGGGGAGTTCCTCGGCCCGGTGCCGTGGCTTGCCCTCGCCGGGCTGGAAGCGGTCCTGTTCGGCGCGGGCGCGGTGCCGATCGCGCTCGCCTACCGGTGGACCGCCCGCTATCCGGCCCGCGGCCTCGTGCAGCTGCTCGCGGTACCGCCGCTGATCGGGGTTCTGTGGACGGCCCGTGAGGTGGTGATGGGTGCGTGGCCGTACTCCGGGTTCCCGTGGGCGCGCCTCGGGATGACCCAGGTGGGCGGCCCGCTCGCGGAGGCCGTGTCGTGGACGAGCGTGACCGGCCTGTCCCTGCTGATCGTCATTCTGTGCGCCTCTGTGGTGCAGTGGATCCGCGCCGGCGGCATCCGCTTCATGCTCGGGTTGCACCCTGCTGTGAGCGTCGCCGCTCTCCTGGTGATAGCGCCGCAGTTCCCCACCGCGCCGGCCGGGGAGTTCCGCGTGGGATGGGTGCAGGGCAACGGCCCCACCGGGTACTTCGACGACAAGGTGCCCGGCGACGTCCTGGCCGCGCAGACCGCCGCCACGGTGCCGCTGTACGGGCAGCCGATGGATCTGCTGGCCTGGCCGGAGGGCGGCGTCGACGCCGACCCGCTCAGTGATCCCGCCGCCGCCGAGGCGTTGGACCGGGTCGTGCGCTCGGCCGGGGCGCCGTTGCTGATGAACGCCGCCACCACCCGCGGCGACGATGTCTTCAACACGTCCCTGCTGTGGACCGCGGATCCCACGGGCCGGCAGTGGCACGACAAGGTCAACCCGGTCCCGTTCGGCGAGTACGTGCCGGACCGGTGGTTCTACGAGCTGATCGTCCCCGACCTGGTGGGCTTGATCCAACGCGAATACACCCCCGGCAGCAACCCGCCGCTCGTGCAGGTCGGCGACGTCGGGGTGGGGTTGGCGATCTGCTTCGACGTGATCTACGACGCCGTGATCTGGGACGGTGCCCGCGCCGGCGCAGAGGTGTTCGTGTTCCAGACCAACAACGCCGACTTCCGCGGCACCGACGAGAACCTGCAGCAGCTCGCGTTCGCCCGGATGCGCGCCATCGAAACCGGCCGCGCGGTCGTCAACGTCTCCACGGTGGGCACCAGCCAGGTCATCACCCCGGACGGCACCACCGTCGACAGCATCGGCGTCGACACCGTTGACGCGTCGATCACCACCGTCCCGCTGCGCACCGGACTCACCCCGGCGGTGATCCTCGGTCCCTGGCTCACCGCTCTCATCGTCCTCGCTGCCGCCGGCGCTCTCACCGCGGCGGGGTTCTCCCACCGTGCCCGCACGCGTGCGGCCGCCGCAGATCGTTCGACTGATCCGGGGAGGCACCCATGAACACGCCACGGATGAGGCCTGCCGGAGGTCGACTGGCTTGGTCGCTGCGAACGCTGGCGACGGGCAGCGATCTCACCCTTCCTGGTGACCTGACGGCGGAGGAGTGTGGGTGCGCGCCCACGCCCGCGGAGAGCCGCGCATTCCGGGCCGGGGTGAGCCGGCGCACTCTGCTGACGGCGGGAACATTGAGCGCGGCAGCCGTCCTGGTCGCCGGCCCGCTGTTGCCGGCAGCGTTCGCGGCGACCTATCCGTCCTGGGAGGACGTGCAGGCCGCGAAAGCGAACGAGGCCACCAAAGCTGCCGAGGTGCAGCGGATCCAGGGCCTCATCCAAAGCCTGACCGGCGAGGTGGCGCGCACCCGCACCGCCGCCGAGCAGGCCGCCGGCGCGTTCTACACCGCCCAGCAGGAGTACTTCGACGCATCCATCCGCGCCGACACGTTGCAGTCCCAAGCCGACCTGGAAGCGCAGAACGCGACCGACGCGGCGAACAAGGCCGGCCGCATCGCCGCGCAGCTGTACCGCGACGGGGGCGACACCACCTCCCTCGAGCTGTTCCTCTCCGGGTCGGCCGCGACCGCGGACGATCTCCTGTCCCGGCTGGGCGTGATGGACAAGCTGCTGGAACGCAACCAGGCCGTCTACGCTGCGGCGCTCACCGCCCGCGATGCCGCGCAGAGCCTGACCGATCAGGCGGTGGTGGCCCGGGATGAGCGCGACCGGCTGCAGCAGGTCGCCGAGCAGAAGATGCTCGAGTCGCAGCAGGCCGCCGATGCTGCGCAGGCCGCGCTGGACGCGCAGACCCTCCACCTCGGCGAGCTGCAGGCCCAGCTCGCCGCCCTCGAGGACACCACCGCGAAGACCATCGCCGACTATCAGGCCGGGGTGGAGGCTGCCCGCATCGCCGAGGAGCAGCGGCGAGCGGCGGAGCGCGCCGAAGCGGAACGGCTCGCCGCCTCGGGAGGTGCTGGTGGGGGTGTGGTCAGCTCCGGGTGGGCACGGCCGACCTCCGGGCACCGCACCTCGGGGTTCGGGCCGCGCAGCTCCCAGTGTGGCAACGGGTACTGCTCGACCAGCTACCACTACGGCGTCGACCTCAGCGGCGGATGCGGCGCGGGGATCTACGCCGCCGCGGCCGGCACCGTCGTCTACGCCGGGTACAACGGCGGCTACGGCAACTACATCAAGATCGACCACGGCGGCGGGATCGGCACCGGATACGCCCACATCCGCCCCGGCGGCTTCTACGTCGGATACGGCCAACGCGTGAACGCCGGCGACCTGATCGGCAGCGAAGGCAACACCGGCAACGCGTTCGGCTGCAACCTGCACTTCGAGGCCTACGTGAACGGCTCCCCGGTCAACCCCATCCCCTTCCTCGCCGACCGCGGCGTGTCCATCTGATCCGAAACGAACCAGGACATCATGACTGACCAGACCACCCCACCCGGCGGCGGCGACCAGCCCCAGACGCCCCCCACGCGCCGCAGCCTCCGCCGCGCCGCAACCCCGCCAGTCACCAGCATCACCACCCGCCCCCCCACGGCGCCCGCCCGCAGAAACGTCCGCCCGTGGTCGGGTAATCGCGCTGCGCCCAGTGCGCTCCCTGGCGGTCCTGACGGTGGTCACCGGCCTGATCGCCACCTTCGCCCTCCCCGCGTATGCCGCCTGGCAGCCGGCGGACCTCGAGATCCCGACACTGCAGCAAGTCGCGTCCGAGGACGCGCAATCCTTGATCGTCGCCTCCGACGCGACTGGGACGCAGCTCACACGGGAGAGCTACTCGGCCACCACCCAGGCGGAGATCGACCAGAAGAAGGCGGCAGAAGCAGCCGCAGAACGTGCCCGCGCCTCCGCACAAGTCGCCTCGGTGCCCTTCGACTACAGCATCGTGCCCCAAGGCAGTGGAGCCGTGCGGTGGCCGGTGGGCGGTCCGTTCACCGTGACCGACCGCTTCGGTGCTCGAGGCGGCGCGCATATGGGCACCGACATGGTCGCTGCCGGCGGAACCCCCGTCTACGCGTCCGTCGACGGCGTCGTGCGGATCTCGCAGGACAGCTACGGCGGATACGGGGTGACCGTGGTGGTGGAGTCCGTGCTGAACGGGCAACAGGTGAGCACGGTGTACCCGCACATGCAGACCGGAAGCCGGCAGGTCGCCGCCGGGCAGACCGTCACGGCCGGGCAGCTGGTCGGACTCGTCGGCAGCACGGGACGCTCCACCGCGAACCATCTGCACTTCGAGGTCTACCTCGACGGAACCGCCGTGGACTCGCTGGCCTGGCTGGAAGCGAACGCGGGCTGACCGATGTGCACGGATCTACCGCGCCACCCCGCTCGCGGGCACCCCCTGACCGCAACGACGAAGAGGACGACCCTGCCATGACCGGAACCGACGCGCTCTCCCTCGACGGCATCTCACTGCTGCTGGTGTGGACGGCGATCGCCACCTACCTGCTCGCGTTCATCGCGTACACCATCGACCTGGCCGGGCGCTCCGTCCCCGCCAGCGTCCCGCAGCGGGAGCCGGTCCTGGCCGGCGCTACCGCACGGGCGGGCCAGCAGACGGACAACGCCCAGAGTGGGTCGGTGGACAGTGTTCGCACGCCGCCCGCGCAGCGTCAACGGCTGCTGTGGGCGCGGATCGGGACGTCGCTGACGGTCCTCGCGTTCCTGTTCCACCTGGCCGGCACCATCCTGCGCGGCATCGCCGCGGAGCGGGTGCCGTGGGCGAACATGTACGAGTTCGCGCTGACCGGCACGGTCTTGATCGTGGCCGTCTACCTGCTGGTGCTGCGCCGCTACGACCTCCGCTTCCTCGGTGCGTTCCTGATCGGCATGGTGGTGCTGCTGCTGGGTGGCGCGACGGTCTCGTTCTACGTCGAGGTCGTTCCGCTGATGGATCCGCTCAAGAGCGTGTGGCTGGTCATCCACGTCTTCGTCGCGTCCCTGGCCACCGCCCTGTTCGCGATCGCCTGCGGCATCTCCATCACCCAGCTCCTGCAGGCCCGCCGGGAGCGCCGCACCCGAGCATCCTCGGACACTGCCCGCGCCGACGGTCTTGGGTTTCTGCGCACTCTGCCCGCCGCCGACGTGCTCGAGTCCCTCGCGTACCGGTTCGCGATCGTCGGGTTCGTGTTCTGGACGTTCACCCTGATCGCCGGCGCGATCTGGGCCAACGACTCCTGGGGTCGCTACTGGGGCTTCGATGTCAAGGAGGTGTGGACGTTCGTGATCTGGGTGCTCTACGCCGGCTACATCCACGCCCGCGCGACCCGCGGCTGGCGCGGCACCCGCTCCGCCTGGCTGTCCATCATCGGGTTCGTCGCGGTGCTGTTCAACTTCACGATCGTGAACATGTTCTTCCAGGGCCTCCACTCCTACTCCGGGCTCACATGACCCCGCACCCCTGCCCCGCCCTCTTGCCCGAGCCGAAAGCACGCACATGACCCCGATACTCTCGATTCCCGCCACCACGGGTGCGGATGCCACTGAACGCGGACAGCGGTCACTCCGACCGCGACAGGAATGACTCCTCGCGTCTTGCGGGTCGCAGGGCCTGCGATCCTCGGCGGGGTCGCACTCATCGCCTTGGTCGGGGCGTTGTGGTTCGGTGGGGGTGCTGCGCAGATCCCACTCGGCGACGCCGGCCCTGTTGTGCGCTGGGGGCTTCCGGTCACGAAACTGGTCGTGAATCTCGCCGCCGCGGGCATGGTCGGTGTGCTCGTGACCGCCTTGTTCACGCTGCGGGCCGGTGAGCGCGAGTTCGACGTCGCCCTCGATACCGCGTCGATCTCTGCAGCCCTGTTCACCGTGGCCGCGGGCGCGACCGGGTTCCTCACGCTTCTCAGCGTGTTCAACCCGGCCATCGACGCAGGCCCCCAGTTCGGTGCCCAGCTCGGCCGGTTCCTCGTCGAGCTCGAGGTCGGCAGGACATGGCTGATCACGACGGTCGCCGGCGCCGCCCTCACCGTCCTGACATTCGCCGTGCGGTCCTGGGTCGGGACGCTTCTGGTCGCCCTGGTGGCGGTGGCCTCGCTCGTGCCGATGGGCACGCAGGGGCACTCCGGCGATGACGCCTTCCACCACGAGGCGATGATGGCGCTCATCCTGCACATCATCGGCGCCGCGGTGTGGCTCGGCGGGCTCCTGCTGCTCATCGCCGTCCGTCCAGCCCTCGACCGTCGCCGCATCCCCGATCTCGTCGCCCGCTACTCGAGCATCGCTCTGGCCGCGTTCGTGCTCGTCGCCGTGTCCGGCACGGTGCGCGCCGCCATCGGCCTGCAGGAGTGGTCCGATCTGCTCTCGCCCTATGGCGCGATCTTGGGCATCAAGGTCGTCGCGCTCGTCGGCCTCGGCCTCTTCGGGGCGTGGTACCGCACCCGCCTGATCGGCAGGATGCGCAGCTCCGACGCGGCATCCCGCCCTTTCTGGATGCTCATCGCGTTCGAGCTGGCACTGATGGGTGTGGCCAGCGGCGCCGCCGCAGCGCTGGCCCGCACTCCGCCACCGAACCCGGCCCCGCTTCCCGAGATCCCCTCGCCGGCAGAACGCCTCACCGGTGCCCCGCTGCCCCCGGAGCTCACGATCGAACGGTGGGTCACCGCGTGGAACGTGGACATGTTGTGGGCGGTGCTCGCCGGGTTCGCGATCTTCTTCTATCTCGCCGGGGTGTGGCGGCTGCGCCGGCGCGGCGACGCGTGGCCTGTGTATCGCACGATCATGTGGGTCGCCGCCATGGTGCTGCTGGTCTGGGTCACCGGCGGCGTCGTCAACGTCTACCAGGACTACCTGTTCAGCATGCACATGGTGGGGCACATGCTGCTCACGATGGCGATCCCGGTGCTGCTGGTCGCCGGCGCCCCGGTGACCCTCGCCGCCCGGGCGATCCGCAAACGCGACGACGGCACCCGCGGCGGGCGGGAGTGGATCCTGTGGGCGGTGCATTCGCCCGTCGCCCGCATCCTGACGAACCCGTTCGTCGCGGCCGCCCTGTTCATCGGCTCACTGTGGGTGTTCTATTACACCGCCCTGTTCCGCTGGTCGCTGTACGACCACCTCGGCCACCAGTGGATGATCGCGCACTTCCTCATCACCGGCTACCTGTTCGCGCTCTCCCTGATCGGCATCGACCCGGTGCCGTGGCGGCTTCCCTACGCCGGCAGGCTGCTGCTGCTCATCGGTGTGATGGCGATGCACGCGTTCTTCGGCATCGCCATCATGATGCAGTCGGGGCTGATGGTCGCCGACTGGTTCGGGTCGATGGGTCGCACCTGGGGTGTCACACCGCTCGAGGATCAGTAAACCGGCGGCGGTATCGCGTGGTCGATCGGTGAGATCCCCACCCTGATCCTCGCGATCACGGTCGCGATTCAGTGGAGTCGCAGCGACGACCGCGAGACCAAGCGGCGAGACCGGCACGCCGACCGCACCGGCGAAGCCGAGCTCGAGGCCTACAACGCACGCCTCACCGAGCTCGCCGACCGCGATGCTCGCAGCCGCAGATAGGGCGCACTACGTGACGACGAAAGAGGAGCTCGCCGACCGCTACGGTCGGGGACCGCGGCCCATCCGCCGCCGCGTGTTCTGGGTCACCGTCGCGACGGCGGCAATCCTGTCTGTCGCCGGGCTTTCGTGGCTGACTGTCTCGAACTCGCTCGACGACGTCGGATTCGACGAGACCGGATACGAGCTGGTCGATGCGCGCACCGTGACCGTATCCTTCCAAGCCACGCCACCCGCTGGGACGTCGTTCGCATGCGCGGTGCAGGCATTGGATGAGGACTTCGGCATCGTCGGTTGGCGGGTCATCGAGTACCCCGCGTCCGAGGAGATCACACGAGCACTCGTGGAGACCATCCCGACCGTCGCGCAGGCAACGACCGGCACCGTGCAATCCTGCTGGGCCACATAGCCGCGCAAGGGAGGCCGTCGCCTGCGCCGGCTGAGTCTCTCAAGCGGTGGGCCTGTCTTCGTGGTCGATGCCGTGGTGCTCTTTGCCGCGCTCGAAGTTGAGCAGGCGGAGTGCGTTGCCGACGACGATCAGGGTGGAGCCTTCGTGGATGAGTACGACCGCGCCGATGTTCAGGCCGAGGAAGGTGGCGAGGATGAGGAACGCGACGATCGCGAGGCTGGCGATGAGGTTCTGCCGGATGATGCGGCTGGTGGCGCGGCTGAGCCGCACGGCGAACGGGACGCGGCCGAGGTCGTCGCTCATCAGCGCGATGTCGCAGGTTTCCAACGCGACGGTGGAGCCGGCGGCGCCCATCGCGATGCCGACGTCGGCGCGGGCCATCGCGGGGGCGTCGTTGACGCCGTCGCCGACCATCGCGATCGGTCGGTGGGTTTCGGCGAGGCGGGTGATCTGAGCGACTTTGTCCTCGGGGAGCAGTTCGCCGATCGCGGTGTCGACGCCGACTTCCCGGCCGACCGCGTCGGCGACGCGCTGGTTGTCGCCGGAGATCATCACGAGCTGCCCCACGTTCGCGCCCCGGAGCGCGCTGAGCACCTGGGCGGACTCCGCGCGGGACGCATCCATCACGCCGACGATGCCGAGGAACCGGTCGCCACGGCGGATGATCATCAGCGTCTGCCCGGAGTCCCGCGCCTGCGTGTACGCGTCGGCGAGCGTGCCGGTCAGCGCGAGTTGCTGCTCGTCGAACATGCGCAGGTTGCCGACGTCGACCCGCTCGCCGTCGATCGTCGCCGTGACGCCACGCCCGACGACCGCGTTCAGGTCTGTCGCGGTGAGGCGCTCGGCCTGGGGGACGCGGGGCTCGAGGTCGCGGACGATCGCCTCGGCCAGCGGGTGATCGCTGAGCGCTTCGACAGCGACCAGAGTGCGGATCAGCTCGGACTCGGGCACGTCGGCGGCGGGGGTGACGGACGTCACCCGGGGGGCACCCCAGGTCAGGGTGCCGGTCTTGTCGAACGCCATCGCCTTGACCCGCCCGAGCGTCTCGAGCGGGGCGCCGCCCTTGACGAGCACCCCGGCACGCGCAGCACGGGCGACCCCTGCCAGCACCGCGGCCGGGGTTGCGATCGCGAGCGCGCAGGGGCTGGCGGCGACGAGCACGGTCATGGCGAGGTAGAACGCGTCGGGGAACGGTTGCGCGAACGCGAGCCAGGAGATCAGGAGGGTGACGGCGACCCCGAGGATCACGGCGGGCACGTACCAACGCTGGAACCGGTCGATGAACTGCTGTGTGGGGGAGGCGGCCTGGTCGGCGGAGCGGACGAGCTCGACGACCTTGCTGAGCGTCGAGTCCGCGGAGGTCGCGGTGACCTCGACCTCGAGCACGCCGGACCCGTTCACGGTGCCGGCGAACACACGGTTGGCGGCGGGCAGGGTGTCGACGGTGCGCATCGCCCGCTCCGGGTCGGCCACCGGCTCCTTCTCCACCGGAATCGACTCCCCGGTGACCGCGGACTGATCCACCGCGGACACCCCGGAGATCACGAACCCGTCTGAGGGAATGCGGGAGTTCGGGCGGATGACGACGATGTCCCCGACGACGATCTCCTCCACCGGCACCTCCACCGGCTCGTCCCCGCCGCGGCGCACCAGGGCGCTGCGGGGAGCGAGCTCGGCCAGGGACTCGATGGACTTGCTGGCACGGCTGAGGGCGTATTCCTCGAGCGCGTGGCCGAGGCTGAACAGGAACAGCAGCACCGCCCCTTCCGCCCACCGGCCGATGAGGGCGGCGCCGATCGCGGCCACCAGCATGAGGAAGTCGACCTCGAACTTCCCTCGCATCGTCGAGGCGATCGCGGTGCGGAACGTGAAGAACCCACCGAAGAAGTAGGTGGCGAGGAAGAACACCAACGGCCACCCGACCATCGGCAGCCCCAACGCGAACTCGGCGATCATCCCGCCGGCGTAGGTCACGCCCGCGGCGATCGCGAACCACAGCTCCCACCGGGCCGAACCGTGGGAATGGTCGTGCGTCTCCGCAACGGGCGCGGTAGTCGTCGGGGAAGAAGCAGTCATGCGACGAGGATACATCACAAGATCATGACATATTGTAGTTGTGAATGATTATCGTGATCGGAGGGCACAATGGTGAGCATGGCCGGTACTGAGACGCGTCGGGAAGCAGGCACCCTGTCCGTAGCGGATGCTGAGCGTCTCGCCGAGATCATGCAGGCACTGGCGTCACCTGTGCGGCTGCGCATTCTGAGCGCGCTGAGTGTTCAGCCGAGCACCGTGACCGACCTCAGCGAACAGCTGCACATCGGACAGACGACCACATCGAACCATTTGCGGCTGCTGCGGCATCTGAGCCTGGTCCTTGGCACGCGCGACGGCCGGCACATCCACTACTCGCTCTTCGACGACCACGTCTCCGAACTGCTCGAGGAGGCCATCGGGCACCTCGAGCATCTGCCCGGCGGAGGATGACGCCTGCCGGAGCTCCCCGATTGACGAGAGTATTCCCGTTCACGTCGGGGGGCGCTGCTGCGGCCGGGGAGAGCGCGTCGCTGCCGGTTCGGACACGCTGCATGGTGTGTAGCCGATCGCCGCGACGGCCATGAGCTCTTGTAAGAATCCGCCACTACTCGCGGAATCCTGAACCCGAAACCCCAGCCAACTACCGTGGAATCGCGGCATTCCTCGCCATCTCGAGCGGGAACCTACACTGTTGTTGCTGCTGCGCCGGCGCCCGCGTTGTCGTCACGTCGCCGGATAACGTGGTGCCGTGCCGAAGTCTTTGTCGATGAATGAGATCCGTACTCGTGCTGCGCAGTTCATCCGCGACTGGCAAGGCGAGCCGGGTGACGAGCGTCAGCAGGCTCAGTCCTTCGTCCGCGACCTGCTCGGCGTCTACGGGATCACCCAAACGCGCGCGGCGTTCTACGAGCGGCGGGTGAAGCGTTCGTCGACGGGATCGCGGGGGTACATCGACGCCCTCATTCCTGGTCTCGTGCTGATCGAGATGAAGTCGGCAGGGAAGGATCTCATCGCGGCAGAGCAGCAGGCGCTTGACTACATCGACGACCTACCGGATCCCGAGGTGCCCCGTTGGGTGCTAACGAGCGACTTCCACCGATTCCGACTGCTGGACCTTCGCGCCGATACCTCTTCACCACCTGTCGAGTTCACGCTTGCGCAGCTGCGCGATGCGGCGGACAAGCTGGCGTTCCTCGCCGGCTACGGCGAGCGGATCTTCGGCTCCAAAGCCCAGGAGGCGGCGTCAATCAAGGCTGCGAAGCTGATGGCGTCCCTATACGAGGCCCTCGAGGGCTCCGGTTACGACGACCACGAAGCGTCCGTGTTCCTTGTCCGCACCCTGTTCGCTCTCTACGCCGATGACGCCGGCGTGTGGGACCGTGACCTCTTCCTCGAGTTCCTCGAGACACGCACCACCCAAGACGGATCCGACCTCGGGCCTCAGCTGTCGCTGCTCTACCAGGTGATGGGTCGTGAGCCGGGGCGCCGTCAGTCGAACCTCGACGAGCTGATCTCTCGATTCCCCTATGTCAACGGCGGCGTGTTCGAGGAGCCCTTATCGATCCCGTCCTTCGACACCGCGATGCGCAATCGCCTCGTCGAAGCGGCCATGTTCAATTGGTCGGCGATCTCCCCGGCGATCTTCGGCAGCCTGTTCCAGGCAGTGAAGGACAAGGTCGCCCGCCGCGAGCTCGGCGAGCACTACACGACCGAGACCAACATCATGAAGGTCATCGGCCCGATGTTCCTCGACGAGCTCCGGCAACGGTTCGCAGATGGATTCCATGACACGCGCGCATTGAAGAAGCTGCGCACCGACATGAGCGACATGCGGTTCCTCGATCCGGCGTGCGGTTGCGGAAACTTCCTCGTCGTCGGGTATCGGCAGATGCGCGCTCTCGACTTGGAGGTGCTGCTGCGCATCCAAGAGCTGACCGGTGAGACCTCACGCGAGATGTTCTTCACCGAAGAGCATCTCGCGGTGCGTCTCACCAGCTTCCACGGCATCGAACTCGAGGAATGGCCGGCGCAGATCGCCGCCACCGCATTGCACCTGGTGGAACACCAAGCGAACCAGGCGATGGAGCTGGCCCTAGGCGCCGCGCCAGATCCTCTTCCGCTGGACAAGATCAGGAGCATCCAGGTCGGCAACGCGCTGCGCATGGACTGGGCCGACGTCGTCGAACCGAGCGAGCACCTGTACATCATGGGCAACCCGCCCTTCCTAGGCCACGCGACCCGCTCACTCGAGCAGGCCCAGGAGCTGCGCGACGTGTGGCGTCGCAAGGACATCGGCCGGCTCGACTACGTCACCGGCTGGTATGCGAAGTCCCTCGAGCTGTTCAGCCGGCCGCAGTACGCCGGCGAGTTTGCCTTCGTCTCCACAAACTCAATCGCGCAGGGTGAGCCGGTGCCGGCGCTGTTCGGCCCTGTCTTCGCCGCGGGGTGGCGTGTCAAATTCGCGCACAGGACGTTTGCGTGGACGAGCGAAGCGCCTGGCGCTGCCGCAGTGCACTGCTCTGTCATCGGATTCGACCGAGCGCAGAAGAAACGCGCTCGACTGTTCGACTACTCGGGCAATGTGAAGGGCGAACCCGTTGAGCTGCCGGTGATCGGGCAGCTCAACGGATACCTCGTGGACGGGCCCAACGCGCTTGTCGAGCAGCGCCGTAGTCCACTGGCCCCGCAGCTTCCGCCAATGGTGTTCGGCAACATGGCGCGTGACGACGGGAACCTCCTCATCGAGGCGGAGGACTACGACGATGTCGCTGCGGACCCTGTCGCGGCAAAGTACATCCGACCCTTCGTCGGTGCGCGCCAGCTCATCCACAACGAGCCGCGCTGGTGTCTTTGGCTCGTGGATCTAGATCCCAGCGACATCGCACGCTCGCCCGTGCTCCGGCGTCGTCTCGACGCCGTCCGGCAGTTCCGAGCGGCGTCCACTGCGGAGTCCACTAGGGCGTGTTGATCAAGAAGGTGCGGGGTGGCCAGCCGCCGCGAGTTGCGCGGGAGAATGGGCGTGTGAAGATCC
>CANNEP010000060.1 GCA_947503655.1 uncultured Microbacterium sp.
GGACTCGAGGGAACCTAGACAGCTCCAACTCGACTACGGAGGTCTCTCCTACGTCAACAACGATCCGGGTCAGTACACCTAGCGGGGAAGGTGGAGCAGCATCGTGAACCGCGCCGTCCGTTCGACGCCGGTGCCGATCGCGGGTGCGGGGGTCGAGTTCCCCCGCAAAGAAAGTCGTCGCCGCTTTCAGGATCGCGACGTCCTCACGAAGCCGCCGGTTCCCGGCATTCAACCGGCGGGGCCGACCAGCAAATCCAGCGTCAACCCGGAACGGGCGATGCGCGATATCGCGACGGCTTGGTCGGGATCGAGCCGAACACCCCTGATATTGCGAGAGGTGTGCCGCGCGACGAGCCGCGCCGTCAGTGCTGGCCCGCCAATGCGCTGGCTGTGCGCGAGTAGGCGCTGCTCGGCGTCGAGGATGTCTTGGCTGGAGTGCACGATCTGATCGACCGGCTGGAACCTGTTGCCCTCGCCGTCGATGTAGTGGGAGGGCACGGCACGGTCGTAGTCGGGGGTGAGCCGGAGCGATTCGGCTTCGGCGTGCGCGACGATCTGATCGAGCACCCGGATTCGGTCGTCGGTGGTTGCGAACCGTACTCCCATGATCTGCCGCATCGTCTCGGCGTGCAGGTTCCATCGCCCCCAGGTTGCCCGCCGGTTCGCCACGCTCATCAGCACCACGGATGCAAGATCCTCGATATGCTCCAGCCCGAGATCGTCCGCGCGCAGTCGGGCTTCGGTCGCACCCCGGTTGAGCAGGTGTTGCGCCCACGTGGGAGCGTCCTCGCCGAGCAATACCTCGGCCCGCGCACGCCAGTCGGCGGTGAGGTCGGCCAGTGAGTGAAGTTCCTTCTCGGGCCTGGTCTCCATGGTCGCCTGCTGCCGGAGCTTCGCAATCGTCGCTGCTGAGGGTTGCCACCCGTGCTCGGGGGTCTGATGCACGTTTAGGTGACAGTTTGGTCAGGCAGCGAGTGGCGACCTGTTTGTTCATGATGGTCTCGTACTCGAGCGGCGTCAAACGCCCTAACCGGGCCTGTCTGCGACGCCGAGGCCACGGGTGCGCCAGTCGTAGATCGTCGAGACGGGGATGCCCAAATACATGGCCAACTCGCCGACATCGATCAGGGGCTCCAGGCCCCACGGGGTGGGTTGTGCTTCGGTGTCCATAACGAACAGGTGCACGGCGCGCACCGCAGCTGACCGTACACAACCGGGGCGGTCGGGGCCCTGCCGGGTGACTGACGCTCGAATGCCCCATCGGCGTGTCAAAAAGATGGGTTTGTGATGACCGGATCAAATCGCACCTACGAAAAAATCGCGGAAACCCTTGAGTTTCCGCGATTTTTTGGTCGGGCTGACAGGATTTGAACCTGCGACCCCTTGACCCCCAGTCAAGTGCGCTACCAAGCTGCGCCACAGCCCGTTATTTGGTTATCGCTGCCGCGAAGGCAACTCCCCTATCTTACCCACAAAAAACGGGTGTTTCGAACCACCCTGGTGCCGTGTCGGTGGCCCGATGTACCGTCGCCGCATGTCAACCGTCACGATTAATCCGGCGACCCCAGACCGCTTCGCCGACGCACAACACGCCCTCACCGGTGGTGGCAACGGCAAAAGCTGCCAGTGCCAGTGGTGGACGCTCACGAACACCGAGTTCAACAATTCCTCTGCCGACCAGCGCAAAGACTATCTCGAAGCTGAGATCACGGCCGGCCCACCACCCGCACTCATCGCCTACATCGATGACTCCCCCTCCGGCTGGGTGCACGTCGGCCCACGCACGAAGCAGGCGAGAATCGCCCGCACCAAAATGATCACCGGCTCGTCAAAAGAATCTTTCGACGACGAGTCCGTGTGGGCAATTACCTGCTTTGTGGTGCGCCGCGAGCACCGTGGTTCCGGAACCACGAGAGCACTTCTCGACGCCGCCGTCACGTATGCGAAAGAGCACGGAGCACGCGTCATCGAGGGCTACCCCGTCGACACATCGGCCGGTAAGACATCGAACAACGACCTGTTTCTCGGTGCGCTCTCCACGTTCGTCGACGCAGGCTTTGACGTCGTGGATCACCCAAAACCCACGCGGGCGGTGGTCGCGCTCACGGTGTAGCGGCGTGCATCCCCGAACCCCGCCACGACAAACCCTACGATAGGGCTACCCGACTCGAAGGAGTGTCGCGGTGCCCACCATCGCGCCCGCACGAACCCGCGTGCTCTGGCTTACGTTCGTGCCATACGTGATTCTGTCGATCGCGCACGTTGTCGCGCTGTTCACGCAGAACATGGCACTCGCCGCTCCCACCAAACTCGGGCTCATGCCTCTGCTCGCAATCGCGGTCGTGCTGAACTCCCGACGCATCACCCGAACGGCGCCCATCGCGATCCTGCTGTTCGCGATCTTCTTCTCGTGGCTAGGTGACGGTGCCGGAACTTTCGTGCCGTTCTTGCCGACAGTTCCGATGATGCTCGTCTTCTTCGGCATCGCCCACCTGGCCTATATTCTGCTGTTCACGCGCCACGTCGCGCTCCGGCGTCTACCCAAGACCGCAGTCGTGTACATCCTGTGGTGGGGCGCCATGGTCGCAGTCATCGGCCCGCACACCGGCGGACTCCTCATCGCGGTCGCGATCTACGGCATTGTCCTCGGCCTCACCGCGGCAACGGCAACCCGCGGCAACCTCATCGTGCTGCTCGGTGGCGTGTTCTTCCTGGTCTCCGACACGATCCTTGCGTTCCAGCTGTTCATGTCGGAGATTGTCGGCGACTGGACGAGCCCCGCCGTCATGCTCACGTACACTCTCGGACAGGGCCTCATTGCATTCGGAGTGCTCGCACACGTCAGAAAGCAGGCAGATGTCGGTACGAGTCGATAGTTGGCTCTGGGCCGTCCGCGTCTACAAAACGCGCTCAGCCGCAACAACCGCCTGCCGTGCCGGCCACGTTCGAGTCAACGGCGAAAAGGCCAAGGCCGCACAAGCGGTGAAACCCGGCGATGAACTGCGAGTGCGCATCGCGGGCTTTGACCGCATCCTCGTCGTGAAAGAACTCCTCACGAAGCGCGTCGGCGCCCCAATCGCCGCGGCCGCGATGGAAGACCGCACGCCTGCTCCCCCACCCCGCGAACACATGGCCATGCACGCTGTGCGCGACCGCGGGGCCGGACGCCCCACGAAGCGCGAACGCCGCGACATCGACAAACTCCGCGGCCGCGACGAGTTCACGCCGTACGAGTAGCCGGGTACGAGTAAGCCCTACGCGCCGGTCAGCCAGCGTGCGCCGTGCGTTACCGCACCGAGCGCATCAACACGCGACCGCAAATCACGGTCACTCGTCACGACGTGCACGACGGCACCGGGCCGCTCAGCCTCACGAGTGACAACGGCAACAATCTCGTCATCGCCGGAGCCCGAAGCGCGCTCTACGACAACGCCAGAAACATCCGGCGCGGCCTTCGCTTCGCCCTCCAGCACGGCAACAACGCGCGGAAACCACACAGCCCCCGGCAGCTCCAGCTCAGCAGCCGCAACGCCACCAGAAGCGACATCAGCAAACGACGACAAAACCTTGCCAGCCGCACCAGCCCGGTCTTTCCACCACCCGTTGGGCGTCGAACCCATCACGTTCGCGACATCAACAACGATCACGGGCCGCACCGCCATCGCATCACGCAACATAGGCCACGACGCCGCAAACCCAGGGTGCAAGGTCAAGTCAGTCACACCGGCAGCAGGCACCCACTCGAGTGCGAGGCTCTCCGGGTCAGTGATAGCGGGCTCAAACGGCGTCTCCACGACGGCAACGAGCGTTGTGTACGACCAAATCTCAATGTCGTAGACGGCTGTAAACAGGGGGCGAACAGAACCATCCGGCACGCCCGCTTCTTCCTGCGATTCGCGCATGGCACCGTCGACAGCGGCCTCACCCTGGTGCATCGCACCACCGGGAATCCCCCACGTGCCACCAAAGTGGCTCCAACCAACGCGTTGCTGCAACAGCACACCGCGTGCATCATCCACCGCCAACAAACCGGCGGCTCCGAAGCGGCCCCAGTATTTGGTTCCGTCTTCCGCCACAACCCACGCATCCCCAGGATCCCGCGGCCCCTGTGGGCGACGCGGTTCACCAGGTGCAGGCTCGACGATACTCACCTATCCAGATTGTCACACCATGTCGGCACCGCGGCGAAATGTGCCACATCGCGACACACGACACGCCAAACACAGATGCCCCGAGGCGGAACCATGGGCTCACCTCGGGGCATCAGTACGTTCAGAAATTAGCGCTGACGACGCTCACGCACACGCATGTTCACGTTGATCGGGGTACCTTCGAAGCCCCAAACCTCGCGCATACGGCGCGTGATGAAGCGGCGGTAACCCGGGTCAAGGAAGCCGGTCGTGAACAACACGAACGTCGGCGGACGCGTCGCGGCCTGCGTACCGAACAGGATGCGCGGCTGCTTGCCACCACGAAGCGGGTGCGGGTGCTCGGCAACAAGTTCGGTGATGAAGGCGTTGAACTTGCCGGTCGGGATACGGGTGTCCCACGACTCGAGTGCCTGCTCAAGCGCCGGCACCAGCTTGTCGAGGTGACGACCGGTCCGAGCCGAGATGTTCACACGCGGTGCCCACGCAACGTGTGCGAGGTCTTGCTCGATCTCACGCTCGAGGTACTTGCGGCGGTCATCGTCGAGGAGGTCCCACTTGTTGTAGGCGAGCACGAGTGAGCGGCCCGACTCCAGCACCAGGTCGATGATGTTCAGGTCTTGCACGCTGATGGGCTGCGTCACGTCGAGAACGACAACCGCAACCTCACTCTTTTCGAGCGCGGCCGACGTACGCAGTGACGCGTAGAAGTCAGCACCCTGCTGCAGGTGAACGCGGCGGCGAATACCGGCCGTGTCAACCAGGGTCCACATCTTGCCACCGAGCTCGACGATCTCGTCGACCGGGTCGCGCGTGGTTCCGGCGAGCTCGTTGACGACAACGCGCTCCTCACCCGCAGCCTTGTTCAGCAGCGACGACTTACCGACGTTGGGGCGCCCGAGAATCGCAACGCGGCGCGGGCCGCCGATTTCGTGCTTCGCAACTGCCGACACCTCGGGCAGCTTCTTCATGACCATGTCGAGCAGGTCTGCGACTCCACGACCGTGAATAGCCGAAACCGGGTACGGCTCGCCGAGGCCCAGGTTCCACAGCGCCGCAGCTTCAGGCTCCTGACGGGCGTCATCGATCTTGTTGGCAACGAGGAAGACAGGCTTCTTCGTCTTGCGCAGCAGCTTCACGACGTGCTCGTCCGTTGCCGTCGCGCCAACCTTGGCGTCAACGACGAACAGCACCGCGTCGCTCAGGTCGATAGCGACCTCAGCCTGCGCGGCGACCGAAGCGTCGATGCCCTTGGCGTCGGGCTCCCAACCACCGGTGTCGACGAGCGAGAAGCGGCGGTCGTTCCACTCAGCCTTGTACGTGACGCGGTCGCGGGTGACACCGGGGGTGTCTTCCACAACGGCCTCGCGGCGGCCCAGAATCTTGTTGACAAGGGCAGACTTGCCGACGTTCGGACGACCGACGATCGCGAGCACGGGAAGTGCCGGCGAGTAGGTGATACCGTCTTCGCCAACGACGACACCGGCGAGCATCTCGGCGTCTTCGTCATCGAGTTCGTACTCGTTGAGGCTGTCGCGCAGCGCCGCGGCGCGGATGTCAGCGAGTTCGTCGTCTACTCCGGCCAGACGCTCCAGAAGCTTGTCTTGGTCGTCGTATTCGTCATCTTCATGCATGGGATTCTCCTGTCGCACGATCGATCTCCGCGAGGACCGCAGCAATCGTCTGCTCAAAATCAAGATCCGTCGAATCTACGACGGTGACGCCCTCGGCCGCTTCAAGAAAGTCAACCACTTGGGAGTCTGCCGCGTCACGCTTGTGCATGGCGGCGGCAACCGCAGAAGCGTCGTGTCCGGTCAGTTCGGCACTGCGCCTAGCAGCACGAACCTCGGGCGCTGCGGTGAGCAGCAGTCGAACAGGAGCCTCCGGTGCGACAACGGTTGTGATGTCGCGACCTTCAATAATGACAGCTTCCCGGCCACTTTGCGAAACCAGCTCGTGGAAGGTGCTGTTCAAGAACTGCCTGACAGCCGGCACACGGGCCACACCAGACACTGCGTCAGACACGCGCGGTTCACGAATCTCTGCCGTGACATCGCGCTCCCCCACGAGCACTCGGCGCTCATCCGGGTCCATGCCGAGACGCAGTTCGAAGTCACCGATCGCGTCGAGCACGGCCGTCGAGTCTGACGTATCGGCGTCGTGGTTCAGCACGTGCCAGGCCAGCGCGCGGTAGGCAGCCCCCGTGTCGAGGTAGCCGTAGCCACGGCGACGAGCGACCTCTTTTGAGACGCTCGACTTGCCGGAGCCGGCGGGCCCATCGATGGCGACGATGAAGGTTTCGGGCATGGGGGTGTCCTCCTGGGGCACAGCCGTTGTCGGGTCAGTCATTCATGCTCGCAATCTGCCAGCCGCGCGCCTGCAGATCTTCGCGCGCTCGACCAACGATGGACGGAACCACGCTGATCTCGGCAAGACCGAACTGTGCGCCGGGCGAGTGCTCCAAGCGCAGGTCTTCCACGTTGATGTTGAGTTCACCCAGGTCACCGAACAGGCGGCCAAGCTGACCGGACGTGTCATCAACCATGACAACGACCTTCTCAAACTGACGGAACTGACCGTGCTTACCGGGCAGTCGCGAAACACCATCGTTGCCGCGAGCAATCGTCTCGGCCACGGTGCGACGAGCGCCGGGCGCCTCGGGCGCACGCAGTGCATCAGAAACCTGAGCCAAGTCGGCGGCGAGCGCATCCAGTATCTCTGCCACTGGTTCCGCGTTCGCACCCAGAATCTGCACCCAGAGTTCGGGAGCAGACGCAGCAATACGCGTCGTGTCACGAACGCCCTGTCCGGCCAGGCGCAGCAGCCCTTCGTCGACGTCTGCGAAGCGGCTCGCGAGGAGCGACGCCACGAGCTGCGGTACGTGCGAAACGAGGGCGACCGAGCGGTCGTGCTCTTCCGGCGACATCTCCACCGGCATCGCCTCAAGCTCGAGCGCGAGCATTTCGACGAGGGCGAGGTCGTTTGCGGGTGTCTCTTCGTCGCGGCAGACGACCCACGGGCGACCGACGAAGATGTCGGCGCGCGCAGAAATAGCGCCGCCACGCTCGCGACCGGCGAGCGGGTGCGAGCCAATGTAGTGCGTCAGGTCAACCCCGCGCTCGCGCAGCACCGTCAGCGGCTGCAGCTTCACGCTGGCGACGTCGGTCACGACGGCGTTCGGGAAGGCAGCAAGTTCGGCCTGGATCACGTCGGCCGTGACGTCGGGCGGAACCGCGACGACGATGAGTACGGGGGCATCGTCCGGTGCCGCCTCGCGTCCGGCACCGTAGTCGATAGCCAAGCGCAACTGAGCCGGTGACGTGTCGGTCAAGACGACATCGATACCCTTGCGGCGCAAGCCGTGACCAATGCTGGCACCGAGCAATCCGGCGCCAACGATGCGAACGGTTCCGGTCAGTCGCGCAGCAACGCTACGAGCACCTGCAGTATCGGTCACTTCTCTCCCAAGCCGGGCGTCTTATCCTGCGCAGCACGCGACAGCGTGAGCAGTTCGCCGCGTTCCACTTTAGTGAGTTCGCGGGAGCGACCGACGGGCAATGTTCCCAAATGAAGCGGCCCAAACTGGCGACGAACCAGGTCACGCACCGGGTGACCGACGCTTGCCATCATGCGACGCACGATGCGGTTCTTGCCCGAGTGTAGGGTGAGCTCGACGAGGCTCGTGTTGCCCGACGTGTCGAGCAAGCGTGCCTTGTCGGCCTTGATAGGGCCGTCTTCTAGCTCGATGCCCTTCGTGAGCTTCGCGATCGTCTGCGGCAAAACCTTGCCCTCAACGCGTGCGATGTAGACCTTTGTAACACCAAACTTGGGGTGCGCGAGCACGTGAGCGAGCTCGCCGTCATTCGTGAGAATCAGCAGGCCCGAGGTCTCTGCGTCGAGACGGCCAACGTTGTAGAGGCGCTCCTCGTACTCGTCGGTGAATTCGCGGAGGTCGGGGCGACCCTGCTCATCTTTCATCGTGCTGACAATGCCGGTGGGCTTGTTCAGCATGACGTAGCGCTTGGAGACGTCAAGCTGCACGGCGGTGCCGTCAACGTCGACGAGGTCGACATCGGGGTCGATGCGGCGGCCGAGTTCGTAAACGATTTCGCCGTTCACGCGAATGCGGCCCTGCACGATCATGTCTTCAACGACGCGGCGCGAGGCGACGCCCGCGTGGGCGAGCACCTTCTGCAGGCGCACGCCTTCGGGTTCTTGGTTTGTATTGTCAATCATTGCGGCAATGATTCCCATCAGTGCGAGAGGTGGATTATTAGCGAATCAATGAGTCGTCGAAGCCGTCGGCGCCGTCATCGAGAAGCGGGGAAATCGGCGGCAGCTCGTCAAGCGAATCGATGCCGAGGTTTTGAAGCAAGAGATCTGTTGTGCCGTAGTTAATGGCGCCGGTCTCCGAATCTTGGAACAGCTCAGTGATGAGACCGCGCCCCAACAGGGTTCGAACGACCGAGTCCACGTTGACGGCACGAATCGAGGCTACCTGGCTGCGGGTGACAGGTTGCTTATAGGCGATGACCGCGAGGGTCTCCATTGCGGCCTGCGACAGCTTCGACGGCGCCTGCGCGTTGACGTATTCGGCCACCAGATTGTCGAGGTCTTCGCGCACGTACAGACGCCAGCCGCCGCCCACTTCGCGCAATTCGAAGCCACGCTGTGGGCCGGAACCATTGCCGTCGTAGTCGTCGACAAGTGCGGCAATGACGCGGCGCACCGCAGCGACGGGTGCGCTGACGGCCGTTGCCAGTGCCACGATGCTCTGCGGCTCTTCAACGATCAGCAGAATGGCTTCGAGGCGTCGACCCAATTCTTCATCGGTCAGCTGTACCGGCGTCTCGTCGATGTCGGTCACGATCTCAGCGGTCATAGTCGGCTCCGAGGGTTGCGAGGGTGTCTTCTGACCAGTGGTCGGCCGTCCACCTCAGCGTGAGTTCGCCGAGCGGCTCGAGCTGTTCGAACGAAATGGCGGCGTGACGGTAGAGCTCGAGAATCGACAGAAACCGCGCCACGATAATGCCGGGCCCGTTGACGCCCACAATGAGCTCTCTAAACGTCAACTGCTCTGATGTGCGCAGCATCGACACCACGATCGCGGCCTGCTCACGAATGCTGATGAGCGGCGCGTGCAGGTGGTCAAGGCCAACGGTCGGAATCGCCTTCGGCGTGAACGCGAGGAGTGCGAGCGCAGCAAAGTCGTCGGCGGTGTGCGTCCACACCAGCTCAGGAACGCGGGCGCGGTACTTCTCATCAAGCCGCACGCTGCGCACCATGCGCCGCGCTTCGCGATCGGTATTGGTGTGGAACCACACCGACACCTCTTTGAAGGCGCGGTACTGCAGCAGGCGAGCAAACAGCAGGTCACGGGCTTCCAGAAGCGCGACCGATTCGGCGTCGACAAGTTCGCCCTGCGGCAAGAGCCCGGCGATCTTCATGTCGAGCAGCGTGACTGCGACGACGAGAAACTCGCTCGCTTCATCCATTTCGTCAGCGTGCTCTGCGGCGCGCAAGTACACCAAGAACTCGTCGGTGACCGCGCTCAGCGACACCTCGGTGATGTCCAGCTCATGCTTGGAAATCAGCGTCAGCAGCAGGTCAAACGGACCATCAAAGTTCGACAGCGAAACCCGGAACCCCGACTCAGCACCCGCCGTTTCGGGCGTCTCTGATGGTTCCGCTGCGCCGTCTATACCCTCAGCCGCGGCGACCGGTGCGTCACTCGCAGCCTCTGAGAGGCTCGCGTCAGGCGACGGCACCACGAGAGACCAACTCTCGCGCAAGTCGCAGGTATGCCTGGGCGGCGGCGTGCTCCGGAGCAAATTCCGTAATCGGCATACCGGCAACCGACGCGTCCGGGAACTTCACGGTGCGGCCGATCACGGTCTCCAGTACGTCATCGCCGAAGGCCTCGACAACGCGCTCCAGCACCTCGCGCGAGTGCAACGTGCGGGGGTCGTACATCGTCGCGAGCACGCCGTCGAGCTGAATCGCCGGGTTCAGACGGTCGCGCACCTTGTCGATGGTTTCGATGAGGAGAGCGACACCGCGCAGGGCAAAGAACTCGCACTCGAGCGGAATCAGCACGCCGTGGCTCGCCGTCAACGCGTTCACGGTGAGCAGCCCCAGCGACGGCTGGCAGTCGATCAGAATGACGTCATAGTCGTCAGCGACCTGACGCAGCACGCGGGCCAGAATCGTCTCGCGAGCGACCTCGTTGACGAGGTGAACCTCGGCGGCCGACAGGTCAATGTTCGCGGGCAGTACGTCGAGCCCCTCAACGCCGGAGTGCTGAATGACCTCACGCGTGTCGCGCTTCGGGTCGAGCAGCAGATCGTAGATGGTGGCACCATCGTGCGTCTGAATGCCGAGACCGGCAGAAAGCGCGCCCTGCGGGTCAAAGTCGACGGCGAGCACGCGACGACCGTACTCGGCGAGAGACGCAGCCAGGTTGATCGTGGTGGTCGTCTTGCCGACGCCACCCTTCTGGTTGCACAGCGCAATGATGCGCGCGGGGCCGTGACTATCGAGCTTCGCAGGAACCTCAAAACCGTTGTACGGACGACCTGTTGGTCCGATGGGCGTATCGTCGACCTTTGCGCCGCGTGTGCCCTTATTTTCCGCCACGGATGAACCTGCTTTCGTACTCGCTCACGAAATTGTATCGATAGCCGAGGGTCATGGGCGTTTCGGCATGCGGAACCACGCAGATTACTGCGCAGAAGGGCCAGTTTTAGAAGGCTGACACCGCAGCGGGCACGCGCGCGGCCTCGATAAAGCCGCGGAACAGTGACTGCTGCATCATGACCTCAGGGTGCCACTGCACGCCGACCACGAACCTCTCCCCCTCAGCCTCCATCGCGTGCAGCACGCCGTCGGCGCTGAAGGCGGTCCCCACGAAACCGGGGTGTGACTTGACGGACTGGTGGTGGTAGCAGGCCACGGTCAGCTTTTCAGGTGCCAGGTCGCTCAGTTTGTGACCCGGCTCAACGTGAACGGTCACCGAACTGAACCCGTTGGCATTGCCGGTGTGCTCGCCACCCGTGTGTACTTCGGTGCCGGTGACATCGGGCAGGTGTTGCACAAGTTTTCCGCCACGTGAAACCGCAAGCAACTGCATGCCCCGGCAGACGCCGAGAACCGGCAGTCCGCGCTCGTCGGCCTGGGCAATGTAGATCAGTTCGCTCTCGTCACGGTCGTCGTACCAGGTCGTGACGTGACGGTCGGGCTCTTCGCCGTACCGCGCTGGGTTGACGTCAGCGCCACCCGCAATAACGATGCCGTCCAGTCGCGCGGCAATAACGGCGGCGCGTTGCACGGAATCAACCGGCGGCAACAGTACGGCCGCGCCGCCCGCCGCTTCAATGGCCCGGGCATATTCCGCCGGCAGTACGTCAGCAATGCTGTCTTCGCCACCACGCCACTGCGCGTCTTGACGGTAGGTCGTAATGCCGATGAGGGGAATCGTGGGGGCGTCAATCACGAACCCATTCTCTCAGCACCGCACCCGCGGTTCCACTCGCCCGTCACACAATGGCGAGCGCCGCCCGGGAGACTCACATCTCCCCCGGGCGGCGCTCGGGTCTCTCTTACGCGTGCTCGGAATTACTTCCAAGCACCCCAGGCCTTGCCGGGGGCTTCGCCGCGCGTCCACCACTTCGCGGTGTAGGTGACCCCGTTGTAAATCACCTGGTCACCCTTGGTGTAGATGGGGCATTAGTGTGCCAGCTTCAACCGCCGATAACTAGAGCTCGGGCCAAGTTTGTGAAAATTACTTTCGTGCGCGAGGGTGTGCGGTGACATAAACATCCCGCAGAGCATCGACCGAAACGTGCGTGTAAATCTGCGTCGTGGCTACCGACGCATGCCCCAGCAATTCCTGCACGACCCGCACATCGGCACCGCCCTGCAACAGGTGCGTGGCAAACGAGTGTCGAAGCGTATGCGGTGACACGTGGGCGGTCAGATGCGCCCGTTCGGCTGCGGCCTGAATGACAAGCCACGCGCTCTGTCGCGACAGCGGGGCACCGCGCGCGCCGAGAAAGAGCTTCGGCGTCGCGCTCCCCCGCATGGCGAGTGTCGGGCGCACGCGCGTGAGGTAGGCGTCGACTGCGGCGCGAGCAAACGATCCGAGCGGAACAATGCGCTCTTTGGAACCTTTACCGCGCAAGCGCAGGATGTCACCGTGAGCGAGATCGTCGACATCCAGGCCGATCGCTTCAGATACGCGGGCACCAGTGGCGTACAGCAGTTCAAGAAGCGCACGGTCGCGAATGCCGAGCGGCTCTTCCGGGCTCGGCGCGGCAAGCAGCTCTTCGACCTGCGTGAT
The DNA here is from genome assembly GCA_947503655.1 of uncultured Microbacterium sp. Lineage (GTDB taxonomy): Bacteria > Actinomycetota > Actinomycetes > Actinomycetales > Microbacteriaceae > Microbacterium. The sequence continues at coordinate 12,487 of CANNEP010000060.1, forward strand.
CGTGAGCGCCTTCGGCAGCCGCTGCGGGGCCTTCGGCGGTTTGAGCCGGCCGGTGGGGTCGTCCGTTGCGTGGCCTTCGCGCACCAAGAACCGGTGCAGGCCACGCACGGAAGACTGCAGGCGCGCGAGCGACGTCGCGGCGGGGGGCGGTTCGGCGCTCGCGCGCTCGGCACCGAACTCGGCAACGAGCTCAGGCGTCAACGCGGCGATGTCAGTGATGTCACGCTCGGTGAGCCATTCGAGATACTGCGCCAGGTCACGCTGGTACGCCGCGATGGTGTGGGATGACAGCCCGCGCTCAATCGTGATGTGACGCAAATACTGGTCAACAGCACGCTCGGGAGTCATGCCACCACGCTACCGGCGCGTCACGAGAGACACGCGTGACGCGCTCAGACGGCGCGCTCACGCCTCAAAAACTCAGCCGTTGCCAGCGCGCCCAGCACCAAGGTTCCGTTGCGGAACTGCCCGGTCAGCGCCGCCGACACCGCGTCGTCAAGGCTCACCCAGTGCGGCTCAATCTCCGCCTCTTCGCCCTCGCGCACGTAGTCGGTGACAACGTGCGAAAGCTCGCGAGCGAGGTACAGGTGAATGACCTCGCTGCTTGAACCCGGGGTCGGGGTGAACGAAACGAGGTGATCCCACTTCGTAGCTTGGAGGTCGACCTCTTCGGCCAGCTCGCGCTGAGCCGCAAGAATCGGGTCTTCGCCGGGCACGTCGAGGAGTCCGGCCGGAACCTCCCAATCGCGTTCGCGAATCGGGTGGCGGTACTGCTGCAGGATGAGCATCTGGTCGTTCTCATCGAGCGCCACGACAGCGGCCGCACCGGGGTGCGCGATGTAGTGGCGGTGCAGGGTCTCGTCACCGAACAGGATCGTGTCGTTATGCACGTCCCACACGCGCCCGCGGAACGGACGATCCGTGTTCTGGATCGTCACGTCCGCGGGCTCGTCGCGGAATTCAGTCATCCTGGCTGTCGTCCTGGAACAGCTCGCTCGACTTGTGACGGTCAAGCGACGCACCGATCAGACCAGCGAACAGCGGGTTCGCCTGGGTCGGACGCGAGCGCAGCTCCGGGTGAGCCTGGGTCGAGATGTAGTACGGGTGCACCTCGCGGGGAAGCTCAACGTACTCGACCAGACCGTGGTCGGGGTTGGTGCCGGAGAACACGAGACCGGCTTCAGCGAGCTGAGCGCGGTACGCGTTGTTGACCTCGTAGCGGTGACGGTGACGCTCAGAAGCAGTCGTTGCACCGTAAACCTCAGCGGCAAGCGAGCCCTCGAGGAGGTTTGCTTCCTGCAGACCGAGGCGCATGGTTCCGCCCAAGTCGCCACCGGCGATGATGTCGATCTGCTCCGCCATCGTCGCGATGACGGGAGCGGCAGTCTCGGGGTCGAACTCGGTCGACGACGCCCCGGCGATGCCGGCCACGTTGCGTGCGTACTCAATGACCATCGACTGCAGGCCGAGGCAGATACCGAGCGTCGGGATGCCCTGCTCGCGGGCGAACTTCAGTGCACCCAGTTTGCCTTCGATGCCACGAATGCCGAAGCCGCCCGGAACCACGATGCCGTCGAGAGCGGCAAGGTGCTTTTCGGCGCCTTCCGGAGTCTCGCAGAGGTCGGAGGCGATCCAGTTGATGTTGACCTTGGTTTCGTGAGCGAAACCACCGGCGCGCAGCGCCTCGGTGACCGACAGGTAGGCGTCAGGCAGGTCGATGTACTTGCCGACGAGACCGATCGTGACCTCGTTCTTCGGGTTGTGAACGGCGTTCAGCACCTTCTGCCAGCGCGACCAGTCAACGTCGGTCGCCTTGTCGGCGAGACCGAAGGCGCGAACGATGTACTCGTCGAGGCCCTGGTTGTTGAGCATGCTGGGGATGTCGTAGATCGACGGCACGTCAACGGCGTTGACGACGGCGTCTTCGTCAACGTCACACATCAGCGCAATCTTGCGCTTGTTCGACTCGGTGACGGGGCGGTCCGAGCGCAGCACGAGCGCGTCGGGCTGGATGCCGATGGAGCGGAGAGCAGCGACGGAGTGCTGCGTCGGCTTGGTCTTCTGCTCACCCGAGGCGCCCATGAACGGAACCAGGGAGACGTGGGTGAAGAAGACATTGTTGCGGCCGAGCTCGTGGCGGATCTGGCGCGCCGCCTCGAGGAAGGGCTGGGACTCAATGTCACCGACGGTGCCACCAACTTCGGTGATGATGACGTCGGGCTGCGGGTCGTTCGAGGCCTGCAGGCGCATGCGGCGCTTGATTTCGTCAGTGATGTGCGGGATGACCTGAACGGTGGCGCCGAGGTAGTCGCCGCGGCGCTCCTTGGCGATGACGTCGGAGTAGATCTGACCGGTCGTAACGTTTGCGGCGCGCGACAGGTTGATGCCGAGGAAGCGCTCGTAGTGTCCGATGTCGAGGTCGGTCTCGGCGCCGTCGTCGGTTACGAAGACCTCGCCGTGCTCGAACGGGTTCATGGTGCCCGGGTCGACGTTGAGGTACGGGTCGAGCTTTTGCATGACCACGTGGAGGCCGCGGGCCGTCAGCAGATTGCCGAGGCTGGCGGCGGTGAGGCCCTTGCCCAGGGAGGAAACAACACCTCCGGTCACGAAAATATGTTTGGTGACCTTGGCCGAAGCCTGGGGTGCCGAAGAAGAAGATGAGCCGTTACCAGAGAAATTATCCGCCACGGGCTTCCATGCTATCACCGGTATCTGAGCAGTGGCAGGGATCCGCATATTTGGCTGGTCGCGCGCCATTCCTCTCGGCGCGTCAGTCGCTCCCCCACTGTTGCCAGCGGATGGAGCGGGGTCGCTCAGGTGGTTTCAGGTGATTGTGGTTTTGTACGGCAGCGATGATCGCCAGCGTGCCCGCCGCGAGGCTCATCAGCCCGGCGTATTGCAGCCCGCTGAACCCGTCGACATAGCCGCGCGAACCGAAGGCCATGAACAGCGCTGCCCACAGGATGAGCCACACGACAGCGGCACCAATGAGAACACCCGACAGCTGCCCCACCCAGCGCCCTGACCGCCGCGCCATCACGACGCAGACGATCGCCGCCGCAAGCAGCGCCGCGGCAACCGCAATCACGACAGCCAAGACTCCCACGGTGCTCGCCGTGCGCCACCACTGGTCGATGCGGTCTTGCTCGCTGACCAGGCTCGAATCGAGCGTCAGGTCATACCGGTGAGCGTCGCCCACCCGCGGTGTTTGGATCGACAACACGAGCCCCTCGCCGGTATCGGTGATGGGAACGCTGCTGCCGACAATGAGCGGAACCACGTCTGGCGCAATCGTCAGGGTCGACACCGCTGCCGAAACGCCCGGCACAGTGTCTTGCGTGACTCGATCAATGCTTTGCGTCGCATCCCACACGAGGTGCGGCACGATGGTTCCGCCAGCATCCAGCATCTGCACCGGATGGCGCACTTCGGTGTCAATGCGCACAACGAAACTCTCGCCGACGGCACCGTCGACCTCAATTTCCACCGCGACGGCGGTGTCTCCGGTTTCGGCACGGAATCGAGCAGGCACCCCATCGATCCACACCCCGCGAACCGCCACGTCCCACCGGTTCCACCCGTCGGCCGTTGGGTATTCCACCCCGTAAGACGGCACCCCATACCGCGACACGTCATCAACGAGCACGGTAACTTCTTCCCGCACCGCGAGCACCAGATCGTCGCCGTCACGCGTTAGGGTGCCTGTGATGCTCGCGGCTTCCGGCGTCGTTGCGTGCGTCTGCGCGTACACGTCGCCCCCGTCTTGCTTTCCGATGGGCCCTGCGACGCTCGCGAGCACGACCAGAGCGATGGGAACGATGAGCCCGAGCCACACCCACCGCACGCGAGGATTACCGCGCAGCCGCGGTGCCTTTGCTGGTTCCAACTCGGGAAAGACCCGGTCCAGGAGCTCTCGTACTTCTCCGCGATCAGAGAACATCGCGACGTACGGCAGCAACCGGTCAGATGCCGTCACGCGCGAGCGCAACTGCGTCTGCGTGATGTACAGCTCAATGCCCGCAATGTGTTCTTTGTAGAGTGCCCCCTCGCGTGACAGCGGCTCACGCCCCGACACCAGCACGAACACGGTGATCGCCGCGGTTACCGTGAGCCCGATCACGATCAGCATCCACCAGCCCGGAATGCTCGACGAGCGAATCGCCATCTGACGCAGAACGGCGAGCTGAGCGGCCAACAGAACGATCGTGGCCATGACGGAAGACTCGAGAACGATACCTGTGCGTTTGCGCGTCAGGTGGTGCTTCTTCTCGAGGTGACGCGCCATCATCGCGTCGGTGGAGACCGGGGGCTCATTGCGCAGCACGATGCGCTTCGCGCGGCGTGCGATGCGGAGTTTGTCTGGCGGGTCGTCTGCCTCGGCACGATGCTCTAGCGCGTCCGCGACAGCGATGGATTGCGAATTTCCTGCGCGTCGAGCAGCGACATAAGCCGCGATCGCGGGCGGCTCACTCTGCGGCACAATCCATCCGCGCCCGCGTGCGTCGCCCCACGCAATGCGTCGAGCAGCAACAGCAAAGACAATGACGCCGCCGAGCAGCAGAAGCGGAACCAAGGGTAGCAGGGCAACCACGATGGTGCCCGGTTGAGCGCGGGAAACGGCGAAGGTATCGGGGGCAAAGCCCATGCGGACTTCGACGATTCCTTGGACCTCGCTGAAGTTCACGTCGACGCGATAGGTCGTTGATGATGCCCCCACCTCGGCTTCGAACGGCTTTGCCCACCATTCATGCGCCAAATCCGACACTTCCGGTGCGGTCACAATGCGGTCAGCGATCTCTGTCGGCGCGGTGATCGCAGTAGTGCCCCATAAAGTGGTGTAGCGCGCGGTGGCCGGCTCGTCGCAAGACGTAGACGCGGTCACCGTGTGATCCTTCGAGGAAACTCTCACATCCCACTCGA
>CANNEP010000061.1 GCA_947503655.1 uncultured Microbacterium sp.
CCCAGCCGAGCGTTTCAGTAGCTATATTCAGCCCTAACAATCACCCCCGGTGTTGCAACGACCGGACGAATCCGCCCTCCCGGCGGGCCGTTTTCTATGCTTAGCCCCGCCTCCGCAACCCAACTCAGCCCCGCCCTTGCAACCCAACTCAGCCCCGTGGTTCCGCCCCCGCGCCAGCCCCGTGGTTCCGTCCGCGCGACCCAGCCCCGTGGTTCCGCTCCCATCACCCTGTTCTGCACGATGTGGGCACTTGAAGGTGTCGAAAACGCGGGGTGTTGCGCTGTGAGTGCGAGCTCGTCGTGCACAACAGGAGAGTGCCGCGCGGGTGTGCAATGCCGCGGGGGAGTTAGCCGTAGTAGAAGCCCCAGCCGCGGTTGGTGGCGGAGTAGAAGCAGCCGCCGGTCCAATAGCCCTGGCTCTTGAAGCTCAGACGCTCGGCGTTGCAGATGTTGGCGTTCGGGAAGAAGCCTTCCACGGGCTTTTCGATGTAGGTTCCGTAGTCTTCGATAACCGACGGAACCATGGTGGCCGGAACCACGGGAGCTGCGGTTGCCAGCGTGGGGGAGGCCACGGCGAGTGCCGCAGCACACAGAACAGTTGCGAACAGTTTCTTAGTCATCTCAGGCCCCTTACGCCGTCGTACCGGATGCGGCCGTCACCGAGCTGCGATGCTCGCGCCGTCGCGTCGAGCCTAGGCGAAGCGTCGGTACCGGCGACAGGGGTTGACGGAACCACGTGCACCTGCGACAGCCATGCCCCGCGAGCGAAATAGAAACCTAGCGAACGAGCAGTCCACCAAGCGCGTCGAGGCGCTCGGCAGCTTCGCGCACGACGCGGTCGACGAGCTCTTCACACGACGGCAGGTCGTTGATCACGCCGACGACCTGACCCGATGCGAGCATGCCAGCGGCGAGGTCGCCCTCGACGAGACCCTGCTTGAGCAGAATCGGGGTGTTTGCGGCCTGTGACATCTGCGCCCAGCTGCGGCCGGTCGCCTTCTTCATCGCGAACATGTCCTTGACGAGAGCGGGCCACGACAGGCCGCTCATCTTCTTGAACTGCAGCGAACGCTTGAGCGTCGCGGGCAGGTTCGTGATGATGTTGGTGTTCTCGAGGCCTTCAACGAATTCGGTGCGCAGCAGGCGGTGCGGCATACCGTCGGCCTTGGTCGTGACAACCGTGCCGTCCAGGCCGAATTCGAGGTAGCGACGCTTGATCGCCTCCGGCACCGACGAGTCTGACGTCAGCAGAAAGCGCGTGCCCATGCCGACACCGACGGCGCCGTATGCGAGGGCCGCGGCGAGGCCGCGTCCGTCAGAGAAACCACCGGCAGCGATAACCGGAATATCCACCGACGAGACAACCGACGGCAGCAGGATCGACGTCGGCACGGCGCCGGTGTGGCCACCGCCCTCGCCGCCCTGAATCATGACGGCGTCAGCACCCCACGAAGCGACCTTCTCGGCGTGCTTCACGGCACCAATCGACGGAATAACAACAATGCCGGCGTCCTTCAGACGCTTGATCAGCGCCTCCTTCGGTGCCAGCGCAAACGACGCGACCTTCACACCGTGCTTGATGAGCAGCTCACTCCGCTCAACGGCGTCGCCGGCGTCAGCGCGCAGGTTCACGCCGAACGGCTTGTCGGTGCGCTCCTTCGTCTCGATGATGGCCTTCTCGAGCTCGTCGTAGGTCATCGTCGCCGAAGCCAGAATGCCGAGCGCACCCGCGTTGGCGGTCGCCGACACAAGCTTGGCGCCGGCCACCCACCCCATGCCGGTCTGCACAACGGGGTGCGCGACGCCGGTCAGGTCGGTCAGAGCAGTGCGAATCATCTGCGGAGTGGTCATCAACGGGGAACCTCTCGGTATCGCGCATCGCGCGGGTCAAGGCGCTCGCGAATGATCGCGAGTTCGCCAGCAGTGGGAAGACGGGTAAACGGAACCTCGGAGGGCACGTGCAGGTCAAAACCGGTGGCTGCCGCCACCTCGTTGACGGTGACTCCGGGGTGCACACTCACGAGCGCGAGCGTGCCATCGGGGCCCGAGAAATCGAGCACCGCGAGGTTGGTAATCACACGTCGCAGGTCTGCGAAGCGGGCGCCCTTGAGGCGAGCGGAACCAACACCGCAGACGGTGTCGACGGCGGGCACGAAGACGCGGGGCGCGTGCCGCGGAATCCAGTAGCTCACCGCATGGTTTGCGGTGTTGGTCGCCGCAGCGCGAGCGCCGAGCAGTTGGTGCGACGGACGCTGCCAATCACCAATCGCAGAAAAGTTGTGGTTGCCGTATTGGTCGAGCTGCGAGCCGCCCATCACGACGTGGCGCTTGCCTCGAGCGATCAGATCGAACAGCGCGCGGTACGGCAGGTAGTGCTCGGGCTCAGCGAACGGCTCATCGATCGCCGGGGTATCGGCGTACATCGTGGCTTCGCCGTCGCTCAGCATGAGCTCGGGCGCATGCGTCAGACGCGCCAAGCGCGCACCGAGCTGGGGGATGAGCCCTGTCGGGCTGGCGAGAATCTCACCGGCACCAACGAACAGGTCGCTCACCGCGACCGCGCACACTTCGGCGCGCGTCACGTCAGTCATGACGCCTCCCCAAACGCGGCGTACGCACGACGGAACTCCTCGTGCGTGACGTTCGCGAAGCGGGCGGCAAAAGCATCCCAGTCGCCAACCGAGGCGGCATACATTTTCTGGAACGCCTCGTCGCGTGGGTACGCGGGCAGCCACGCGGTGGGGGCGGCACCCTGCACAGCCTCAACAACGTGCGACACGTTCAACCGCGGAATTACGAGCGAATGCAGGGGCTCGCCAGACAGCGACGGAACCACAGATTCTGCACTCATGATCGTCACGTCTGCGGCGGCTGCGAACAGATCGTCGAAGAACAGGTCTTCGCCGAGCACCTGACCATTGCCGCGCTCGTCGGCGCGGTCAACGTGAATCAGCGCCAGGTCGAGCGGAATCGCCGGCATCGCCACGAGTTCTTCACCATCGGCATACGGCGACGTGATCATCTGAATGTCGGGATTGCGCACCACCGCATCCGACCCCAAACCAGCACGCGTCACTTCGAACGGCAGCCGGTGAGCTGCCGCACGCAACCCCGAGACCAACATGGCCTCATCCAGATCCGTGTTGTGAATGGTTCCGCCAACCCGAGCCGCAGCAAAATGCGGCTCGATGGCAATCGTGTCAAGCGACACGAAGCCGTGCACGACGCGGGCAGCCTGCCCGGTCGCGCACAGCATGCCGACGTCGGCGCCGCCGAAGCTCACGATGGTGAGGTCACGCACGCCTGAGCGAATGAGGGCGCGCACGAGGGCCATCGGCTTGCGCCGCGACCCCCAGCCGCCGATCCCGATCGTCATGCCATCGCGGAAGAGCTCGGGAACCTCCTCATCGCGCAGGCGCTTGTCACTCATGACTGAACTTACGTGTTGAGGTTCTTGCCGGTCGCGACGAACTCATCGCGGTGCTCGTCGGCGACACCGGCGAGGTTGAGCTCGAACGTGAAGCCCTGCTCGAAACGGTACGACGCGTTGACGTCCATCGGGTCGATGCCGTTGAGCGCAGCCTTCGCAGCGCGAATGACGCGGGGGTCCTTCGCGGCGATTTCGCTCGCGAACGAGAGCGCGGTCTCTTCGAGCTTGTCGAGCGGAACCACGTCGAAGACGGTGCCGAGTTCGTACAGGCGCTGTGCCGTGATGGTGCGGCTCGAGTAGTACATCGAGCGCAGCAGGTTCTGCGGAACCAGGCGGCTGAGGTGCGTTGCCGCGCCGAGGGCGCCGCGGTCGACCTCGGGAACGCCGAAGTAGGCGTCTTCCGAGGCGATGATCGTGTCAGCGTTGCCAGCGAAGCCGACGCCGCCGCCAACACAGAAGCCGTTGATCGCAGCAATCACGGGCACGGGGCACTCGTAGATCGCCTTGAAGGATTCGTAGCAGCCGCGGTTTGCGCCGAGGATGCCGGAGAAGCCTTCGATCTTCTGCATTTCTTTAATGTCGACACCGGCGTTGAAGCCCTTGCCCTCGGCGCGGAGTACAACGACGCGGGTTTCTGCGTCTTTTCCGGCCTCGATCATGGCGTCGGCCACGTCAAACCATCCCTGCACGGGCAGGGCGTTGACGGGTGGGTAGTTCATCGTGATGACACGAACACCTTTGTCGTGCATCTGGGATGTAAGCGTCATGGACAACCTCGTAACCTAACGTTTGCTTGCTTGACCCTAGCACTTGCTTGGTCGCTCACAAAAGGGCAGGATGGAGATACCTAGCAAATGCTTGGTAATCAAGCGCGCTAGCGTAAGACTTGAAGACTCAATGAGGAGGCTGGCACATGGCCGGAATTCTGGATGGACGCGTTGCAATCGTGACGGGTGCCGGACGCGGACTCGGGCGTGAGCACGCCCTTGAGCTTGCCCGCCAGGGCGCAAAGGTTGTCGTTAACGACCTCGGCACGACCCTCGGTGGCGACGGCGAATCAGTCGGTCCCGCGCAGGAAGTTGTCGACATCATTCGCGCAGCCGGCGGCGAAGCCACGGCCAATGGTTCCGACATCGCAGATTTCGAGCAGGCCGGCCAGCTCGTGCAGCAGGCTATCGACACGTTCGGTCGCCTCGATATTCTCGTGAACAACGCGGGCTTCGTGCGTGACCGCATGCTGGTCAACACCGGTGAAGACGAGTGGGACGCCGTTATCCGCGTGCACCTCAAGGGTCACTTCGCGACGATGCGTCACGCGGGTGCTTACTGGCGCACCGAGTCGAAGGAAGGCCGCCAGCCGGTCGCTCGCGTCATCAACACGTCGTCGGGCGCTGGCCTGCAGGGCTCGATCGGTCAGGCGAGCTACTCGGCTGCCAAGGCTGGTATCGCAGCCCTGTCGATCGTCGCTGCGGCTGAGATGGGTCGTTACGGCGTCACCGTTAACGCGATCGCACCGTCGGCACGTACCCGCATGACCGAGGGTCCGTTCGCTGAGGCGATGGCAGCTCCGGAAGACGGCTTCGACAAGATGAACCCGGCCAACGTCTCGCCGGTTGTCGCGTGGCTCGCAAGCGTTGACTCCGCTGACGTCACCGGTCGCGTCATCGAAATCGAGGGTGGCAAGATCTGCCTCGAAAACGGTTGGGCACACGGCCCCGCGAACGACCTCGGTCGCCGCTGGGAGGCTGCTGAAGTTGGCGCCGCCGTGCGCGACCTGATCGCCGCCGCTCCCGCTCCCGAGCCGGTGTACGGCTCATGACGAAGGCCGCCGGAGACTGGGCCGGTCGCCCCATCGGCGACCGCGTCGTCAGCTACACCGAGTGGGACGCGATTCTCTACGCTCTCGCCGTCGGCGCCCCGGCTGACCGCCTTGACCTCGTCTTCGAAGACCAGTTCCGCGTCATGCCGACCTTTGGCCTCACGCTCGCGCAGTGGGCACCTGATGTGCTCGCCGCTGAGGGTGCGTGGGACAACACGTCGGTGCACGGCTCGCAGAAGCTTACTGTTCACAAAGAGATGCCCCGCCACGGCGAGGTCTCGATGGGCGCTCGCGTCGGCAACGTGTGGGACAAGGGCTCGGCCTCGATCTTCGAAATCGAAGTCACGTGTGAATACTTCACCGCGACGTGGTCGATCTTTGCCCCGAACACCGGTGGCTGGGGCGGTGAACGTGGTGCGAAGGCGGAACCTGCGGTGCGTGAGGGGGAAGGTGATGTTCTGACGTACCCGGTTGCCCTCAACTCGGCCGCGCTCTACCGCCTCACCGGTGACCGCCACCACATCCACATCGACCCCGCCGCTGCCGCGCGCATCGGTCAGGAGAAGCCGATTCTGCAGGGTCTCGCGACCATCGCTGGCGCACTGATTCCGCTGGCTGATGCTGCTGGCAAGCACCCTGCCGACCTCGTCGAGCTCGAGGGTCGATTCTCCGGCATGGTTATCCCGGGTGACACGCTGCAGATCCGTACGTGGGGCGAGTCGTTCGACATTGAGCGCGACGGCACCGTCGTGATCGCCGGAGGTAAGGCGGCTTTCGCATGAGCCGCGTTCTGGTTGTCGGCGGAACCGGTTTCATCGGTTCGGAGGTTGTGCGCCAGCTAAGCGAGCGTGGTGATGACGTTGTCATCCTGTCGCGCCGCGAAGAGAGCGAAAACGACCCGAAGCACGTTGCCGGTGTCGAGCGCCTCATTGGTGACTACATGGCACCCGGCGAGGTTGATCTCTCTGGCTTTGACGGCATCATTTTCGCTGCCGGTCACGACATTCGCCACGTTGCCGCTGGTGACGATGACGAAGCGTTCTGGGGTCGCGTGCAACGCGAAGGCGTGCCCGCGTTCGCCGCTGCTGCCAAAGCAGCCGGGGTTCCGCGGTTCGTGCAGGTCGGTTCGTACTACCACCAGCTGCACCCGGAGTGGGCCGAGAACGACCTCTACGTCGCGGCACGCAAGGCGGCCGACGAAGGCGCTCGCGCCCTCACCGACGAGACGTTCGCAGCGATCACGCTGAACCCGCCGTCGATCGTCGGCGCGAACTCCGATCGTGGCGTTCGCGGCTTCGCACGCCTCGTTTCGTGGGTGCGTGGCGAGCGGGCGGAACCAGGACTCTGGGGTCCGGCGGGTGGTACGAACTACATGTCGGTACGTTCGCTGGCGCAGGCGCTGATCGGTGCTCTCGACCGTGGCGAACCTGGAAAGGCGTATCTCGTCGGCGACGAGAGCTTGCGCTACGCCGAGTACTGGCAGTGGATCGCAGATGCCGCCGGGTCGTCGCACACGATCGGTGAGCGTGACGAAGAGCACCCGTTCCAGCCGGACCGCTTCATTGTGCAGGGCCGCGGAAATGTCATCGCTTACGAGCCTGACGCTGCCGAAACCGCCCTGCTCGGATACGACCGCCACGATGTGCGCCGCGAACTCGCGGCGATTGTGGCGGCTGTCGACGCACTGCCGCCACGTAGCTAGGGCGCTAGTGCTCGGTGTGGGGGAGGCTCTGGGCGTGCTGCCACAGAGTCTCCACCTGCTCCACCGTCTGTTGCATGGTTCCGTCGGTGTGAACAACGAGGTCGGCGATCGCTTCGCGCGGGCCCGACGCACCCTGCGCCGCAATGCGGTCGGCAGCGTGCTGGGGCGAATAGCCGCGGCCGGTGATCAGCCGCTCGGCGCGTACCGCGTCGTCGGCTTCGACGGTGACGACGTAGTCGTACGTCCACGGCAAGGCTCGGCCGGTGTACAGCGGAATTTCGTGCACGAGCGTCGCATGCGGGTCAGCATCGCGGATCGCGGCAATGCGCGCGACCGTGGCACGCTCGATCGCGGGAAACAGGATGCGGTTGTAGGAACCACGCAGGGCGTCGTCGGCGAAGATGCGGGCTCCGACCGCCTCGCGGTTGAGGGTGCCGTCGGCGTTGAAGGCCTCGTCTCCGAGGAGCTCACGAATTTGCGCGGTCGTCTCGGCGCCGATCGGGTCGGTCGGGTCGACGACCGCTCGCGCGACCTGGTCACCGTCGAGAAGCTGCGCACCACGCTCGGCCAAGCCTCGAGCCACCGTACTTTTGCCGGCGCCGATGCCGCCGGTGACCGCAATGATTCGCATGTCAACCTCCGTCGCCCAGCCTACGGGCGCGACTCGTGCAAAGGAGCACCATGACTTTTCTGGCTCTCAACCTGATGAACCTTGATTCGCTATCCACCGCTTCGGGCGCACCGGCTGGCTTCGCCGCGATGCGGGATGCCGCCGTGATGGCTGACGAGATGCGCTCAGCGGCGGACGCCTCGATGCCGCGTTTGGGGTCGGCTGGCAACGTGAAGAGTATGACGCGTCTGAGCGGGCATTTGAGGGGCGCTTCGGAACCATGGACGAGCAGATCGCCGCATGTCGTGCCCTGTGGGCGGGTGGCGACGCAGAGTTCACAGGCAAGAAGGTGTCGTTCGACGATGCCTGGTCGATGCCGCTGCCCGCGCAGGGATCTTCGTTGCCCATCTACCTCGGTCTCGCGCTGACCCCACGGGGCGTTCAGCGCATCGTGACACTGGCGTGATCGCCCACCCGCGTCACTTCTGTTCGTCAATGACCGACGTGGAGCGCTACCTTACTGACCTCCTCGCCCAGCGCGACGCCTCCCGCCTCCACTGACCTGGTTCCGCCCTATCCCTTGACGCGTATAAGCCATGGTTTATACGCTTGTGCCGTGCATGAGTTCGAGGTGTTGGCAGATGCCGCGCGGCGGCGGCTGCTCGAGATGCTTGCCCGGGGTGAACAGCCCGCGGGTGTGCTGACCGACGTTGTCCGCGCAGAGTTTGGCATTTCACAACCGGCGGTGTCGCAGCACTTGAAGGTGCTCCGCGAGAACGGGTTCGCGACTGTGCGGGCCGATGGCTCGCGTCGCATCTACGCTCTCGACCGGGCGGGAGTGGATGCCGCCGAGCGCGCACTCGCGCGACTGACTGACCCACTCGCCCAACGCCTCGACGCATTGCACACCGAGATCGCCCGCGGCCAGCGCGCCGCGACGGCGGAGCCTGCGCGTACCGCAGGCTCCGTGGAACATTCGGAAAGGAACGCATCATGAGCATCACAAGTCCGGTCATCGAGAAGCACCCGTCCGGCTTCCGACTCGTCTACGAAGACGTCTACGCAACCGACATTGCTGACCTGTGGCAGGCCATCACCACGATCGACCGCCTCGCACGGTGGATGGTCGACCTCACCGGCGATCTGCGCGTTGGCGGAACCTGGGCCGTCGTCGCGAAAGAGGGAGAACCGTCATGGGCGACCGGCACGATCACCACGTGCGACGCACCCCGCTCGTTTACCTCCACATGGCACGCGATTGAAGAAGAACCCACCGACCTCGTCGTCGCCCTCGACGAGGTTGAGAATGGCACACGCATGCGGCTCGTGCACACAGGCATTCGCTCGATCTTCTATGGCGCCGGCTGGCAGACCTACCTCGAGCGATTGGCCGCGCACCTCGCTGGCGAGGAGGCCCCGTTCGACTGGGACACCCGTTTCGCCGAGCTCTCACCGGAGTATAAAGCCCGATTCGGCGCACTCTGAGCCGCGGTTCAACGCGCAGCACAGCCCCCAAAGGCCTCGACCTAGTCGATGCCGATGCGCAGGAGCACGGAGGGGTGCAGGCCGTCGCGGTCGACGGCGAGCTTGCGCATCGCGCGATACAGGTGTGACTCGACGGTGCGCACGGACAAAAACAGTCGCTGCGCGATGTCGGCGTTGCGGTGCCCCTGCGAAGCAAGCAACGCAATTTCGTATTCGCGCGGCGTCAATGGTTCCGCCTTCTCTTCCATGGCACGCAGGCGCGATGTGACGGTGCGCTTCAGTGGACGCAGCGACTTCTCAAACGCGTGGTCGCCGGTCACGAGTGGCGCGAGGGCCGTGAGCGCGGCCTGCGCCTGCTCGCCGCCGCCCATCGACTGAAAGGTGAAAGCGGCGCGGCGGAGGCGCGTGGGGTCATTGTCGCGAATGCCGAGACAGAAGTCGATCATCGCGCCGGGAATCGTGGCCTCGTCGATGCCTGCGATCTGGTCGATCGCGCCGGCCTTGCCCGTCGAGGCCGTCGCAATGAACTGCTGGGCGAGACGAACGAGCGGAACGGTGGCGTCAGGAAGTGCACTGATGGCGTCAGCAAAGGCCACCTGGCCATGTTGCATTGCGATCGTCACGGCCAGTGTCAGTGAGACGGCCTGCGAGAGCGCCGAGGTGACAGGGGAAAATAGCGGCTCCGGGTGCTGGCCCCCAACGGCGGCGAGAACCCAGGCCGACACATCGGTGCGCGCTTCGCGAGTGAGGAAGCGCAGGTCTCCTTGCAGTTCGGCCTGACGATCGTGCTGTGCCGACGTCACGAGATGGCAGATCGTGGCCGACGTGCTCATCGAAAGGTCTTCGTGCACCAGGCCCTCGGTGATGAAGCGGTCGACAATCTCCTCGAAGCTGGCGGGCACGCGCTGCCCGGCAGCCCCAAACGCACACACGATCACCGTCATGGCGTCGAGCGTCATGCGGCGCGTCAGGTCGGCCTTGAGGCCACGTTCAAATGTTGTCGCGGTCGCGAGCTGTGCGAATCCTTCGGCGGTTGCGCGCAAGGCCGCATGGTCAAGCCTGCGCGCGTATACGAGTGCGTTCACGCTGTAGGAGCGCAGGGCGGCCAGCGCATTGCGGTGAGACGGAACCAGGAGAGGTGCGGTGAGGTGCAGAGCTTCATCGCCGTCACCGCGAGCCAGCGCGCCGGCGGCCGCGAGACTCGCACGGTGCGCGTCGAGGCCGTAGCGGTCGATCGTGTCGCGTTGGCGTTCGCCGATCTCGACGAGGAGGTCGTCGATTCCATCGACAGTCGCGGTCAGCGGCATTTGCAAGCACAGCGCCCACAGGCACAGGTCGGCGACCGGAACCTTCTGGCCGTCACGAAGGTCGGCGGCGAGTCGTGCGAAGTCGTCGCCCTCTTGGCGTGCGATGCGGCGCAGACCGTCGTTGGCGGCAGCCGGGTAGGTCGTCAGAATGCGACGAGCCAGCGCGGCAGCGGGCTCAGATTCGCCGCGACGGCGGGCCAGCCACATCGCCATGCTGAGCACCGCCAGTTGCGCGTCAGCGTCGATGAGGGCGCGAAGCGTGGGGTCAACCGTCAAGGCGCGGGCGGCGACATCGACTTCGCTCTCGCTACATTCGGCATCGATGACGACCGAGGCGCAGATGTCAGCAATGATGTCTTGCGCCAGCGGCGTCATCTCTGGCTCCGCCATCATGCGCAGCGCCGACTGAAACGGTAGCGGAATGACCAGGGTGTCACGGTGATCGCTGATGACGTGCGACTCAATCAGCAGAGACAACTCAACGCGGTTGAAGAACCGGCGGATGCGCGTGAAGCTCACGCCCACGAGTGGGAGCAAACTGCTGGCGAAGCGTTGCATCGCCGGCGGCAGACCCGTCAGTACCGCAGAGGCCTCGATGAGGGTGCGGCGCGACGGCGTCGACAGGCTGTCTTCTTCAGCGGGGGTGTCGTTCAACGTCTCCAGCAACGAGGCGGCCACCCGAGGAAAGCCACCGCTGCGGGCCCACACCCACCGACGCTCGACGAGCGTGGGCTCGGAGTGCATCGGTGTGATGCTCACCTGTTCCTCGATGAGTGCGTCGCACTGCGACAACGTCAACGGCAACAGTGTCATCGTGGTGGCGTGAGCAAGCGCGGGTGTGTGGGAGTGATCGGTAGGCGCGGCAAACGGGTGAGGCGGCCGTCGGGTTGCGACGAAACGCACACCGTGGGCGCGTTGCAGATCGGCGAGACGGCTGAGGTCGGTCGTGCTCAGCACGTCGAGGTCGGCGATGAGGAGCGCGCGCTTGTTGCTTGCTTCGGCGACCGGTTGGTCGAGCCGGATGGTGCGCCAGCCTTCGGCGTGCGCGGCACGGGCGACGGTTGCGCGGAGCATGGACTTGCCGAGACCGGGCTCGGCCTCAACGATGACGTCGCGGTTCGATGCGAGCGCGTCAAGAATCGCACTGACGGTCTCTGCCCGACCGTAGTAAAGGGGCGCTGAAGAGTCAGCGATTGGCGTCCTCGGAGACGGAAAATCTGTGTGTTGCATGACGGAACCTGAGAGGAGGTGAACGGGTTTTCTTGCTGGTACTGCATACTGCTGCGTTGCAATAGGTTTCGGTCCTCGTCTCGGAAACGAGGATTGAGACCAGAAATGCCATGATCTTGAATTTCCCCGAACGTATTCCTTTATGGCGACGGATTGGTGAATTAAGCCCTCGTTCAGGGGTTCTCCGGCACAGAATCACGGGTTTCTCCGTGGTTTGAGGCTGCATCGCAGTAATTTGATGGGCGTGTCTGCGTAAGTACGTAAGTAAGTGTCCGTAAAATATCGCTCCACACCCGACTGGGTTCCCGAATCGTGCATTTTGAGCGTGCTCGCCTCCCGGTTGCGTACGGAGGTGACGCGCACGCACGAAAACGGGGCCCGCACCGCAGTGCGAACCCCGTTCGTGTGTCTCTATGAACTACGCGAGCAGTGCGCGCGCCTCTTCGACACCCGTGATCGTGCGGTTGGAGCGAACCTGTACGCGCCAGCCCTCGGCCGTGCGCACAAGCTCCCAGCGGTTTGCGCTGAGGCGGTCAACGACCCAGCGTTGGCCTTCGTGCATGACGACCATGGAGTAGTTCACCGCAACCGCGGTGTCTCCCGTGATCTCGATGCGCGGTGGGCTGAGGAAGTGGCTGCAGCCGGCGTTGACGTAGCGCAAGTGGCCGGGGCGGTCGACGATATCAGCCAACTCGGCAAATGGAACCACCTCATCACCGATCACGTAGGTTCCGTCTGCGGTCCACAGCGCCTCGGTAGCGGCACCATCGCGACGATCAACGGCGGGGCCGTACGAGGCAATCAGGTCGGCAATCGCGAGGCGGTCTTCGGCCACCCTCAGGCGGGATTCGAGCTGTTCTAGTCGTTCTTCGACCGTGGGCATGCGTTCCTCCTTGAACTGTTTCGTTCACGCTATACCAAACGGGTGCTTGCTTGGTATATCGTGTCGGTCAACGAAACAGGAGGATCAATGAAGATCGATCGCATGGAACTGCTCGGCGTTGTCGTTAACGACCTGGACGAAGCCGTTGAACGCTACACCCGCCTCTTTGGCCTGGAATTTCACATCTTCACGCCGGGGGAGTCGTACCCGCTCGCCGACGCGATCGCGATCAACGATTCGGCCGCGCAGATTCCGGTGGGCGGCCGTATCGCGATGGATACCTCGGGCATGTTCGAGCTCATCGAACTGCCTGACGAACAGCCCGGGTTCCGCAACATTCACTACCGCGTCGACGACATCGAAGCGGCCAAGGCGCACTTCATCGCTGAAGGCATGACGGTGGTTCGCGACCTCTACGCCGGCCCGATCCGTGAGGTCATTTTCGACGGCACGACGTTCGGCGGCATCCGCGTATGCCTCATGCAGTACGACGGCCCGTCGTTCGCCGAGGTCGCACCGAGCGGCCCGGTACCGGTCTAAACCCCCAAACGAAAGCGGCTCTCGGAACCATCTGCGTGGTTCCGAGAGCCGCTTGCTGTTGCGTTGTTAGCGCGTCGTTTCTTGCGCGATCAGGGCGACGAGGGCGTCGATGTCAGATTCACTTGTGTCGAAGCTGCACATGAGGCGCACTTCGCGGTTTGCGGCGTCCCAGTCGTAGAAGCGGAACGTCTCGCGCACGCGGTCGGCGACACCTTCGGGGAGCGTTGCGAACACGCCGTTGGACTCGGTCGCCTGCGTGAAGCCGACGCCGCGGATGGATCCATCGGCGACGCCGGCTTCGAGAGCCGAGCGCAAGCGCTGGGCCATCGCGTTGGCGTGCGACGCGTTGCGCAGCCACAGGTCACCCTCGAGGAGCGCGATCAGCTGTGCCGACACAAAGCGCATCTTGGACGACAGCTGCATGTTGAGCTTGCGGAGGTACTTGAGGCCGGTCGAGGCCTCAGGGCTCATGACCACAACGGCCTCGCCGAGCATCGCCCCATTCTTGGTGCCGCCGAAGCTCATCACGTCGACGCCGGCGTCGCGCGTGAACGCACGCATCGGGGCGCCGAGAGCGGCCGCTGCGTTTGCGAGGCGGGCGCCGTCCATGTGCACGGTCATGCCAAGGCTGTGCGCGTGATCGGTGATCGCGCGGATTTCGTCGATCGAGTATAGGGTGCCCAGCTCGGTGGTCTGCGTGATCGACACCACGAGCGGCTGAGCACGGTGCTCATCGCCCCAGCCCCAGGCCTCTTTGTCGATGAGTTCAGGGGTGAGCTTGCCGTTTGGGGTGTCGACGGTGAGGAGCTTGATGCCACCCACGCGCTCGGGCGCACCGCCTTCGTCAACGTTGATGTGCGCGGTCGATGCGGCAATTACCGCACCCCATCGCGGAATCATCGACTGCAGACCGACAACGTTCGCACCGGTGCCGTTGAATACCGGGAAGGCTTCGACGCCCTCACCGAGGTGCGAAACGAAGACCTCTTGAAGGCGTTCGCTGTACTGATCGTCGCCGTAAGCGATCTGGTGGCCACCATTGGCCGCCGCGATAGCCGCGAGCACCTCAGGGTGGATGCCGGAGTAGTTGTCAGAAGCGAAGCCGCGTACGTTTGCGTCGTGCAGAGAAGTCACCCGATTAGCCTATGACTTTTTCGCTGGATCCCTGACGGTCGCAAGCCGATGGTTCCGCTACCCGATGGGTGTCGTGGTGTCTGTGGCCGCGCGGAGCGGGCCGCGCATGAACGACCAGTGCTTCACCGGGAAGAGACGAACGAGCGCGTCGACGAGGTAGGCCTTGCGGCCAATCATCGTGCGGGCACGGCGGTTGAGCGTTGCGTTCAGGATGATGTTCGCGGCGACGTCGGGTTCGGTGTCGTACATGAGGGCTTGAGCGGTGGCGGCGCGGTCGGCGATGGCGGGGTCGAGCGCCGCGGCGTATCGACCGTGCAGAATGATGCCTGTTTTCACGCCAGCCGGGTAGATCGCGCCGACCGTGACGTTAGAGCCGGCGAGTTCGTGGCGCAGGGCTTCTGAGAAACCGCGTACGGCGAACTTGCTCATCGAATAGGGGATGCGGCCGCCTGGGGCGGCGAGCGCGTATATGCTCGCGAGATGGGTGATGTGGGCTTGACTCGACGCTCGCAGTGCGGGCAGGAGCCCTTGCGTGATATTGACGGTGCCCCAGAGGTTGACGTCCATCAGCCAACGCATTTCGGCCATCGTGAGTTGGTCGATTGAGCCCAGCATGGACGAGCCCGCGCACGTGATGAGCGTCTGCAGCGCGGTGTGCTGGGCGATGATGTCGGTGCAGGCCGCTGCGACCGCAGCGTCGTCGGCCAGATCAACAACGTGGGTCGTGACGGTGCTGTGCGAGGCGATGGACCGGAGCTCGGCGGCGATCGATTCGAGCGCCACGGCGTCACGGTCAATGAGAGCGAGATTCGCGCCCTGTTGCGCGAGTAGATGAGCAATCGCGGCACCCATACCGGCGGCGGCGCCGGTAATAGCTGTCGTGTTGCCGGCGACGTTGAGTCTGGGCATGTGTGGGGGAGTCCTTTCGCGGCATCATTGCGCGCAATCCTCATGGTGGCGCACGCTGACCGCGTTTTGTGCACGCCATGCCGGGCGGTTTTGTGCACGCCATGCCCGGACGGTGGGTTTTCGTGACCTCACGCACGCGTGCGACTACTCTCGATCATGAGGGAGGTTTTCAATGAGGAAAAAGCATGCCGATGCCATCGCTGAAGGTGTGGCGATTGCGCTCGCGGCAGCTCGACTGATTGTGAAGAATCACATCCTCGTTGACACCATTGCCGGTGGCGAGAACTTCGAGCCCGACGCGTTCGACGCTGTAGCTCGCGAAGCCATCGACACGCTCGCCAAGGAATCCGAGAAGGGCGCGCGCCGCCTGAAGAAGATGCAGCGGGCAGCGTTCGGCCGGTATTCGCTCTCCGATGGCACGCACGACTATCGTGATCGCGACGTGAAGAACCTTCGTCAGCGCCGCAAGCACTCCGAGCAGGTGGCGGCGCGCTTGCGTGCCATGGTTGATGACGAAGCTGCGGTGCGTGAGCTCGTTGAGTCCAGCCGTGAGGCCGCGTGGATCGACGTCGCTAACAACCTGCAGAACCGCTTGCGCGTCGAAGCGATGCGGCCCGACGCTGATCCCGACTACGAGCAGATGCGCGAAGCTCGCATGCAGGCTCTCGTCATGGTTGATTTGCAGAACCTCGAGGCGCAGGCGAAGAAAAAGAAGGACCACGCGAAGCAATAGGGCGCGGAACCAGGGGTTCTGTTGCGCGCATCGCGTCGGCTTCGCGAGTGCGGCGCGCCCGGGATCCCTCCGGGAAGGCGCCGATTCGCTCGTTCGACGAAGGTGTTGTAAGCTTATCTACGGCCAAGCGAAAGCAACGGCCGGGCGTTCGTAGCTCAATGGATAGAGCATCTGACTACGGATCAGAAGGTTGGGGGTTCGAGTCCCTTCGAGCGCACACTGTGTTGAGACAGTACAGAAAGCCTCTGCGAAAGCAGAGGCTTTCTTCGTTTCCGCAGGTTTGCAGCTAGCCGAGCCAGAGCCCGCCATGCGGCTCCGAGCGGCGCGGCGGGCAGCCGCTTTCCGTTCCGCCTGAGTCCGTCGCTATCATGCAGATGAGAGAGCTCTCATCTTCAATGGAGCTCTGCTAACCCGGGAGCTGTAATGACGCACGATCCGATGACTCCGCTGACGCCGCCATCCGCACGTGAGGCGGCCGTGGTTCGCGTGAAATCTCCGTGGGGGCCGCTTGCCAAGCTGCCAATGTGGGCTCGCATTGCAATCATCGTGGTCGCGCTCGTGCTGGTTGCGCTCCTGTGGCAACTCGTCGTGGTTGGTGCGGTCGTGGTGTTGATCACGGCCATAGTCGCGGTGGTCAAGAAAACGCCAACTTGGCTCAACTTCCGCTCAGCCAAAACCGCGACCATCGCGCTGGTGGCGGCTGCTGTTATCGCCGTCGTGTTTTCCAGCATTGGCACGGCCGTCGCGGGCAAGTCCAGCACGACTGAAAATGCGCCAGCAGGGTTCGCCGCGCTGCCCAGCGAGACCCATTCGCCGACCGCGGCACCAAAGCCGGACACGAGCGCGCAGGCAACTGCCAAGCCGACGACCAAGCCTGCCGTCAAGCCGTCACCCAACCCATCTCCGTCGCCGACCCCAGTGGTGGAGACGCGCCAAGAGTCTGTCACCGAAGCGATCCCGTACGGCAGCTCGCAGCAGGAAGATTGGAACCTCGACAGCGGCCTCACGCAGGTTGAATCGGCCTGACTTTCGTTCCTATCGGGAGCCTTGTCCGGCAAGGGCCGGTTGGGCTGATTCTTGGTCAGCGTAG
>CANNEP010000062.1 GCA_947503655.1 uncultured Microbacterium sp.
TCACCACAGGCCCCACACAGCCATCGGGAAGCTCCCACCCATCAGCCGGATCTCAAACAACCTGCCTGGGCACTACATCTAGGCGCTCGGGGCTCCGCCACTGGTGTGCGGGCCGCCGGTGGCAGGAAAGCCCCCTGCGCCGGGAGGACCCCCGATTCCGGGTGGGCCTCCTGCGCCGGGAGGGTCCCCGGGACGACCGCGCTGCTGCATGGCGCGAATGTTCAACGTTTGGTGAGCGAGCCGGCGCAGCGCGAGAATGACCGGCTCATACATCGCGGTGCCCATCACCGCAAAGCCGATGATCTCTTGGAGATTCATACCCGCCAGCGGTTTGAGCTCGCGCTGAGCGATCGTCATGGCGATCTGCCCGTAGAACGCGATGTCTTCCGGGCCCCAGAACAGGTCGGCGTCTTTCACCGCCTGAATCGCACTGTTCAGTTGCTTCACGGCCGCCGAGCGGGTGTCGTAAATGTAGTCGAGCGCCTCGATGGCCTCACGCGCGAGCGGATACTCTCCGTCGGCAGAGTCGGCAACGTAAGGCGGGAGCGCGCCGATCGCGCGACTGAGTGACTCCGAGGGGTCGGGGAGTGGGGCATCGACGAGCCCCAGGATCTCCTTGACTCGAGCCATCGGGAGCGAGCGCACATCGGTGAGCGCGGAAATAAGTCGGATGCGTTTGACGTGCTCTTCGGAATACTCGGAGCGCGTCGCGCTCACCGTGACACCGCGCAGAAGCACGCCTTCGCGAAGGTAGAACTTGATCGTGGCAATTGACACGCCGGTGACTTCGGCGAGTGCGGAGATTTGCATCATGCTCCTCTCTCGCGATCATGCCGGGCCGATGACTGACGGAGTCAATCTTAAGGTCGTCTCGATGCACGCGCTAGATAGCGGTGGTATCTATTCGTATGTAAACTGAAAAGACACCGCCAGGGACGGTGACAATCGCATAGCGGGTCGTGACGTTTTCAGGGGGAATGCTCGGTGGGGAGCAGGCGTCACGCCAACAGCAGCGAAGATTCGCGTTTCGTTCGGTGACACGCGAAATCGTCTCGGAGTCGCAGGTTCGTCGGTATCTGGTGCGAATCCTGCGACTTCGGGCACGCATTGTTGCTTACTTGTCCGGTTCTGCGCCAAGCGCATTCTTTCTGCACGTTAGGCTGACTCAATGGCACTGTTTTCTCGCCGCAAGAATGACTCGTCCGATTTGACGCCCGCAGAGGGTCCGATTGCCGAGGGCACTGACGCCCCGGTCGATAACGAACCCCCCGCCGCGGAGGCTACCGAGGCCGCGGCTGAACCGCAGGCGCAAGCTGAAGCGGCGGTTCCGCAGGTGAACATCAGCATGACCTCGTTCGGTGGTCTGGGATCCACGCCGACCCCGGCACCGCCGGCAACATTGCGTCCCGAAAAGCCGGAAGATGTCGTGCTGCCGCTCGCTCCGAGCGACCCGCCGACCAACCTGGAGACGATCTCTGGCCTGCGCGACAACGCGGTGCTGCGTGATGCCCTGGCCGCGCTCGGCGAACAGCCGACCGGTGCTGAGCTCCTTGGCGTTACCCGTCAACTGCTACAGGGGCATGTGTATCTGCGCGTGCGCGGCGACGCTCGCGCCCAGATCGCAGCAGGGGAGTCGCTGCAGCTCGGCATCGTCAGCGACGGCGACCGCCAGTTCATGCTCGCGTACAGCTCCGGTCGCTCGCTGCGTGACGCGTTCCAGAAAGACAACGACGCCAACACCAGCGCGTTCGCTCAGCCCGCACACGCTGTCATCAACAACGTGTTGAAGGGCAACCTCGCCGGACTCATCCTCGACAACGACTCGGCTCCGGCGCGTGCGGTCATTCCGACCGACGTGCTGACGCGCGCTATGTCGCAGGTCGAAGAAGAGATGAAGCTCAAGACGATCCTGTGCGAGCCGCGCGCAGAAGACACCAAGGAGAAGGTGCTTGCCGCTCTCCGGGACGCTCGCCTGTGGGTGGCCGTCGGTGTTGCCAGCGAAAAAGACGGCGAGAAGCAGTACGGCATTGCCGAGGCGCACACGCGGGACGGCCGTCGCCTCCTGCAGATCTTCACGCACCCGCTCGAGGTTGTTGCACTGCAGCGCCCGGAGCAGCCGATGCCGTTCGCGTTCGACAAACTGCAGAGCGCGTTCTCAGAGCACGGCAACCTGGCAGGTGTCGTGATTGACCCGGCTGGCCCGAGCATTCGCCTCACGCGCGATGAGCTCGCCGCCGTTCTCGCCGACGTATAACTCCCTCGTCATCACACGAGAACTAAACCCCCTCGCGCTCAGCCGCGAGGGGGTTTAGTGTCGCCATATGGCGAGCGAACGAGTACTTCTGCAGGTGCCCGGCCCCGATGGCGACCGTGAAATCTCGCTGTCGAGCCCGAACCGCGTGGTCTTTCCGGCGGCAGGCGTCACCAAGCTCGAGCTCGCGGAGTACATGATCGCCGTCGCGCAACCGTTTCTCGCCGCGAACGGCAATCGGCCGGTATCGCTCGAACGATTTGGCGGTGACGTCACCGAAGACGGCTTCTTCTCAAAGAACCCGCCCAAGGGAACGCCTGACTACGTCGACAGCGTTGAGGTCACGTACAACTCGGGCCGCCACCACCCGCAAATCGTGCTGACTGAGGTTGCCGCGGCAGTCTGGGCCGTGCAAATGAACACCGTTGTGTTTCACCCCTGGGCGTCGCTCGCGGGCAACCCCGACAATCCGGTTGAATTGCGCATCGACTTTGACCCGCAACCCGGCACCGACCTCGCCGACGCGATCGTCGCCGCGCACGCGATGCGCGAGGTGCTCCGAGAAGCAGGGCTGACGAGCTTCATCAAAACCAGCGGTAACCGCGGGCTCCACCTCTTCGCGCCGATCGAACCAACCCACGAGTTTCTTGACGTGCGTCACGCTGTCATCGCAGCCTGCCGCGAACTCGAGCGACGACTGCCCGACCGCGTCACGACGAACTGGTGGAAAGAAGAGCGCGGCGAACGCATCTTTCTCGACTACAACCAGGCGAACCGAGACCGCACGATGGCCGGCGCCTACAGCGCGCGGCCACTGCCCACCGCGACCGTCTCAACACCCGTCACGTGGGACGAACTCGACACCGTGGTTCCGTCTGCCTTCACGGTGCGCACCATTCCCGACCGGCTGCTGACGCTCGGTGATCCGTGGGCGGGCTTCGCCGACAACCCCGGAACCATCACACACCTTCTCGAATGGTGGCAGCGCGACGTGGATAACGGGTTGGGCGAACTGCCGTTTCCGCCCGACTTTCCCAAAATGCCGGGCGAGCCGCCGCGGGTGCAGCCATCGCGCGCGAAAAAGGCCCCTGAGTAGTGTGACGCGCCGCCGCTGACACTGGCCGGGCGCACCCATCGCCGCGTACAGTGTGAGTCACTACACGAAAGGCACACCATGAGCATCGTGACGAATATTCAAGCTGGCGGTCTCGCTGTGACGGGCGCCGACCCGATGCCGTGGTGGTTGTGGGCAATCGCCGGTGCGCTGGTCGTGTTGGGCATTGCCTTCCTGTTGTCGCGCCGCCGCGGCTCCGATGACGGAGACGGCATGGCCGCACCCATCATCGCGACCGTTGATCCGTCTAACGGACAGGGCATCGGAACTACGACACCGATTCCGGTCGGAGTCACCGATGAGGAGGCGCTCGACCAGGTGTTCAAGCCCGCCGCTCCCACGCCCGAAGCGCCCGAGGATGCTGATGCTGATGCTCCCGAGGTGTCGCTCGCGCCCGAGGAAGAAGACGGTCCCGACGGTATCGCTGACCCCGACGCGCAGAAGTGACGCGCGCCACCTGCCCCTGCGACACCGGCCTGCCCTACGCAGAATGCTGTGAGCCATTCCATCTCGGCAACGCATTCCCCGCGACGCCGCTCGCGCTCATGCGATCGCGCTACTCGGCATTCGCGCGTCGCCTCGATGCTTACCTCATCGCGACCTGGCATCCTGGTACGATTCCGGGCGATGTGGTGACCGATGCCGCCACCCGCTGGACCGGCCTCGAGATCATCGACGCGCCAACGCCAGCACCGCGCCGCGGCGTCGTGGAGTTCATCGCCCACTACCGCGAGGGCGGGCACGACGGCGAGTTACAAGAACGCAGCCGCTTCGTCTTTCAATCTGACCGTTGGTGGTATCTCGACGGCGAGCACAACTAGCCCGCACAGCGCACGGAGCGGTGCCGGCCTGGTGGCCAGCACCGCTCTCGCTTGTTTATGGATTAGCGCTTCGCCTTGCGGTACGCCGAGAAGGCGCCGAAGCCACCCGCAATCGCACCAAACAGCACGGCACCAATGGGCCAGATGATCCACGCGCGGTCCCATGCGTCACCGATCAATCCCCAGGCCAAGAACGCGGCAACCATGAGCGGCCAGTAGATCGCGGCGATCACACCCACGATGTTCGTACCTTCTTCGGCATCCTTGGTTCCGCCGCCGGCGAGCACATCGGCGGTCGCGGCCGCCCAGTTCGCAGGCAAGAAGATGAGCAGGCCAGCAGCCACCATGATGAGCGTGAGCGCGGGGCCGACACCTGACCATGCGTTGTCGGTACCGCCCGACAGTGTCAGGCTGAAAATGATCGGCGGCAGGGCGGCAAGCACGAACAGCGCGATAGCAATCTGCAGTCGCGTCGCACGGTGCCGCGCCTCAGACGATGCGAGCGAGCGTGCCCATAGTTCGACACCGGGGGAGCGGGTGAAGCTACCCGACGTGATGTGCGCGAACGGTGCCAGCTGCTGGGACCGGTTGACGAGCAGTAGTACACCGGCGAGCACCATGACAAACAGCACGGCGAGGCCGATGAGCGACCCAATGTTCTCCGAGAAGGGCGTCCACGACGCCGCGCCCAGCGTCGAGAGTGACACCAGCAATGCGGGTGACGCTACGAGCAGCGCGACGGCGATTCCTTCCCTTCAAGGAAACGGTCGACGACAGATTTGGTGAGATTCCACTCCTCGATTTTCTGCTCGAGGTAGGTGTGACCTTCGTCGCTGATTTGGTAGTACGTGCGGGGCTTGCCGGATTCTGAGGTGCCGGGAAACGAGGTCACGAGGCCCGTCGTTTCCAGGCGCTTGACCGCGGAGTACAGCGTTGTTTGTTTAATCGTGTACGCGTCACCCGACACGGTACTGATCTGTTGAGCAAGCTCATACGCATACGACGGTTCGGTGCGTAGCAACGACAGGATCATGAGGTCGATGTAGCCGCGAATCGCGTCTGCACTGATCATTTTTGGTCCCTTCGTTCTGGTGATGGCGCCAAACGTACTACGTCAGACATAGTACGTCAATAGAATTATCGAAGACACGTAAAATCGTGGTGTGACCCCGCGCTTCAAACCCGTTTCCGTGCACGGCTCCGTGTGGGGCCTGCTGGCGTCCTACTGGTTCGCGCTCGCTGCGGTGGTCATCATCGTGATCGCCGTGGGGCGTACAAATCCGACTGCGGCGATGTGGGTGATTCTCGTGGCGCTCATCGCGCTCCTTGTCTCTTCGGCGTTTGCCACAGGTTCCGCCGTCATCGTCACCGAGCACGCGATCACGGTGCGCCGCCGCTTGCGCGCCGAGTGGAGCATTCCGGCCGCTGACCTCACCACGATCGAAGAGCACATCCCGATGCGGCCCCGTGCCCGATCGCTCGCCGGCTGGGCGTTTCGTGCCGAAGGGCACCCCAAAGCGACGATCGAGATGGCCATGTTTGCGCCGCTCGATCGCCGCAAACTGCGCAACGTTTTTGCCGATGTGCTGGTCTCGCCTGATTTAGGACGGCCCACCGCGAACCGATGAGGCCGGTGCGCAACGTACCCTTGATATGTGGCCGTTGCGAAAGTTCTCCTCTACTACCAGTTCACCCCGATCGCTGACACCGACGCCGTTCGGCTGTGGCAGCGCGATCTGTGTGAGCTGCTTGGGCTACGTGGGCGCATCCTGATTTCGAAGGATGGCATCAACGGAACCGTCGGTGGCGATATTGCCGCCGTCAAGAAGTACTGGCGCAAGACGCGCGATTACCCGGGTTTCAAAGACATCGACTTCAAGTGGTCAGAGGGTACCGGGCTTGATGAGAACGGTATGTCGCTCGACTTCCCGCGTCTGTCGGTCAAGGTGCGCGACGAGATCGTGAGCTTCGGCGCTCCCGGCGAACTGCAGGTTGACGAGAACGGTGTCGTCGGTGGCGGTGCACACCTCACGCCCGGCGCACTGCACAAGCTGGTTGCTGAGCGGGGTGACGACGTCGTGTTCTTCGACGGTCGCAACGCGTTTGAGGCTGAAATTGGCAAGTTCAAGAACGCCATCGTTCCTGACGTTGAGACCACGCGCGACTTTGTTGCCGAGCTTGACTCGGGCAAGTATGACGATCTCAAGGGCAAGCCGATCGTGACGTACTGCACCGGCGGTATTCGCTGTGAGGTGCTCTCGAGCCTCATGGTGTCGCGCGGTTTTGGCGAGGTCTACCAGCTCGACGGTGGCATCGTTCGCTACGGCGAGAGCTTCGGTAACACCGGTCTCTGGGAGGGCTCGCTCTACGTCTTCGACGGTCGCGAGTCGGTGACCTTTGGGTCGAAGGCGGCCGTGATTTCACAGTGCTCGACGTGCGATGTTGCGGAGTCGCGCATGGTTAACTGTGCTGACGACGATTGCCGCAACCGTGTCGTGCAGTGCGAGTCATGTACGCAAGCCGGAACCGCGGCGCTGTGTGCGCGTCACGGCGAGAGCGTGAGCGCGTAGTCTCTGACGTCACAGCGCATCTCCCCTATTCATTTGAATGGATTGGGAATACATGCGAGTGAATCGAGGTTGTCTTCTGTGTACGGAAGATCACTCGAAAGGATTCTCTTCGCATGACGATCAAGATCGGCCTCCTCGTTGGTAGCCTCGCTTCGGATTCCATCAACCGCCAGCTCGCTACGGCGCTGACCAAGCTTGCTCCGGCTGAGTTGGAGATTGTCGACATCGACTACTCGAAGCTCGCGCTGTACTCGCACGACGCTGACGCCGACTACCCGGCAGAAGCTGTCGAGTTCAAGGCCGCGCTGGCAGACGTTGACGGCCTGCTTGTCGTCACCCCGGAGTACAACCGTTCCATCCCCGGCCCGCTGAAGAACGCCCTCGACTGGGCAAGCCGTCCGTGGGGTCAGAACGTTGTTGCTGGTAAGCCGTCGGCCATGATCGGTGCATCGATCGGCGCTATTGGTACCGCCGTTGCCCAGGCTCACTTGCGCACCGTCCTGTCGTTCCTCGACTCGGCCGTCATGGCGCAGCCCGAGGGCTACTTGACGATCACGCCCGGCTTCTTCACCGCTGACGGTGAGATCGCAGACGACTCGACAGCCTCGTTCCTGCAGAGCTGGATGCAGGCGTTCGCGAAGCACATCGCGGCTCACGTTTCGGTATCGGCGAACTAACGCTCACGGGGCTGCCGCGACGATTATGCGGCAGCCCCGTTGTCTCCGGAGGGATGAGATGGAAAACGCCGTTGACGTGGTGGTGATCGGCGCGGGCCAAGCGGGCCTGTCTGCCGGCTATCACCTGCAACGCCGCGGCTTTGTTCCGCTCACTCGGGCTGCGACGGGTGACAACACCTTTGTGATGCTCGACGGTGATGTAGCCCCCGGCGGCGCGTGGCAACACCGCTGGGCATCGCTCAAGATGGGTACCGTCAACGGCATCCATGAGTTGCCGGGCATGCCCGTTCCGCCGGCTGACCCCGTACTCGCCGCGCGCGACGTATTGCCGCCCTACTTTGCCGCGTACGAAGAGCAGTTTCAGCTCGACGTGCAGCGCCCCGTCACGGTCGTCAGCGTCACGCGCGAAGACGATAATCCCCACGGCCGCCTGATCGTCGATACCGGGGCCGACACCTACGCAGCGCGCTACGTGATCAACGCGACCGGTACGTGGAATCAGCCGTACCTCCCGTTCATCCCCGGTGCTCCGACCTACGCCGGTCGCCAGCTTCACGTGCACGACTATGTCTCCCGCGACGAGTTCGTCGGCAAGCGCGTCGCCATCGTCGGCGCGGGCGTCTCCGGTGTGCAGTTGCTTGACGAAATCGCCGATGTCGCCGTCGAGACCCTGTGGTTTACGCGGGCCGAGCCCGTCTGGCTGGACGAAAGCGCTTTTGACACCGCCACGCGCGTTGCCGCGATCGCAGGGGTTGAAGAACGCGTCCGCCAAGGCCGTGCCCCCGGCAGTGTCGTTTCTGTCACCGGAATGTTGTGGAGCCCGTTGGCACGCAGCGCCGAACGTAAGGGCGTACTCAACGCTCGCCCCATGTTCACCGCCATCGAACCACCCGGCGTGCGCACCCGCGATGGCGTGCTTGAACCGGTCGATGTGATTCTGTGGGCGACCGGGTTCCGCCCCGCCATCGCGCACCTCGCACCGCTCAAGCTCCGCACGCCCGAAGGCGGCATTCGCGTCGAGAATGGTCGCTCAACCGATGATCCCCGCCTCTTTCTCATCGGCTACGGGCCGAGTCAATCAACGGTCGGCGCGAACCGCGCGGGCCGCGATGCCGTGCGGACGATCGTCGCCGAAGCCGCTAGCGTCGGCGCGACAGCGTAACCGTGAATTTCGGGGTGCGGCTCAGCTGATCCGTCGGCCCCACGATGCTTTCGAGCGCCGTGCGATGACGCAAATGCGAGTTGTACACGACCGCGAGTGACCCGCCCGGGCGCAGCATGCGCGCGGCCGAGCGGAACATCCGATGCGACATTTCCTCGTCGACGGCAGCGCCGTCATGAAATGGCGGATTGAACAGTACGAGGTCGACGGACCCGTCGGCAATACCAGCGCCAGCATCATCCTGCGTCACGGCCACGCGCGTGCCAACGCCCGCATTGTCCGCGGTCAACCGCGCCGACGACACCGCCGCCCACGAACGATCTGTCGCCGTTACGTGCGTCTCTCGCAACCGCAACGCGGCGCTGGTCGCCAGCACACCGGTTCCGCATCCCAAATCCACGATGTGGTCAACGGAACCACGGTGCGAAGCGAAGAGTGCGGGGAAAGTATCGAGCAGGGCGCGCGTGCCAATGTCGAGAGTGGCACCGGCGAAGGCGCCGCCGTGCGCGTAGACGGCGAAGGGGAGCGCATCGACTGACGCATGCCGCGGGTAGGGGAGTGCAGCGCCGGGTTTCGGGCTATGCCCGCGCAGGGCGCGTGACTTCTGTCGTCCGCGACTGGCAGAGACATCGCGGAACCACGGCTCCAGTGCCGTATTCATGCCGCGACTCATGTGCTTGTCGCGGCCGGCGAGGGTCAGCACGCCGTCGGGTGCCATGCCGTGGGCGGCGAGGGAGGCGATCTCGGTGAGCTCGGCGATCGGCTTGGTGAGGAGCCCGACGACGAGATCGGCGGCTTCGAAGAGTTCGGTGCCGAGCGGGTGCCGCGTGAAGCCGGTGGCCGGGGCATCGACGCGGGTGAGGTCGTCGAACGCGCGCACGGTCGCCGCGGGGTAGCGCATGGCGACGGCCGCTGCCAGGTCATCAGGACCAATGACGGCGATCGTTGACGCCGTCGGGGTCAGTTCGAGCGCATCATCGAGGGCGAGAGCGGCGACCGGGGTGAGCGGCGGAACCGGCGAAAGCGACATGTTTCCATGCTGTCACGAATGGGGGCTCAGCCGAGCTGTGCTCCGACGCGGCGCGCGATTTCTGCCGCCGGCATCGAGCGCGGGAACACCGCAACAACGAGGTCGTCTGCCTGCGGGTTGGCATCGGCATCAAGCACGCCAAAACGCCGCATCGCGTTGTCGAGGTGTTGCCGCAACACCGACGGCGAAACCTTGTGGCCGCGCAGCATTTGGCGGAGCACGTGGTTGTGTACCGCGGCGATCAGCGCCGAGTAGCTCACGGCGTCGACCGGATCAATCTCCGGCAGCTGTTCGCGCAAGTACTCGTCAAAGAGACGTTCGTAGCGGAACACCGCGACGATTTCGCGCTCGCGCAGTGCCGGAATCTGACGCACCAACTGGTAGCGGCGCCGCGCCACATCGGCGTTGTCGCTGAAGTAGCGGAACACCAGCATCGCGCCGTCACACACCGTCGCCCACGGGTCGTCATGAGCATGCGCGAGAAAGTCGCGCAGCACCGCAAGGAGTCGTTCGTGGTCGGCAAAGATCACGTCGTCTTTGCCGCCAAACTGACGGAAGAACGTGGAACGCGAGACGCCGGCGGCCTTCGCGATTTGCTCGACCGACGTCGCCTCAAAACCCTGCTCGGCAAACAGGTCGAGCGCGGCCGCAATTACACGCGTCGTTGCGGCCTGGGGATCGCGGTCGGTCATCGGCTCAGCATAGCGGTGGGCGTCTTAGCCCAGCAGGTTCTGCGCGCGAATCTCGTCGAGCATCGCGAGCGGAAGCGCGAAGGCGCCCTTGTCGAGGTTGACGAGCAGCGCGAGATCTTGATTCATGGCGTTGACGATCGCGCGACCCTTCATCGGCACGGCAAACTCGGCGACGTCGCGCGTCTGCTGCAGTGCGTATTCTGTGGCCGCGACCACGAGAAAGTCGGTGTCGTCGAAGTTGATCGTCACCGGGCTGATCTCACCGTCGGCCGGGTCGTCGGTCGACGGCACAAAGATCGTCGCGTTCAAGAACGAGTCGAGCAGATCTTCGTGTGCGATGGTTCCGGCTTCGGCCTGGGCGACCAGATCGGCGAGGTCAGGAGCAGTTGCGTCAGTCATGATTTCCCAATTGTCCCATGCCTTCGCTCGTATGATTCCTCAGCTCTGCACCCGAGGTTGCGGAATTCCGTGCTGATCACAAAGGAAGAAATTCGGGGCACTCAGAAAGGAGTAGTAGGCTTGATGACTGGTCGATATCTCGATATCGAGAGACTTTCATCAACCGCGCCCACGAAGGAAGCACAGTGGATCTGTACGAGTACCAGGCACGTGACCTTTTCGAGAAGTACGAGGTGCCGGTTCTCGCCGGTATCGTTGCGGACACTCCCGAAGAGGCCAAGGCCGCCGCCGAGAAGATCGGTGGAGTTGTTGTTGTTAAGGCCCAGGTCAAGACTGGTGGTCGTGGCAAGGCTGGCGGCGTTAAGGTCGCCAAGACGCCGGAAGAGGCATACGAGGCAGCTCAGGCTATCCTCGGCCTCGACATTAAGGGCCACGTCGTCAAGCGCGTCATGGTCGCACAGGGTGCACGCATCGCGCAGGAGTTCTACTTCTCGGTGCTGCTTGACCGTGCAAACCGCTCCTACCTGAGCCTCTGCTCGGTTGAGGGTGGCATGGAGATCGAGGTTCTCGCAGTAGAGAAGCCCGAGGCTCTGGCACGCGTTGAGGTCAACCCGCTGCGCGGCATTGACAAGGAGAAGGCAGTCGAAATCGCGACCGCCGCAAACTTCCCCGCAGAGCTCATCGAGAAGGTCTCCGACGTTTTCGTCAAGCTCTACAACGTTTACAAGGGCGAAGACGCAACGCTTGTTGAGGTCAACCCGCTCGTGCTGACCGAAGAGGGCGACGTTATCGCGCTCGACGGTAAGGTCTCGCTCGACGAGAACGCGTCGGAGATCCGTCACCCCGAGCACGAAGAGCTCGAAGACAAGGACGCCGCTGACCCGCTCGAGGCGAAGGCAAAGGCTGCTGGCCTGAACTACGTCAAGCTTGATGGCGAAGTTGGCATCATCGGTAACGGTGCTGGTCTTGTCATGTCGACGCTTGACGTCGTTGCCTACGCCGGTGAGAACCACGGCAACGTCAAGCCCGCTAACTTCCTCGACATTGGTGGCGGAGCTTCCGCAACCATCATGGCGGCAGGCCTCGACGTCATCCTCGGCGACGAGCAGGTCAAGAGCGTTTTCGTCAACGTTTTCGGTGGCATCACGTCGTGTGTTGCTGTTGCCGACGGAATCGTCAAGGCTCTCGAAATTCTCGGCGAAGCCGCTTCGAAGCCGCTCGTTGTTCGCCTCGACGGCAACCAGGTTGAAGAGGGTCGCGCGATCCTCGCTGCAGCTAACCACCCGCTCGTTACCCTTGCCGCTGGCATGGATGAGGGCGCTGACAAGGCCGCGGCCCTCGCGAACGCCTGAGTCGGACTGAAGGAAAAAGGGACTAAAGAACATGTCGATCTTCCTGAA
The DNA here is from genome assembly GCA_947503655.1 of uncultured Microbacterium sp. Taxonomy (GTDB): domain Bacteria; phylum Actinomycetota; class Actinomycetes; order Actinomycetales; family Microbacteriaceae; genus Microbacterium. The sequence continues at coordinate 12,117 of CANNEP010000062.1, forward strand.
CAAGGATTCCAAGGTCATCGTCCAGGGCATCACCGGTGGTGAGGGCACGAAGCACACCGCCCTGATGCTGAAGGCTGGCACGCAGGTCGTCGGTGGCGTGAACGCACGCAAGGCTGGCACCACGGTTGAGCACGTTGACGCAGCCGGCAACCCGGTTTCGCTGCCCGTGTTCGGCTCGGTTGAAGAGGCTATGAAGGAGACCGGCGCTGATGTGTCGATCGCTTTCGTTCCTGCTGCTTTCACCAAGGCCGCCATGGTCGAGGCTATTGACGCTGAGATTCCGCTGCTCGTCGTGATCACCGAGGGTGTTCCCGTCGGTGACTCGGCAGAGGCCTGGGCTTACGCGATTGAGAAGGGCAACAAGACCCGCATCATCGGTCCGAACTGCCCCGGCATCATCACCCCGGGCGAGGCTCTCGTTGGCATCACGCCGGCAAACATCACGGGCAAGGGCCCGATCGGTCTCGTCTCGAAGTCGGGCACGCTGACCTACCAGATGATGTTCGAGCTGCGCGACCTCGGCTTCTCGACCGCAATCGGTATCGGTGGCGACCCCATCATCGGCACGACGCACATCGACGCACTCGCGGCGTTCGAGGCTGACCCCGAGACCAAGGCCATCGTCATGATCGGTGAGATCGGTGGTGACGCTGAAGAGCGCGCCGCTGACTACATCAAGGCGAACGTCACCAAGCCCGTCGTCGGCTACGTTGCTGGCTTCACGGCACCCGAGGGCAAGACCATGGGCCACGCTGGCGCTATCGTCTCCGGCTCGGCTGGTACTGCACAGGCAAAGAAGGAAGCCCTCGAGGCTGCCGGCGTCAAGGTCGGCAAGACGCCGTCTGAGGCTGCCGAGCTGATGCGCGCCATCATCGCTTCGCTGTAATCCCCTCCGGATTCACCAAAACGCCCCCGTCGTTGGACGGGGGCGTTTTGCGTTGCAGGGTCCGGAACCTCGGGGCTAGAACAAGGGAGGAGCCCCCGCCGTGCGGCGAGGGCTGCCGAAATGCGTCAGACGTGACTTACGCGAACAGCGCCTCGATGGGGCCGCGTGCGAAGAAGATCACGAAGCCGGCGGCGACGATCCACATCAGCGGGTGGATGGTCTTGACCTTGCCCGAGAGCGCCTGAACGACAACCCACGTGACAAAGCCGGCACCGATACCGTTGGCGATCGAGTAGGTCAGCGGCATCGTCGCGACCGTGACGAAGACGGGCAGCAGCACCGAGAAGTCCGACAGATCGATGTTCTTGATCTGGCCCATCATCATGGCACCCACGATGACGAGGGCGGCGGCTGCAACCGAGCCGGGAACAAGTCCCGTGATCGGCGTGAAGAACATCGCAACGATGAACAGACCACCCGTAACCACGTTGGCCAGACCCGTGCGCGCACCCTCACCAATACCCGAGGACGACTCAACGAAGACCGTGTTCGAGCTGGTCGACGTCAGACCACCGGCGATAGCGCCAACACCCTCGACGACAAGCGCCGACTTGATGCTCGGGAAGTCACCCTTCTTGTCTGCCAGTCCTGCTTCTGTCGCGAGGCCCGTCATGGTTCCCATCGCGTCGAAGAAGTTCGAGAACAGCAGCGTGAAGACGAGCATCACGATCGCGATGAGCGAGACCTTCGTGAAGTCGAACGAGAAGTCAACGGCACCGATGAGGCTGAGGTCGGGCAGGCCGACGAAGCCGGTGAAGTTGAACAGACCCTCCTGCGGGTTGATCAGGTTGATGATGCCGGCGATGACGGAACCAGCGACGAGACCCAGCAGCAGGGCACCCTTGACCTTGAGTGCGACGAGCGCACCCGTGATGAGAACGGTGATGACGAACAGCAGGGTCGCGATCGAGGAGATCGAGCCGCCCTGGCCCAGCTCAACCGGCGGCGACGGCAGCGTGGTGGAGGTGGAGAAGCCCGCGTTAACGAAACCAATGAAGGCGATGAAGAAACCGATAGCGACGGTGATGGCGATCTTCAGCTGCATGGGAACAGCGTCAAAGATCATCTTTCGCAGACCCGTAGCGGCCAGCAGCACGATGAGCGCACCGTTGATCGCGACCAGAGCCATGGCCTCGGGCCACGTCACGTGACCGACGACCGAGAACGCGACGAACGCGTTGATACCGAGACCGGCAGCGAACGCGAACGGCAGACGCGTGACCAGACCGAACAGAATCGTCATGACACCGGCGGTCAGTGCGGTTGCCGCACCCACAGCCTCAAACGACAGCTCGTTGCCGGCGATGTCGGGCTTCCCCGACAGAATGATCGGGTTGAGGATCACGATGTAGGCCATCGTCACGAACGTGACGACACCGCCTCGGATTTCGGTACCAACGGATGAACCGCGCTCCGAAATGTGGAAGAAACGGTCGAGACCTGATTTCGCTTCAGTAGGCGTTCCAGTCGCCATGAAATCTCCTGTACGGGTTAAGGGGATGGGGATGGCGCTGACCCGGGAAAGGAAAGATATGCCACTCACAGGAATTTACCAGCCAGGAACCTCGGAATGGGCACGTATTCAGGCAGAAATATTTGAATCGTCGGGTGGGACGAGCCGCGGCGACTTCGACGGCATGCCGATCGTGGTCGTCACGACGGTGGGCGCGAAGTCCGGCACCCTGAGAAAGACGGCACTTGTGCGGGTCGAGCACGACGGTGCCTACGTGATCGTCGCGTCCGTTGGCGGCGGCCCCAAGAATCCCGCCTGGTATTACAACATTCGCGCAAACCCGCATGTCGAACTCCAAGATGTGAGCGACAAAGCCGATTATCGGGCGCGTGAACTCGACGGCGCCGAGCGCGACGAGTGGTGGGCGCGCGCGTGCGAAGCGTTTCCGCCGTATACCGGGTATCAGCGCAAAACCGAGCGCATCATTCCGGTCATTCTGTTGGAGCGGATGGAACCATCACCTGCGTAACGCGCGTCGGTGCGCGCGAAGATGGCGGGTCACAGCGCGGGATCAGGGGGAGGAGTGCGGCGCCCGGTAGGGTCAAAAGGCCATGCACCGCCTGATCATTGCTCTCCTTGCCGCCTTTGACGCCCTCGTCGCCGCGGCTGTCGGGCTCGTTGCCGTGCTCGCGCCGCTCACGGTGATGTGGGCGGTGTCGCTCGGTGCCACGCACTGGGAGGGTCTGTGGCCGGCGACCGCCACGGTGTGGCAGCTCGGCCACCATGTTCCGCAGACAATCACTCTGGAGCCCGAGTATCTGATTGCCAGTGGCGTTCCGGTGGAAGCCGCAACGTTCGTGCTGTCGCTGGCCCCGCTGGCGTTCTTCGCGTTCACGGCGTGGGCGGGTGCGCGATCTGGTGCGCGTGCGGCGCGTGCGGGCGGTTGGATCACTGGCTTCGTCTCCGGCGCCCTGATTTTCGCGCTCGCGGCAGTAGTCATTGAGCTCACGTCATCCAACGCGATTGCCGCTTCCGAGGCCGGGCTGGCGGTCGCGCTACCGACCCTCGCGTACGGTGTTCCGCTGTTGCTCGCCGCGGTCGTTCGCGCCTGGATTGACGGCGACGACGGCCCCATCGACGCTCTCCACGATTGGGTCGATGGTCTGCCGACGGTGTGGGCCGAGACACCCGCGCTGATTATGCGGGGTACCGCCGCCGTGCTGCTCGGGTTCGCGATGATCTCCGCAGTTGGCGTTGTCGCCTCGATTCTTACGCGCGGCAGCGAAGTAATCGCGCTCTACCAAGCGTCGGGCGTCGACGCGATAGGCGCAACAGTCTTCGCGCTCGCGAGCTTCGCCTACCTCCCGACCCTCATGATCTGGTCGCTCGCTTGGATTTCGGGCCCCGGAATCATGCTCGGCACCGGCGCCTCGGTTTCTCCCGCCGCAACCCATCTCGGCGTCTTGCCGGGGCTGCCGCCGTTCGGACTGGTTCCGGAGTTCTCCCACACCTTCCTGCTCGCCGTCATCCTGCTGCCGATCGGCGTGGGCCTGCTCGCTGGCTTCCTGCTCCGTGCACGCTACGCCGCCGTCGTTGGCGATGACGAGCCCTGTGTGCCGCGAATCGTCATGGCGGCGTCGGTTGCCGCGCTCGCGGCGGGTGTTGCTGCCGTCGCGTTCGTGCTCGCGACCGGATCGCTCGGCCCGGGCCGCATGGCCGACTTCGGCCCGCACATTGGTCTCGCCGCCCTCGCCCTCTTCGTTGAGGTGCTGATCGGTGTCGCGATTCCGCTCCTGTTGCCGCGCGCGAGTGATGATGAATTCGACGCGTACGACGAGAGTGCTGCCGATGACGAGCCCGGCGAGGCTGACGCGGGTATGTCCGACGATGAGACCGGCCCGGTCGACGCTGCGGAAGATACCCCGCTCGCAACGCGCGATGCGCTTGCTCCCGCACTCGTGGTTCCGGAACCATCGGATGCCTCCGAAAAGGAGCATTCGAACGATGACACAGAGACAAAGCCCATCAGCGACGCGCACTAGACTAGTCGGGTGCTAACGGTCGCCGTACTTATCTCGGGCACAGGATCAAATCTGCGTGCGCTGCTTGAAGCAGCAAGCTCCGCTGATTATCCGGCTCGCATCATCGTTGTCGGTGCCGACCGCGAAGCCGAGGGTCTCGCTCATGCGGAGGCATTTGGAATCCCGAGTTTTGTGGTTCCGTGGCAGGGTAAAGACCGCCGCGCTGAGTGGGGTGCCGAGCTTGCCGAGCAGCTCGCCGTGTGGAACCCCAACCTCATTGTGCTGTCTGGCCTCATGCGCCTGCTGCCCGCCGCTGTCGTGAGCGAGT
>CANNEP010000063.1 GCA_947503655.1 uncultured Microbacterium sp.
TGATAATGGTGGCATGTCTGACACCAACGCACCCGAGCGTTATGTCTCTCTGGCCCAGATTGCGGAACTTCTCGACATCACTGTTGACGAGGTTCTGCAACTCGTTCACGAGGGGCGCCTTCGTGGTGTCCGCGTGGGCTCTCCCGCCCAATGGCGAGTGGCTGAAGCCAGTGTGAGTGATTACCTCAACGATCAACTCGAAGAGTCACGTCGCAGCGCACTCTGGCACCAATCCGTTAATGCCAGTTTTCCCGAGCTCTGGGGCGGCACCGAGGAGCGCCGTCAGCGGTAGCACCCGCTATCGAGGCGTCATACGCGCGCGACGATTGGGCCCGCTGCCACGATGGCGGCGAACGGAACCATGAGCACGTGTGTGACGTGGTCGTCACGTCGCGACGTGTGCGCGTCATGAAGCGCGAAATCGCAATGATCGTTGCCCGCACGATCAATGGTTCCGCTGGCTACCGTGCCATCGGTGAACTGGATGAGCACCGGCGTGCGTTTACGCGCCCAGCCACGCAGAACATACCCAAACGTGGCGCGGCCCTGGAGAGCGTCGGGCGGAACCGTCATAAGGCTCCGACGCAACGCCAGCGATGACAGCCGGATCGACCGCATGGCATCAAGGCGCACGCAGCGCATGGCGGAGGTCGCGGTATCAATGCCGCACCAATCGGCGCCCGTCGCCTGAATGGTTCCGCTGATCTGGTGCGGACCGGCGGTAGCGATCGCGATGGTGGCATGTTCAGCCGCGGCCGAACGCAATCGCGTCAGCAGATCGAGGCGGGCTTGCCGGAGGCGCTCGTTCTCTTGCGCAACGGCGGCTTGCTCGGCGGCGGCGTCGTCAGCAAACTGCCCCTCGAGCTCCGCAAAGTATGATTCCCAGTCCACGTGCCGAGCGTATCTCCCCCGCCGAGCGGCACATGAGAATTTTCCACAGATTCTTTCATGTTCCGTTTTCCCCTGTTCTGCTGTGGTTTGCTCTCTCGTACGTCCCCACGCAAAGGAGAACTCATGTCTGCACAAGCAGCGAGCACTGGGCCGCGCCGTCGCGGAAAGCACCTCAGTGAAGTCGACGTCACCGAGTACTTTGCGCCGCAGCCAACGTCCACAGCCGACCTGCCTGACCCGGAGCCCTTGCTACGCAACCTCACCATTGGGCTCATCGAGTGCCTTGCCGGGGTACGCGAAGTCGAGCAGCTCGCACGCTGGATGTCGCAAGAAGCGTTTCTCAGCGTCGCGCAGCGCGTATCGCTCGCGACCAGGGCACGCTCGGCAAAAGCGCGCCCTGCCGTGCGCCCCACATACCAAGTGTTGAGCGTGCACCATCAGGCACCCGCAGACGGTGTCGTCGAGGCGACCATCGTTGTCGGTATGCCGGCTCGCACACGCGCACTCGCGATCCGGCTCGAGGGCACCGATCACCGCTGGCGCGCGAGCTCTGTCGCCCTCCTCTAAGAGTCGGGCGACAGCGCCACGCGCTACTGCTTGTAGCTGGAGAGGAAGTTACCCAGGCGTTCGACCGCTTCGGTCAGCACGCGCGCTTCGGGCAGCGTCACCAGACGGAAGTGATCCGGTGCCGGCCAGTTAAAGCCGGTGCCCTGCACGACCAGAATGTGCTCGGCAACGAGCAAGTCGTAAATAAACTTCGCGTCATCACGAATTTCGTGCACCTCAGGGTCGAGGCGTGGGAAGGCGTAGAGCGCACCCTGCGGTTTCACGCAGGACACACCGGGGATGGACTGCAGACCCTCCCACGCGGCGTCGCGCTGCTCATGCAGGCGCCCCGTCGGCGCGATGAGCGCATCGATCGATTGCACCCCGTCAAGCGCCGCTTGCACGGCATGCTGGGCCGGAACATTCGGGCACAGCCGCGTCGAAGCCAGCAGCGTCACACCTTCCAAGAAGCCCTTCGCATGCTTTTTCGGCCCGGTGATGACGACCCAGCCGGCGCGGAAGCCAGCAACGCGGTAGGTCTTCGAGAGCCCGTTGAAGGTCATCACCAGCAAGTCGGGCGCGAGCGTCGCCGTTGAGATGTGCTCGGCGTCGTCAAACAGAATGCGGTCGTAGATCTCGTCGCTCAAAATGAGCAGTGAGTGCTCACGCGCGATCTCGACGAGGCCCTGGAGCACGTCGCGGGAGTACACCGCACCGGTCGGGTTGTTCGGGTTGATGATGACGATCGCCTTGGTGTTCGGCGTGATCTTGGAGCGGATGTCTTCGAGATCCGGGTTCCAGCCATTGTTCTCGTCACACAGGTAGTGCACCGGGGTTCCACCCGACAGCGACGTCATCGCCGTCCACAGCGGGTAGTCCGGTGCCGGGATCAAAACCTCATCGCCCTCATTCAGCAGGGCCTGCATCGTCATGGTGATGAGTTCGGATACACCGTTGCCGAGGTACACGTCGTCTGGGTCGATGTGGGGGAAGCCCGGAACCTGCTCGTACCGGTTGATGATGGCGCGGCGTGCAGAAAGAATGCCGCGGCTATCGCTGTAGCCATGTGCCGTCGGTACGGCCGCGATCATGTCACGGACGATCTGGTACGGAGCCTCGAACCCAAAGATGGCGGGGTTGCCGGTGTTGAGCTTCAACACCGCGTGCCCGGCCGCCTCCAGCCGCGACGCTTCCACCAACGCGTTGCCGCGAATTTCGTAGAGAACGTTCTGAAGCTTGGCTGATTGATCCAGCGGTCGAAGGGGGCTCATGAATAAACCCTAGTCCTGCCCGCGAGGTGCCTTTGACCACTACTGGATGGTTCCGTCCGGTTGTTACCGAGTGGCTATCGATAGCGGGGTGCGCTTCGACGAGCGCGCAAACGCCAAAACCCCGCCTCAGACGAGACGGGGTTTTGGATCAAACCTGGTTACTTCTTCTTAGCCCGGCGAGCAGCGCGGTTTTGAGCCGCAGGTTGCTCGCTCGATTCGACCTTCTGACCGAAGGCTCCCCGCTCTTCTGCAGGTGCCTGGCTCTGTGCCTGCGCCTGACGCATGCGGTTGGTCGACGACTGCTGCATCTGCCCACGCTCGTTGCGAACCTCGACGTCGCCGTCTTCGCTCGGAGCCGAGTACTCCAGCTTCTGCGCGTCTTGCGTCGGAGCCATCAGGCCCTTGGCCTCAACCTGGGCGACTTCGCCACCCTCGGGCTGGCGGACCTCGACCTCAAGGTTGTACAGGTAGCCGACGGACTCTTCCTTGATCTGGCCCATCATGGACTGGAACATCTGGAAGCCTTCGCGCTGGTACTCGATGAGCGGGTCGCGCTGTGCCATCGCACGCAGGCCGATGCCGTCCTTCAGGTAGTCCATCTCGTAGAGGTGGTCGCGCCAGCGGCGGTCCAGCACCTGCAGCACCACGCGGCGCTCAAGCTCACGCGTTGCCGCTTCACCCAGCTGCTCCTCACGCGAAGAGTAGGCGATCTGAGCGTCGCTCAGCAGTTCGCGGCGCAGGCCCTCAGCCGTGACCTTACCCTTTGAACCGCCCGCTTCTGCCACGACCTCTTCGATCGTGACGCTCACCGGGTACAGCGTCTTCAGTTCGGTCCACAGTGCGTCGAAGTCCCAGCTCTCGGTGTGGCCCTCGCTGGTGTGGGAGTCGATCATCGCGCCGATCGAGTCTTCAATGAAGTGCCCGATGCGGTCTTGAATGTCATCGCCCTCAAGAATCTGACGACGGTCGGCGTAGATCGCCTCACGCTGACGGTTCAGCACGTCGTCATACTTCAGCACGTTCTTGCGGATCTCAGCGTTGCGCGCCTCGATCTGCGACTGCGCGCTGGCGATAGCGCGGGTCACAATGCCCGACTCGATCGCAACGTCTTCTGGCAGGTTCGTGCGTGCCAGCATTGTCTCGGCGAGACCGTTCTTGAACAGGCGCATCAGGTCATCGGTGAGGCTCAAGTAGAAGCGGCTCTCACCCGGGTCACCCTGTCGACCGGCACGACCACGCAGCTGGTTGTCGATACGGCGAGACTCGTGGCGCTCGGTGCCGAGCACGTACAGGCCGCCGGCCGCAACGACCTTGGCGCTCTCCACGTCAACCTGCTCACGCACGTCGGCGTAAACCGTGTCCCACTCGGCTTCGTACTCCTCCGGAGTCTCAACCGGGTCCAGGCCCTTCGCCTTCATCGCCTGCACGGCGAGGAATTCGGCGTTACCACCGAGCATGATGTCGGTACCACGACCAGCCATGTTGGTGGCAACCGTGACGGCACCGGCACGACCGGCGCGAGCAACGATCTCAGCTTCACGCGCGTGGTTCTTGGCGTTCAGAACCTCGTGCTTGATGCCCTTCTTCGCGAGCAGTCGCGACAGGTATTCGCTCTTGTCGACGCTCGTGGTTCCGACCAGAATCGGCTGGCCGCTTTCGTGGCGCTCGGCAATGTCTTCGACGACCTGCGCGAACTTCGCCTGCTCGTTCTGGTAAACCAGGTCGGCCTGGTCCTTACGGATCATGGGCTTGTTCGTCGGGATCGGAATCACACCGAGCTTGTACGTCGACATGAACTCAGCAGCCTCGGTGTCAGCCGTACCGGTCATGCCGGAGAGCTTGTTATAGAGGCGGAAGTAGTTCTGCAGCGTCACGGTGGCGAGAGTCTGGTTCTCGGCCTTAACCGGAACACCCTCCTTCGCCTCGATCGCCTGGTGGATGCCTTCGTTGTACCGACGGCCAACCAGAATACGACCGGTGTGCTCGTCAACGATCATGACCTCGTCGTTCATCACGACGTAGTCGGTGTCGCGCTTGAACAGCGCGAGCGCCTTGATCGAGTTGTTCAAGAACGAGATGAGGGGCGTGTTCGCCGACTCGTACAGGTTGTCGATGCCGAGGTAGTCCTCAACCTTTTCAATGCCCGGTTCGAGCACACCAACGGTGCGCTTCTTCTCGTCGACTTCGTAGTCTTCGCCAGCCTCGAGCGTCTTCGCGATGCGAGCGAACTCGGTGAACCAGCGGTTAGCTTCACCTGACGACGGGCCCGAAATGATGAGCGGCGTACGCGCCTCATCAATAAGAATCGAGTCCACCTCATCGACGACGGCAAAGAAGTGACCGCGCTGCACCAGGTTGTCTTTCGACCACGCCATGTTGTCGCGCAAGTAGTCGAAGCCAAACTCATTGTTGGTTCCGTACGTGATGTCAGCGTTGTACTGCTCACGACGCACGTCGGGGGTCTGGCCCGCAACGATGACACCGGTCGTCATGCCGAGGGCGCGGAACACACGACCCATGATCTCGGACTGGTACGAAGCGAGGTAGTCGTTGGTGGTGATAACGTGCACGCCCTCGCCCGCAATGGCGTTGAGGTACGCGGGCAGCGTTGCCACGAGCGTTTTACCTTCACCGGTCTTCATTTCGGCGATGTTGCCGGCGTGGAGTGCTGCGCCACCGAGAATCTGAACGTCGTAGTGACGCTGGCCAAGAGTACGCTTTGCGGCTTCACGCACGGCGGCGAACGCCTCGGGCATGAGCTGGTCGAGCGTCTCACCCTTTTCGTAGCGGGCACGCAACTCGGCAGTTTCGCCGCGCAATTCTTCATCCGTCAGCTGCGCGTAGTCGTCTTCGAGCGCGTTAACAGCCTTGACCACCTGCTGCAAACGGCGAAGGATTCGTCCTTCACCGGCACGAAGCAGTCTTTCAATCGGGTTGGCCACGGAGTGTTCTCCATCCATTGCGTCATGCGGGATATCCGCGAGTGTCGGGATGCCGACACCGAACCATGTTATCCGCCCGTGACCTTGACGCGTGCTGGATACGCTCAGAGCAGAGATTCCGGCACAGAAATTAATCCATCGTCCGGTATACATATAGATGAACCGGAGAAGGGCCGTGATGACGATCAAGCACAGTCTGCTGGCGATTCTCGCGCAATCGCCGTGCTACGGCAATCAACTGCGCACAGAATTCGAACGCCGCACCGCACGCATTTGGCCCGTCAACGTTGGACAGATCTACAACACGCTGGAGCGCCTGGAGCGCGATGGTTACGTCACGCGCGGCGCGACCGATGAGCATGGGCACGTCATGTGGCACATTACCGACGCCGGACGCCGCGAGGCAGACAGCTGGCTCACCAGCGCGACCCCACGTGCCGACGCCCGTGACGACCTGACGGCGAAGATTTCCCTCGCCATTTCGTTGCCGGGCGTTGATGCCGACGCGCTCCTTGCTACCGAATTGCGCGCCGCGACCACCCGCCTGTCTGAAGCCACGCGAGTGCACGCTCAAGAAGACAACCCTCTCAGTGCGCTCGTTCATTTAGCGGCGGTGCATCGCGCGAACGCCGATGTGCAGTGGTTGCAAGCGGTGCAAGCTGCCGCGATGACAGTGGCAGCGAAACCATCGGCTGTTGATATGCAGCGCCCGCGTCGCGGACGCCCCAAGAAAGCGGTTGCCTAAACGCGCGTTCGCTAAACGCTAAGCCGAACCTCAGCCAGAGGTTGACGCGAATCCATATGATCGTTTCATGGCAGGATTCTGGGGCAAACGTCGTCGCGCCGAGCAAGAAGAGCAGCTCGCCGCCGATACCGAACTGAGCCGACGCGCCGAGGCCGCGATGATTGCAGTCGACGAGCGCATCCGCACCGCGGGCGACGAGGTCGGGTTCGCGCAGGCTGAGCTCGGCACCGAAGCGACGAAAGATCTGCGCGACGCGTTGTCTGCGGTGCGCTCGCACATGCAGGAAGCATTCTCGCTGCACCAGTTAAACCATGACCACATCCCGGACACCCCGGAAGAGTTGCGTACCCGCAACGCTCGCATCGTGCAGCTGTGCGATTGGGCAGACGACGTTCTGGATGAGCGCACCGCCGCGCTCGCCGACCGCATTGACCGAGTGCGACGCGCTCCCGAAGTGTTGGCCCGTGTCCAGACCGAGTCCAGCGCACTGGAGACGCGCATTCCCGCGGCCCGCGAGACGATTGCACGCCTCGCCGAACGCTACAACGAATCGGCCATGTCAAAGATCGCCGCGGGTGCCGATGAGGCCACCCAACTCATCGCTTTCGCGCGACACAGCGCCGATGTATCCGCGCGCCGCCGTGCGGCTGGCCAAAACGAAGAGGCGAACCTTGCGCTGGAAACCGCTATCGAGGCGGTTCGACGCGGTGGCACCGTTCTCGACGGCGTTGAAGACTACGAACTGCAGGCGCTGCGTGCTGAATCGACGCTCACTGACGTTGTTGCCGATTCTCGAGGCGACCTGATCGCGGCGCGTGATCTCGCGTCGACGCCAGCGGTTGCCGAGGCCATGACGGCGCTCGAAGCCGCGCTCGCGAAACTCCCACCCGCGGGCAGTAAGACCGACCCGTTCACGTCACTGACGACGCTGCGCGAAGCTAACCAGGCGCTCGATACCGTCGTAGCGAAGGCACGCGATCGTGCGGCTCGTCCGCTCCCCTCCATCGAGGCCGTACGCCACGCGGTTGATGACGCGGACCGCCAGATTGCCGTTGCCCGCAACGTGATCGCTGGCCATCGCGGTTGGATTGGCGCCGATGCACGCACGCGCTTGGCCGAAGCCGAACGCTTGCGCAGCGACATTGACCGGCTGATTGCGCCGGAAGACACCCGCGAAGAGGCACTGGCCGTCGCGCGCCGCACCGCGCAGCTCGCGAGCGAAGCGTTGCAGCTCGCGCAGCGTGACATTGACTCGTCGCGCCCACAGCAGAATAACTGGGGTGGCGGCGGCCGTAACCAGGGCGGCGGCATGAGCGACATGATGGGTGGTCTCATCGGTGGTGCCATCCTCGGCGGAATCTTGGGCGATATTTTCGATTAGCCCCGTGACAGAAAAAGGGTGGCCCCGGAACATGTTCCGGGGCCACCCTTTTGCGTAACTTACGACGCAGCGACCGTCTCCGGCGGTGCCTGCGTGGTGAGCGAGATCACACCGTAGTCCCAGCCCTTGCGGCGGTACACCACCGACGGGTGGTCGGTGCGAGCGTCGACAAACAGGAAGAAGTCGTGACCAACCAGCTCCATGCGGTCAACCGCCTCTTCAACCGACATCCACTCGGCTCCGAATTTCTTCGTACGGATGACGACGGGCGTGTAGTCCTCTTCATCCTCGTTGCCGGTGATGATCGGGATCTCCCCCGTCTTCACGGCACGCAACACGTCGGCCGAAGCGGGGCGAACGTCGATGCCGTGCAACGAGCCCGTTCCCTTGTCGAGGTGTGCACCCCGGGCATCGTGGCGACCATCGAGGCGCTTGCGCTTTGCGCGGCGCACCTGCTCCATGAGCTTGTCGACGGCAAGATCAAGAGCGACAAACTTGTCTGCGTCTGTCGCCTCTGCCCGCACCAGCGGGCCGCGGCCAATAAGGGTGAGCTCGACCGTTTCGTCGTCCATTCGCCCCTGACGGTTGGAATGGTGAGTCACCTTGACATCGAGTCGTTCGGCCCGAGTGGCGAGCTTAGAAATGCGCTCCGCCTTCTCGTCAGCCACCGCACGAAAACGATCCGAAATCCCGACGCCTACGCCGACGATGTTCGTTTCCATGTCTGACCTCCTTGTCCGGTCCACCGGTTCAAGGGCGGACCTTGTCGCCTTTGTTCCCCTCACCGTAGTCTCCCGAAGCAGGCGTGTCACCACCATTCGGCCATTTATTTTTTACGAGTTCAGTGGGAGCCGTCGGGGCGTCGATAAAACGGTCATACTCGCCAGCACATCAAAGCCCGCCGACGTCAGTGTTCGCGCGGAATTCACGAGGGTTGCCCCGGTCGTCACGACGTCATCGACGACGATGACCGGCCCCAAAATTGGTGCCGTTCTGCGCACAGCGAACGCGCCCTGCGTGTTGCGCGCACGTTCATCGCGCCCCAGCTCTCGCTGATCACGCACCGCACTGGTCACGCGCAACGCTCGCCGAAACGGCAGGCCGGCAGCGCGCAACAACACCTCAACGGGGCGGTACCCGCGGCGGCGATCAGCAGCCGGCCGGGTGGGCACCGGTATGAGCGTCACGCGGGCAGTGCTGCCTGCGATGGCGGAACCATGGGCCGTCAGCAACAGCGGTGCGAGGTCGCGGGCCACACGCGTCACGCCGTCTTCTTTCAACGCGAGCATCACAGACGCCGTTTCGTCACCCCAGGCCGCCCCAGAAACACACATCAGACCGCCATCAAGCCGGCGGCGTTGCAGGAGCGGCACGGGTGCGCACGCGTCGCATACCGGCCCCGTCAAGTCACCGCACACGACACACGGGGAGCTAAAAACCAGCGCCAACGCCTGTTGCCACGCACGCTGCCAGGCCGTCATGTGTTCTCGCACCATGGCCCCCATCGTGCCGACGAGCACCCTGGTTCCACACTCCGCGCCCCAATGTGGGGACAGGTTTGTCGTGCCGCGTGGTGGGGAGGAAGCTAGCGCGTGACCGCCGGGCCCTGCTGACGAGCGAGCACGAGAATGCCGGAACCACCCAGTGTCCAGGTGTTGCCACGCGACGAATACAGCTTGCCTTCGCTCGTACGAATCCAGATCGTGGCAGGGTCGCTAGAGCCAGCAATATCGACGACGTCAGCCACAGCACGCGTGTTGGCCGCGGGGCCACTCAACGGTTGCACCGTGATGGTGGTGTCTGTCTCCCCTGCAACTACGAAGCCAACAGCCGCATCATCGACCCACGACAGGCTCTGCACCTCGGCGCTACGCAGGTCACGAATGCGGTGCCCCTTGCCGAGGTTCAAGACGGTGCCATCGGCGCTCCGGAGCACCGCGTAAACGAGAAGCTCGGTTTGTGAGCCGACGAGGCCGACAACGGCCAGGCGCGTGCCGTCACGCGACAGTTGCATGTGTGACACCTGGGTGAGTTCGGCCATCGAGCGCGGCAACTGTGTCGCACCGCCACCCGGCATCGTGATCGTCACGTCGCCCGGCGCGGTCGCTGGCACCGTCCAAATGTCGCCGAATGGTCCGATCGTCGGGTCGATGAGACCGGGGCGCACGTCGACCGTGACGCTCTCCGACATGGTGCTAGAGATACGCACCACTTCACCCGACTTCGACAGGGCGACACCATGCCCCGCGGCTTCACTCATTTCCCATGACGCGACGGGGAAGGCGAGGGCCGACTGTTCGAGATCATCGACCGCATCAAGACCGTCTGGGGTGAAGAACCCAAAGCCTTCTTCGGTGCCAACCAAAGCGCGCAAGCTGACGGTGGCCGGCGTCGCCGATGCCATCGGCGCGGTCAGTTCCCGCGTCGAGCTCGACAGCACGATGTCGCGCACGTTTGCGCCGCTGAGGCTTTCGGTCAGCTGAAGCTTGAGCTTGCCGATCGTGTCAGCGTTCATGCTGTCGGCGCCACTCAGCGTGATGTTGGCGACGAAGTTCGCATCGATTGGAATCGAGGCCAGCGCGCGGGCGCCGTCAGGAACAGCCGTCGACACAGCTCCGGCAAGCCACGGGGACGCGCCTTCGAGCACACCGTTGACGATGTCTCGCGCCGCGGTGACGCGGGGGTACCAGCGGGTATCCGGAACCAGGAAGGACCATGTCGGGTCAAAGAACGCGAGGTCGTAATTGTCGAAAGCGGTGTCGAATGAGAATCGGTCCAGGAGCACGCCATCGGGAGCCGCGGTAATGCGCCATTGCCCGTCGGGCTGCGTCTCCAGTTCATAGTCCAGTTGCATTTGTGCCGACTCCGACGCGGTGTAGACACCGGTGGCATCGACCGTGGCGACAGCAGTGACCATGATCGAGATCGTGGTGAATTCGGAGGCGTCTGGCACGACATCGGGGGTCGAATTGGGGTGCGGCTCCGGATCGACAACGGTGCGTCGTGACGCGGTATCAACCACCGTCCCGGCAGCAGGATCCCACTCGGTCGCGAACTCGTCGGAGAGGAACTGCTTCGCAGCCTTCCATCCGCCATCCGGCGCGATCGCAGCGTCCAGGAATCCCTGCACAATCTCTCGTGGTTCCGCTCCCGCTTGCGGTCCGCTGGGCGTAAATGCGAAGTCGACCGGCGGAATCTCACCGATCTCGAGCCCGACCGTGACCTCGCCTGATTTTTGGAAGCCGGTGCATCCGGTGAGTGCCAACAGCACGACGGTCAGGATTGCCACACCACGCCAGCGCGTCATGAGTTCTTCTCCTTCGCATCGGTCGTCATCATCACGTCAATGGGCTGTGTGAGCCCGAGTGCGCCCATCGGCGTCTCCGCATCGTCGCCCTCAACCGGGATTGGCGAGTTCAGCGTGTCAAGTGCACCGCCGACAACACGCGGCAACGTGAGCACGAAGTGGGAGCCATTGCCCGGCTCGCTCCACACCGTGAGCGTGCCGCCGTGCAATTTCGCATCGCCAAGCGCGATCGAGAGTCCGAGACCGGTGCCACCGATCGTCCGTTTACGGGACGGGTCGGCGCGCCAGAAGCGGTCGAAAACGTGTTCAATGTGCTCGGCCTTGATACCAAGGCCGAAGTCCCGCACACCGATCGCAACCGCCTGCTGATTGGAGTCCACCGTCACGACGACCGGCTTACCTTCGCCGTGCTCGATCGCATTACCGATAAGGTTGCGCACCACACGGCGCACGCGTCGCGCATCCATATCAACCGGCGAGTAGCCGCCCGGGGCGACGAGGCGGAGATTGGAACCATGCTGGTCTGCCAATTGCTGCATCGAGTCAATGACGTCTTCGGCAAGGTGCGCGAGGCTCGTCGGTTCGATTTCCAGCTGTACCGAACCCGCGTCGTACCGGCTGATCTCGAGCAGATCGGTGAGAAGAACTTCAAAGCGTTCGACCTGTGCGTGCAACAGTTCGGCCGCGCGCTCGGTTGCCGGGTCCAGCGACGTTTTGTTGTCGTTAATCATGTCGGCGGCGAGGCGGATCGTGGTGAGTGGCGTGCGCAGCTCGTGCGACACATCAGAAACGAAACGTTGCTGCACGAGCGACAACGCGGCGAGCTCCTTGATCTGGCCTTCGAGCGAATCGGCCATCGCGTTGAACGAGCGTCCCAGCGTTGCGAGCTCGTCTTCACCATCGACAACGATGCGCACGCCCAGGTCGCCCCGCGCAAGCTGGGCACTTGTCTCCGCCGCCTCGCGAATCGGGGCCGTCACAGACCGCATCACGAACCAACTGATGAGACCGATGATGAACAACAGTGCAACGGCAGCGAGCCACAGCGTGCGCTGCACGAACAGCAGGGTCTGCTGCTCTTCATCGAGCGGGTAGGCCAGGTACAGCTCGTACAGGCCGACCTCGGGAAAACGCAGGCTTTGACCGATGATGATTCCTGGAACCAGCTCGCCAGACGGCAACGTAATTTCGACGGCCTGGAGCCATTGGCGCGAGCCCTGTTCGCGCACGCGCTCGCGGAGCCCTTCAGTGAGCATGCCCGCGTTCGCTTCAAACGGGCGCGTCACCCACGGCACCGGCGCGAGGCTCGACGAGGCTTCGGCGGGCGAGCGCACGATGCGCGCATAGTCGGTGCCGGCGAGCCCCGCGACGCGCGTCTGCACGCCACCCATGATTTCTTGCAGCTTGCCCGGGTCACCCTCGGGGTTTGCCGCGTCCAGCAGGTTCTGCGCTTCGGCGGCAGCCTGTAACGCCCCGTTCATGGCCTGGTCTTTGCGCGCCTCGTATAGGCGATCTTGAATCGCGAGGGCCATCCACACGCACGCAATAATGACGGCGAGCGCGGAGAGCACGACGGTGAGCACCGTCGTGCGAAACCGTACGGAGCCCTTCCACAGCGCCGACCAGGTTGCGGGAAGCGAACCCGCGGTGCGGGGTCGCTGAAGCCGCTGCGGTTTGGTCATGTCATACGACGGCGCCGGCGCGATAGCCCACGCCTCGCACCGTCGTCACGATCTTCGGGTTGTCCGGGTCGATTTCGACCTTGGCGCGCAGGCGCTGCACGTGCACGTTCACGAGGCGCGTGTCGGCCTTGTAATGGTAGCCCCAAACCTGCTCCAGCAGCATTTCACGCGAGAACACCTGCTGTGGCTTCGAAGCCAGTGCAACCAACAGTTCGAACTCGAGCGGGGTGAGGGCGATGGCTTCAGAACCACGGCGCACTTCGTGCGCGGCAACGTCGACGGTGAGGTCGCCGACGCGCAACACCTCGGTGACATCGGTAGCAACCGGACGCAGGCGCGTACGAATGCGCGCAACGAGCTCCTTCGGGTTGAAGGGCTTCACGATGTAGTCGTCGGCACCGGCCTCCAGACCAACAACGACGTCGCTGGTGTCGGCGCGTGCCGTCAGCATGATGATCGGCACGCCGCTCTCGGCGCGCACACGACGACAGACCTCGATGCCATCGATACCGGGCAGCATCACATCCAGCAGAATCAGATCGGGGCGTGACGAACGGAATGCATCAACAGCTTCGGCTCCGTCTGCGCAGAAAACCGTCTGAAAGCCTTCCGTACGCAGCACGATGCCGATCATCTCGGCAAGCGCCGTGTCGTCGTCAACGACGAGGATGCGTGAGGTCATAGTGATGAATCATCCTTCGATTCTGATCCAGGACATGGGTGTCCGACACATCAAGGTTAGTAGACGCCCGGAGAATATCGGCAGTGGTGTGACACGATGGAACGGATTCACCTAGGGAGCGTCATATGTCAGGAACCTTCGGATGGAGCCCAGCGTCACGTCAGGGCATCATTCCCCTTCGTCCGTTGACGTTTGGTGAGGTTCTCGGAAAGAGCTTCAGCGCGCTACGCCATAACCCTCGCGTTCTGCTCGGATTCGCCATCAGCGTGACCGTCGTCACGAGCCTCGCCACCTCCGCTGTCGTGATTTGGCTCACGGTCGCGCTGATCCAGCGACTCAACGCTTTTCCTCGCGACCAGTTCGGGTCTGACGAATACCTGGAGATTCTGTACGGGTCGATGGCCACGATCGGCGTGGTCAGCTTCGTGCTCGGTCTTCTCTCGATGCTGGTTGCCACCATCGTGCAGGCCGTTGTAGCCGCCGAGGTCGGTGGCGCGGTCGTCGCCGAACGCCAGTCGCTGGGTGAGATTTTGCGCCGCGTGAAGTCTGCGATCTGGCGCATTCTTGGCTTCTCAGCGTTGCTGGGCGCCGCGATCTTTGTTGCCGTTGCGCTCTGGGTGCTGGTACTCGTCACCCTGAAAGGAGCTGAATGGGTCGCTCTCCTGCTGTTGCTGGGTGCGATTCCGACGGCCATCTGGATCGGCATGAAGCTCGCGCTGACGCCGTCGGTCATCGTGCTCGAGCGCACCGGCGTGTTCCGCAGCATGCGCCGTTCGTGGTCACTCACCCGCGGCTTCTTCTGGAAAGTTTTCGGAATCATTGTTCTGATCGGCCTCGTATTCGCCTTCGCCGGTCAGGCCGCTGGCACCGTGTTTGGCTGGCTCACGCAGCAGCTCGTTCCGGTGCTTGCCCCCACCGGTGACCAGATGGTCGACCTGCTCTCCGAGGCCATCGTTGGCAGCATCATCCCGACCGCCGTGATGACGATCGTGAGTGCGATCGGGACCGTGGTTTCAGCGACCGGTGTCGCGATCGCCTACGTTGACGTGCGCATGCGCAAAGAAGGCTTGAGCATCGACCTGCAGAACTACATGGACAACCGCGATGCGGGTCGCGCAACGGTCGAAAACCCCTACGCCTTCAGCCCCGGTCACGTGCCGACGATGGCCGGCTACGGCCAGGGCTGGTACGGCCAGAACCCCGCAGCGCCCGGCGGCTACGGCCAGCCTTCATACCCCCAGCCCGGTTACGGCCAGCCCGGCTACGGCCAACCCGGCTACGGCCAACCGGCGTACGGGCAGCCTGCCTACGGCCAGCCGTCCCCGTCGACTCCGCCCGCCTACACCGCTCCAGGCGGGCCCACGCCAGGCGCACCCGGCCCGTACACGGCACCGGGAGCTCCCGCCGCCAACGAGTTTGTGGTTCCGTCACAGTCGCCAGCAACTCCCGGGTACAGCGCACCCCAGCCGTTCTTCCCGGTGATTGACCCGGATGCGCCGCGACAGGAAGGCACTCGCTGACGTGAGGCATCTCTGGGCGATCGCTTGGCCCGACCCCGACGAGGCTCAAGAGCTCATCGACAAAGAGTTGAGCGACCCGCGCTATCAAGTGCCGGAGCCAACCTGGTGGGACAAGCTCGTCAAGGGCGTTGTGGATTTCTTTCAAGACCTGCTGTCGTCGGTGACGAGCAACGTCACCGGCCCTTACATCGTGTGGATTGTGGCGGCCGTCTTCGTCGTGCTCGTTATCGCCGCGTTTCTGATTTGGGGTCGTCCCCGATTCGCGATTACGTCGCGCGCCACCCCTGATGCCCTGTTCGGCGACGACGATGGCCGTAGTGCTGCTGAGCTTCGAGACGCGGCAGACGCCGCGGCTCGCGCCGGCGAGTGGAACCAGGCAATTATTCTGCGCATGCGGGCACTGGCGCGAGGGCTCGATGAACGCGGCATTGTCGTTCTCGACCCCGGCGCCACCGTGCAGCAGTTTGCGCATGAAGCGGCACGAAGCTTTCCTGGGCACACCGCGGTGGTCGGCACTGCGGCGCAGGTTTTCGACAACGTTCGCTACGTGCGCATCGAAGGCACGCAGGCCGACTACGAGGGCCTCGCGGGGCTGGACGCTGAGCTGCAGCGCACACGGCCCGCAGCGCTCAGCGCGCTGCCGGGAATGGCGGTGTCGCCATGACGTTGCCCTCCCCCGTCGTTGCACACACGATCACACCGCTTGCAAAGGAGCCCCGCACGCAGGGGCGCCGACGACGAATTCTGTTTTGGGTGGCAGCTGCCCTGATTGCGGTCATTCTGGGCAGCGTCATTGCCTTGACGCGCCCCTCACTCGATGACGCCATCAAGCCGGGTCTTGCCCCCGACAGCACCGCGCCCGACGGTGCTGGCGCCGTCACCGAGGTTCTCAAAGATCACGGGATTGACCTGAAGCGCACCGAGTCTCGCACCTTCGCTACGAAAGAATCTGTGGGTGCCACCCTCGTGGTTCCGGCGACCCCCGCGCTCTCTGACGATGCTTTCGGCACGCTCATCGCGAGCGCCGACATCGTGGTGTTGATTTCGCCGACGAGCACGCAACTCGACACCGCGCTGTCAGGCACGCGTGCGGGTTTCAGTGGCGAAGCGGTGAAGCCCGGGTGCTCGGACGCCCTCGTGAGCGGCCTTGGTGCCGCCACCATCAGTGGCCTCTTTGCCGCGCCG
This sequence comes from uncultured Microbacterium sp., assembly GCA_947503655.1. Taxonomy (GTDB): domain Bacteria; phylum Actinomycetota; class Actinomycetes; order Actinomycetales; family Microbacteriaceae; genus Microbacterium. Next base: position 16,153 of record CANNEP010000063.1, read on the forward strand.
GACGCGACCGCCTGCTACGAAGACGGTAACGGTGCGGGCCTGCTCATCGCGGAGCGCGGCGCGCAAACGATCTATGTTCTTGACGGTACGTCCGTCATGTCCAACGAAGCCGTCGGTCAGGAGCACAACGCCGGCCTGGCGCTGCGACTCCTCGCCCAGCGCGACACCCTCGTTTGGTACGTCGCGACCCCGGGAGACACCGACTTGGAACCCGGCGAGGGCACGACGCTGGGCGAACTGACACCGAACTGGGTGACGCCGGTCATCGTGCTCGGCATCATCGTCGCACTGGCCGCGATTGCGTGGCGTGGCCGTCGGTTTGGCCCGCTGGTGGCGGAACGACTTCCGGTCACCGTCAAGATTTCGGAAACCCTCGAAGGCCGAGCGAAGCTCTACGCGCGTGGACGCGACACCGCGCACGCCGCACGTGTTTTGCGTACGGCGACAACACGAACCCTCGCTCGAAAACTCGGCCTCGCATCCTCAGCCCCGCCAGCGCGCGTTGCTTCTGCTGCCGCGAGCATGCTCGCGATGAACCCACAGCAGCTCGAAAACCTCCTGGCCGGCCCCGCCCCCGCGAGCGATGCCGCCCTGCAAGATCTCAGCGACCATCTCATTCACCTGGAAGCCGCCGTGACCGCGGCCTTCCGCACCGAAAGG
>CANNEP010000064.1 GCA_947503655.1 uncultured Microbacterium sp.
CAGGTTGGTTTCGTCGTCGTGGGTTCTGGCTTCTGCCGAGGTTGCGGCGTCTGCTGTTCTTGCGGTTGCTGAGGCTCCTGTCGCGCCGAGCGCTGCGCCCGCTCAGCACGCGTCGCCGGTGCAGGCACGTCTGCGACGGTCAGAGTCGTAGGAGATTCCATCTCAGAAGAGGTCGGAACCACGGCTGCAGTTTCCAGGGCAGGATCGGGTTCTGGTTCTGGTTCGGGTTCGGGTTCGGATTCCTCATCCGGGTCAACGAGCAGCGCCGCAAACAGCTTCGCCGTATCGGACATTTCGGGCTCGGGCTCCGGCTCTGGTGCGGGCTCCGCAACGACCGCGGGCGCCGGCGTCGACGCAACCGCAATCACCGGCGTGGGCTCAGACGCCACCTCAACCGGTGTGGACTGCGCCACCGGAGCCTTTTCAACCGGAACCTTCTCAGCGGCCTTCTCCGCCGAGGTCGTCACAGACGCCTTCGCTGCCGGAGCCTTTACGGCCGGGCTCTTCGTAGCCGGAGTCTTCGCGGCCGCAGCCTTCGGTGCCGGAGTCTTCTTCGCAGGCGCCGATTTCTTGGCGGGCGCGGGCTTCTTTGTTGCGGGCTTCACGGCGTCGGGGCTCGCAGATGCGGCCTCGGCGTCGGGTCGTCGGCCATCAATGCTCCCTACCGGAACGACGTCGGGTACGCGACCGGTCAAAAATGTGTGATTCGGCTCGCGTTCGAGTCGGCGCGGGCGCACTTCTGAGCATAGAGGTCGCGGCATCTGGCCGCTGAATTCCGCGCCTCAGCGCCACTATCGCGCACCCCAAAACGACCCTCGCACCTCTGGTTCCGCGTTACCCTAAAGTCATGACGACCCCCGCAGCAGACACCATCACCATGTTCGGCGCCGAATGGTGCAGCGACTGCCGACGCACGAAGAAGCAGCTCGACGAACTCGGCATCACGTACACCTACGTTGACCTTGAGGCTGAGCCCGCCGCCGCTGACGTTGCGCGCGAGATCTCGGGTCGCATGAACATTCCGGTGGTTGTTTACCCCGACGCGACGCACCACGTTGAGCCGTCAAACGACGACGTTGAGCAGAAGCTGCGCTCGCTCAACCTGATTTAAGGCCCGGGCCCGTCTCACGTGCCCTATGCTGGCGCGATGAGCAACGCCGCTCCTTCTCAGGCCACGCCCGCCACCCGACTGTCGGCGGGCACCATCGCTCGGTACTCGATCGGTTCGATCGGAACCGGTGGTTTCGCGACCCTCCCGGGCCTTGTTCTCGCGTACTACCTGACCGATAACCTCGGGGTCGCTGCCGCGGCCGCCGGCCTCATCATCACGCTCGCGAAGCTGTGGGACGTCGTGATCGACCCCCTCATCGGAGCCCTGAGCGACCGCCAGCGCATTCGCTACGGCACCCGTATCGGCTTCATGAAGCTCGGCGCGATCGCCCTGCCCATCCTGTTTGCGCTGACGTTTGCCGTCACCCCCTCTTGGGGAACGGTCGTCGGCACGATCTGGGTACTCATCGCGTTCACGGGTGCCGCGACAGCGTTCAGCCTTTTTCAGGTTCCGTACCTCGCCCTACCCGCCGAGCTCACCACCAGCTACGACGAACGCACGCGCTTGCTGACGTGGCGCGTCATGGTGCTCACGATCGCGATTCTACTGTTCGGCGCCGGCGGACCGATGCTCCGCAAGATGACCGGCGACCCGGTCACCGGATACCTCCTCATGGGCGTCGTCGCGGGCATCGCGATCGGCCTCGGCATGTGGGTTGCGAGTCGCACCGCGCCGAAGCAAGCGCCCCTCGCCAACGTCGCGCTCCCGCGTCTGAACCTCTGGAACCACTACGCGGAAGGCGTCCGCGGCCTGCGCCGCAGCCAACCATTCCGCGTGCTGCTGCTGACGTTCTTCCTGCAGGCACTCGCGACCGGCCTCATGCTCGCGGGCGCACAGTACGTCGCGACGTGGGTCATGAAGAGCGAAGACGCCGTGACCTTCCTGTTCGTCGCGCTGATCGCCCCCGCACTGCTCGCGGCTCCGATCTGGCGTCTCATCGCGCAGCGCACCGAAAAGCAGGCCGCCTTCCGCATCGCAACGCTGGTCTTCATCGTCGCGGTCATCGCGATCTCGGTCGCACTCTGGCTGCCGGGCGACTGGATGTACATTCCCGTCGGCGTCGCTGGCATCGCCTACGCGGGCATGCAGTCGCTGCCCATGGCGATGTTGCCGGACGTCATTTCGCACGACGAGCGGGAGAGCGGAACCAATGGTGCCGGTGCGCTGAGCGGCATCTGGACGGCGGGTGAAACGATTGGCTTCGCCCTCAGCGCCACCGTTCTCACCACGGTGCTGGCCATCACCCAGTACGCGCCAAGTGTCGCCGGTGAAGTCGTCACCCAGCCGGCGACCGCGATCGCCGGCATCGTCATCAGCTTCTCCCTGGTTCCGGCCGGCCTCGCCGCCCTCAGCCTGCTGTCACTCGCCCGCTATCGCCTCACCCGCGCAGACATCGATCAGGTCGCCGCCGTAGAGTAATCGTCAAAGAAGGAGTCCGCGTTGAGCACACCCGCTGCATCCCAGCCGAAGAAGCCAGCCGCGAAGAAGGCGCCCGCGAAGAAATCCGCGACCGGCACCACAACGACCACGAAGCCCGCCCCGAAGAAGACAGGGACGAAGTCGGCACAGAAGGCCGTGAGCACGGCCCCCACGATCGCACCCGAGATCAGCGAGGCGCTCGACGCCGACATCGCCGCGCTCGAGATGGGCGGCAAGATTTGGTCGACGCTGACGATCGCGCAGCGTGCCACGGTGCTCGGTCACGTGCGTGACGCGGTCGCAAAGCACGCCGAAGAGTGGGCCGTCACAGCGGCTGCCTCGAAGGGGCTCGATGAAGACCACCCGCTTCGCGGTGAAGAGTGGCTCGCCGGCCCCTACGCAACGCTGTCGGGTCTCGACGCGCTCATCACGTCACTTGATGCGCTGGCCGCCGGCGACAGCCCGGTCAAAGACGTGCGCACGTCACTCACACCCACCGGACAGGTGGCGGTGCACGCGTACCCGGCCACGAAGATCGACGCGATGCTCCTCAACGGCTACACCGGTGAGGTGTGGCTCAAGCCTGGCGTCACGGCCGACGCGGCCAAGCGCAACGCGGGCCTGGCCCAGCTCACTCCGACGGATGGCGGCGGCGTAGGCCTCGTGCTGGGCGCTGGCAACGTGACGTCGATCCCGATTCTCGACGTGATGTACGAACTCATCGCGTTCAACCGCGTCGCACTCCTCAAGCTCAACCCGACGCAAGACACCCTGCTGGGGGTCTTCCGCAAGGTGTTGCAGCCGCTCATCGAGCCCGGCTTCGTGCGCATCGTGACCGGCGCCGGCGATGTCGGCGCGTACCTCACCGCGCACGAGGGCTTCTCTCACGTGCACATCACCGGTTCTGCCGTCACGTTCGACACGATCGTGTGGGGCCCCGGGCAAGCGGGCCAGAAGCGCAAGGCCGCCGGCGTGCCGCAACTGACCACCCCGATCACCGGTGAACTCGGCGGCGTTGCCCCGATCATCGTGGTTCCGGGTCCGTGGACGCAGGCCGACCTCGACTACCAGGCCGAGCACGTCGTCACAATGCGTCTGCAGAACAGCGGCCACATCTGCATCTCGGGCCAGGTCGTGATTGTCTCCCCGGAGTGGACGCAGAAGGATGACTTCCTTGCCGCCGTGCGTCGCGCATACGCTAAGGCGCCGCAGCGCCCGGTTTGGTATCCGAACAGCGACGCGAAGCGTGCGATCGCGACCGATGCGTACCCCGATGCCGAACAGTATGGCCCGCGCCTGCTGGTCGAGATCGACGACAAAGACGACGCCACGACGCTCGAGACCACGGAGTTCTTCTCGCCGGTGCTGGGAATCGTGGAGGTTGACGGAACCGGTCAGCGGTTTGTCGACAACGCGATCCGGTACGCAAATGAAAAACTGGCCGGCACGCTTGGTGTAAACGTTCTGATCGACCCGATCACTCAGGCCGAACTCGGCGACGGTTTCGAGCGCGCGATCACAAACCTGCGCTACGGCAACATCGCGATCAACGGCTGGACGGGTTTCTCGTTCGTTGCTCCGACGCTCTCGTGGGGAGCCTTCCCCGGCCACACCCTTGAGGACGTCGGCAGCGGTATTGGCATCGTGCACAACGCTCTGCTGCTCGACGATGTCGAGCGCTCGGTGTTGCGCGGACCATTCCGCCCCTTCCCGCGTTCGCTGGGTCGCAGCCGCTTCTCGATCCTGCCGAAGCCACCGTGGTTCGTGACGTCACGCACGTCGGCCGAGGTGTCAGAGGGCTTCACACGGTTCTTGATCGACAAGAACGTGTTGCGCCTCACCAAGACGCTGGGCGCCGCACTGCGGTCATAAGTCCGACGAACACAAACACCCGCCGCGAGCGCTCAGGCACTCCGGCGGGCGTTGTGTTGTGCGTCTTACGCGGCGAACCTATCTGTCGCGGCTCTCAGCGCGCGACGGATTCCTGGTTCCGTCGCCGCATGCCCGGCATCGGGCACCACGATGAATTCAGCTTCGGGGAACGCCTTGTGGAGATCCCACGCGGTCATCATGGGCGTGCACATGTCGTAGCGGCCCTGCACGATGACGGTCGGAATGTCGCGGATGCGCTCCACTTCGTCGATGAGCTGGTTCTCGCTGAACCAGCCGCCGTGCGAGAAGAAGTGGTTCTCGATGCGCGCAAACGCGACCGCGCGTTCTGGCACTTCCATCTCGCCGACGTGATCGGGGTCAAGGTGGAGGGTGGTTGTTGCACCCTCCCACGTGCTCCACGCGATGGCCGCCGGCACATGCACGGCGGGGTCAGGGTCGATCAGGCGGCGGCGGTACGCGGCGACAAAGTTGTTGCGCTCGAGCACCGGGATTTCGGCAACGTACTTCTCCCAGAGGTCGGGGAAGACGGCGGCCGCACCACCCTCGTAAAACCACTCAATTTCGTGCTGGCGCAGCGTGAAGATGCCGCGCAGCACGAGTTCGCTCACCGCGGTCGGGTGCGTCTCGGCGTAGGCAAGCGCGAGGCCCGAACCCCACGACCCGCCGAAAACCTGCCACTGCGCGATACCGAGGTTTTTGCGCAGCAACTCCATGTCGGCCACGAGGTGCCATGTGGTGTTGAAGCGCATATCGGCGTTCGGCTCGCTCGCGTGCGGCGTCGACTGACCGCAACCACGCTGGTCGAACAGGATGATGCGGTACTTCTCCGGATCAAAGAATCGACGCTGCCACGCAGACGTGCCTGAACCCGGGCCGCCGTGCACGAACACGACGGGCTTTCCCTCCGGGTTTCCGCTCTGCTCCCAGTACATGCGGTGGCCATCGCCCACCAGCATGGTTCCGGTTTCGTATGGCTCAATCTCCGGATACAGATCTTCGTTCAGTGCTTCGTTACTCATGATCCCCCAAGATCACTCTTTTACAGCTCGCTCCCGCTCACGTCGAACGTGCTGCAGGCGCTCACGCCGTACTGGTAGCCGGTGGCAAACCAGCGCTGGCGCTGTTCGCTGGAACCATGGGTCCAGCTCTCCGGGTTCACAAAGCCACCGGATTGCTTCTGAATGTTGTCGTCACCGACCGCGCTGGCAGCGTTGAGCGCGTCAACAATCTCAGCCTCGGTGGGCGCCTTCATGTAGGGCGTGCCGCTGGCATCCTTCTGCTCCGGAAGGTGCGCAACAAAGGCACCGGCGTAGCAGTCGGCCTGCAACTCGGTGCGCACACCGTTGGAGTCGGGGCCGGAACCATTGTTCGGGTACTTCTGCATGATGCCGGTGATGTACTGCACGTGGTGGCCCCACTCGTGGGCGAGCACGTACACCTGTGCCAGGTCGCCGGCGCTCGCGCCGAACTGGTCACGCATCAGTTGCCAGAACGTGGGGTCAATGTAGACCGTCTGGTTCGATGGGCAGTAGAATGGGCCCGCGGCGTTGGAGGCGGTGCCGCACGGGGTCGACGTTGACCCTTCAACCACAACCATGCCGGGCTCGCTATAGCCGGAGACGTTGTCTTCCCAGAAGCTGTCCAGCACGAGCGTTGCGCCGGCGAGACGGCAGTCGTCGTCAGTGTTAGCGTCGTCACCGGTCTTGCACTTCTCGAGACCCGTTTCGCCCGACTCCGCCTGCTCCTGGGTATCGCCACCACCACCGAGCATCGGGGCAAGCTGCGAAAAATCACCACCCGTCATGATGGCCAGGATCAGCGCGATGATGCCGCCGACGCCAACCGCGCCACCAGCGACCTTGGCGCTACGGCCAGACTTGCGTGCGCGGTGCGAGCTGATATCCGCGTCAGGGTTAAAGGTCATGCCTAACGGTACCGCGATTGCCGGGCGGCACCCAGTAGCCACCGCTAAAGTAGAGGCAGACTCGGCGCAGAGCTGATTCTTCGGCCGAGTGTGCCGAGGAGCGCCATGGAACCAATCGAAGTCGCACTAATTCTGGTGATCGGCGTGATTATTATCGCGACCGTCACTGCCCTCGCCCCGAAGGTGGGCGTTGCCGGGCCCCTCATCTTGACCGCGATTGGTCTGGGCGTGAGTTTCATTCCCGCGGTGCCTGACATTCGGCTGGACGCCTCCATCATCCTGATCGGCATCCTGCCGCCGCTGCTCTACGGTGCCGCCGTGTCGTTGCCTGCCATGGAGTTCCGGCGAGATTTTGGCGCCATCGGTGGCTTCTCGTTTCTTCTCGTGCTCGTCACCTCAGTCGTGCTCGGTTTCTTCTTCACGCTCGTCATTCCCGGCATGTCGCTTCCCCTTGGTATCGCGCTCGGCGCCATCCTGTCCCCCACCGATGCTGTCGCCACGTCAATCGTGCGAAAACTTGGCATATCACCGCGCGTTGTCACGGTGCTTGAGGGCGAGAGTCTCCTGAATGACGCCACCGCGCTCGTGCTGTTGCGCACCGCGATTGCGGCGACGGCCGGGGCCTTTAGCCTCTGGCAGGGCATCGGTGACTTCTCGTGGGCCGTCGCGATCGCTGTCGCCATCGGTCTCGTCGTGGGCTGGGTCAACCTGCGCGTGCGTGCGTGGATCCCCTCAACCGCAGCCGCCACCGCGCTCAGCTTCGTGGTTCCGTATCTCGCCTACATTCCCACGGAGGAGCTCCATGGTTCCGGTCTCGTGGCAGCCGTTGTCGCCGGTATCGTCACCGGCCAGGGGTCGGCCCGCCACTTCACCGCGGAGCAGCGTCTGAGCGACCGCGTCAATTGGCGCACGGTCGAGCTGTTGCTTGAGGGCGCGGTGTTCTTGATCATGGGTCTGGAAGTGCGCGCGATCATCGATGACACCGGTGAAGGCCTCGGTGGTCTCGGCCATGCCGCGATGATTGCGGCCGTTGCCGGCGCCATCGTGCTGGCTGTGCGCACGGCGTATGTCGCGCCCGTCATCATGTTCTTGCGTCGCCGCACCAGGCGGTCGGCGCACATTCGCCCCAAGCTCGAGGAGTACCGCACGGAGTGGGTGGATACATCTGAAGCAGAGTGACAGCGGCGCATCACTCGCAAGCGCGGCGGTCGGGCACGTGACCCGGAACGCGATGCCGCGCGGTGGACGCGGCGCATTGACTTGCTCCTCGCCGACGCCGAGTACTACGAGTCTCGTCAGATGGGTTGGCGTGAAGGCGTGGTGTTTGTGTGGGCGGGCATGCGTGGCGCGGTCACGCTGGCAGCCGCGCAGACGCTGCCGCTCGATACCCCGAACCGGTCGCTGCTCGTGCTCATCGCGTTTCTCGTGGCGGTTGGCACCCTGGTCATTCAGGGTGGCACGCTCTCACTCATCGTGAAGGCGCTCGGGTTGAGCGGGTCGAAGGAGAACGAGTCGCGGTCTGGTGAGATCGAGGCGTTGCGGTACGAATTGCGCGCCGCCGCGATCGCCGCCATTTCGGCACCGAATCTGCGCCATCACAACGGTGAACCGTTCGACGACGACGTCATTGAGCGCACCCGGGAGCGCTGGTCTGACGCACCGGACGCTGATTCCAGCTCCCGCACGCTCGAAGTTCTCGAACTGCGTCTCGTGATGATCGACGCCGAACGGGTGCGCCTCACGGTACTGCGCCGCGACGGTCGCTATTCGACGGCAACGCTGCGCGCGATGCTCGAGGCACTCGACGCCGAGGAACTGAGCCTGCGGCGACGCGTGCACCACGACTGATGACGGCTCCGTGCCGCGTACAATCTCAGGCAGAATGGAGAGGGGAGGAACCATGAGCAACGCTGACGACATCACCGAAACGAGCCCTGTGGCTGTGCCGCACGCCGCGGCCGAGTGCCCGAAGTGCTTCGTGGAGATGCAGCAGGACGGCGATTGGTGGCGTGCTCGCCCCGCCGATTCGCGCCTCGTGGGCCTTGTCGTCTCTCGCGACAGCATGCCGTCGATCGTCGAGCAGCGCGATGACCTCGCCCGCTTTGGCGTGCCGATCGAGGGCTTTCGTCACCCCGCCCCGGAGATTCTGGAGTCGTGGGAGGGTCGCCTCGCGCGCTTCTTCGAGACGCTGGTTCCGGGTGACGTGCTCGTGATTGCGAGCCTGCACGCGCTGGGTCGCGACACCGACGAAGAGCGTCGCACGCTGGCCGAGCTCCGCAAGCGTGGCATCACCGTCAAGGTGCTTTCACACGGCGCTCGCCACCTCTCTCCCGCGCGCTAATTCCATGACGAATGCTTCGGTCATAACCGCCACCGACGGGCGCGGCCGGTGCGCTTGGGCTGGCACCGATGCCGAGTATCAGCGCTATCACGACGAAGAGTGGGGCACCGCCCTGCACGGCGATCGCGCGCTCTACGAAAAGATGAGCCTCGAAGGGTTTCAGGCCGGGCTCAGCTGGATCACCATTCTGCGCAAACGACCCGCATTTCGTGAGGCGTTCGCGGGCTTCGACCCCGAGGTTGTTGCGCACTTCAGCGATGCCGATGTCGAGCGGCTCATGCAGAACGCCGGCATCGTGCGCAATCGGCTGAAGATTCAGGCCGCGATCAGCAACGCCCGCGTCGTCCTGGAAATGGCGCCCGGCGAACTCGATGAGCTGATGTGGTCGTTCGCACCCGCTGTGCGCACCCATCCGCTTGCGACACTTGCCGAGGTTCCGGCGGTCACGCCAGAATCCGAAGCGATGTCAAAGACGCTGCGCAAGTGCGGGTTCCGCTTCGTTGGTGCGACAACGATGTACGCGCTCATGCAGTCGAGCGGCATGGTCGATGACCACGTCGTGGGGTGCTGGCGGGCCCGTACCGCCCACTGAACACCACCCACTGGTCTGCCGTTCGTCGCATCAGAGCTACCGTTCGTCGCGCGCGCTGACCACCCATCCCTCGCATCTGTGAGCGGGCTGGGAGCGCTCATACCCTGGGGGAATTCCGCAACGACGCGTAGAGAGGAATGCCCGTGTCCAGCACCACCGCCAACCGAGCGCAGGAGGAACCGGAGATCACCTCCGACCCCGCTCTGCCTCCCACAGCGCTCAGTGATGAGCAGCACGCCAAAGACACCAAGTGGACGCCCCTAAAGATCGCGATCTGGGTGGCCATTGCGCTGCTCGGTGGCGTCGCCTGGGTCATGCTGGCACTGGTGCGCGGCGAGACCGTCAACGCGATCTGGTTCGTGTTTGCCGCCGTTGCCACGTACCTGATCGGTTACCGCTTCTACTCCAAGGTCATTGAGCGCTACATCACGCGTCCGAACGACAAGCGGGCTACTCCCGCCGAGTACAAGCAGGATGGTCGCGACTACATGCCGACCGACCGTCGCGTGCTGTACGGCCACCACTTCGCCGCCATTGCTGGCGCCGGCCCCCTTGTTGGCCCGATTCTGGCCGCGCAGATGGGCTACCTGCCCGGAACCATCTGGATCATCGTCGGCGTTGTGCTCGCCGGTGCCGTGCAGGACTACGTTGTGCTGTTCTTCTCGATGCGCCGTGGTGGTCGCACAATCGGCCAGATGGCTCGCGATGAGCTCGGCAAGATCGGTGGCACGGCCGCCATCATCGCGTCACTGCTGATCATGATCATCATCGTGGCGATCCTCGCGCTCGTCGTCGTCAACGCTCTGGGTGAGAGCCCGTGGGGTGTCTTCTCCGTCTCGATGACGATTCCGATCGCGATCTTCATGGGCCTGTACCTGCGTTACATTCGCCCCGGCAAGATCACCGAAATCTCCATCATCGGTTTCGTGCTGCTGATCGCCGCGATTGTTGCCGGTGGCTGGGTCGCGTCGACCGAGTGGGGTTACGCGATGTTCCACCTCCCCAAGGAGGCCATCGCGATCGGCATCATCGTTTACGGTTTCATCGCTGCGATCCTTCCGGTGTGGCTGCTGCTGGCCCCGCGCGACTACCTGTCGACGTTCATGAAGATCGGTGTCATCGTGCTGCTCGCGGGCGCGATCATCATCGTGCGTCCGGAAATCACGGTTCCGGCGTTCTCGCAGTTCGCCGGCGGTGAGATTGGTCCGGTCTTCTCCGGCCCGCTGTTCCCGTTCTTGTTCGTGACGATCGCGTGTGGCGCGCTCTCCGGGTTCCACGCCCTGATTTCATCGGGAACCACGCCGAAGCTTGTGGAGAAGGAGCGCCAGACGCGCTTCATCGGCTACGGCGGCATGCTGATGGAATCGTTCGTCGCGATCATGGCGCTCGTTGCCGCGATCTCGATCGACCAGGGCATCTACTACGCAATGAACTCGTCGGCCGCCGCAACCGGCGGAACCGTTGAAGGTGCCGTCGCGTGGGTCAACTCGCTGGGGCTCACGGGTGTGCACCTCACACCCGACATACTGACCACGACCGCCGAAAACGTGGGCGAAGAGAGCATCATTTCGCGTACCGGTGGTGCGCCGACGCTGGCCCTCGGCCTGGCGCACATCATGCAGCAGTGGCTCGGTGGCACCGCGATGATGGGCTTCTGGTACCACTTCGCGATCATGTTCGAGGCGCTGTTCATCCTCACCGCCGTTGACGCCGGTACCCGTGTTGCACGCTTCATGCTGCAGGACTCGATCGGCACCGTCATCCCGAAGTTCAAGGACGTCTCGTGGCGCCCCGGCGTGTGGATCTGCACCGGCATCATGGTCGCCGGCTGGGGAATCATTCTGATGCTCGGTGTGACCGACCCGCTCGGTGGCATCAACACGTTCTTCCCGCTGTTCGGTATCGCCAACCAGCTGCTCGCAGCCATCGCCCTCGCGGTCGTCATGGCGATCGTCGCGAAGCGCGGCAAGAGCTACTTCCGCTGGCTGTGGATCATCGCTCTCCCCCTCGCGTTCACTGCCGTCGTCACGATCACCGCGTCGATGTACAAGATCTTCTCGCCCGTTCCGGCGGTCGGATACTTCGCGAACAACGCGGCGTTCAGCCAGGCTCTCGCCGAAGGCAAGACGGAATTCGGAACCGCGAAGACGGTTGAAGCGATGGAAGCCGTCGTGCGCAACACGGCTGTGCAGGGCGTGCTGTCGGTCATCTTCGTGGTGCTCGCGATCATCGTGATGATCATGTCGGTCATCGTGACGATTCGCGCGATCCGCGACGGTGGCGGCGAGAACATGGAGAATGCACCGGTGGCTTCGCGCCGCTACGCACCGGCCGGCTTCATCGCAACGCCGTCGGAGCGTGCACTCGAGAAGGAATGGGAAGCCCTTCCTCCTGAGCTGAAGCCCACGCAGGGCGGCGGTCACTGACATGACCGTCACGTCGGCCATCGGCACCGCGTTCAAGAACGTGCGCTGGTACGTCACCAACCTCATGGGTGACAACGCCTACGCCACGTACGTCGCGCACCAGCAGGCGACGCATCCGGGGCAACCCGTGATGACCGAGCGCGAATTCTGGCAAGAACGCTACGCCGACCAGGCCACCGAACCCCGCTGCTGCTAGCGGGAAGGCTCGCAGGGGCACGATCCACCCGGGTCGTGCCCCTGTGGCGTTGGTGCACGGAATTCTCCAGAATTCCGGAACCACGGGTTTGTTGCCCATAGGCTCGGAGCGTGTCGGATGCCGTGATTTTCGCGATTGGTGCGCTTGTGGGCGCGGTGGTCGTACTCGGCGTGCTGGGCATTCGTCGGCTGTCGCAGGGCTCCCGCGATCTCGGTAGCGATGCAGAACGCGCGACGTACCGCACGCTACACCTCGCGGCCCGTGCCGCGCGCGACCTCCGCGGCGGCTCATCCACTGACCGCAATCGCGCCGCGAAGCACATGCGCACGATGCTCGCGGCGCAAGCTCTCGCGCTCGTCGACGCTGATGGTTCCGTCGTCATAGAGCCGTCGCACCCCGAGCTGGAAGCCGCCGCACGCAGCATCGCGGCGACCGTGACCGATGCGCGTTCGCGCCAGGTATTTCCGAAGCAGGAGGCGTCGCCGCACGGATGGGAGGCGGTCGGTGCGCCCATCACGATCGACGGCGAGGTGTGGGGTGTCGTGATCGCCTTCGCGTCGCCGCTGCGGGCACCGCTCGTGCGTGCGACAGGTGAGTTGGCGCAATGGGCGTCGTCGCAGTTGCAACTCGCCGATCTCGATGCCTCGCGCGCTGCCCTAGCCGAAGCCGAGCTGCGGGCGCTGCGGGCCCAAATCAGCCCGCACTTTATCTACAACGCACTCACCGCGATCGCGTCATTCACCACGACCGACCCAGCACGGGCGCGCGAACTCGTGCTGACGTTTGCTGACTTCACGCGGTATTCGTTTCGGCGGCACGGCGAGTTCACGACGCTGGCCGAGGAGTTGCAGGCGATCCACTCGTACCTCGAGATTGAGCGGGCGCGCTTTGGTGATCGACTGAGCGTGCGCCTGCGCATTTCGCCCGAGACGCTGACGACGGTCATCCCGTACCTGTCGGTACAGCCGCTCGTCGAGAACGCGGTCAAGCACGGGCTCGAGCCCGACATCGACGGTGGGCTCGTGACGATTGCGAGTGTTGACGATGGCACGCACACCGAAATCACCGTCGAAGACAACGGCGTCGGCATGGCTCCCGACCGCGCGAAGGCACTACTCGATGCGCGGGCAACGAGCGACCACGTGGGTCTGCGCAACGTCGACCGCCGCTTGCGTCAACTGTACGGCGACGACGCAGGCCTCGTGATTGAGACCAACGAGGGGGCCGGAACCATGGTGCGGGTGCGCGTGCCGAAGTCACAGCCCGATCACGCGACGCCGTAGCGTCGGTAGGCGGTGCCCGGTTGCCTAGGAGAGGGCGGTATGGATTTTGGAACCAGGCCCGCGCGGATGGGGAAGCCGGGGCTGTGTGAGTGTCGGCAGCGGCGCGTTTCGCCCCATCTCGGTGCTCCCGACGATGCGCCCACGCATGCGACTCGACAAGCTACACGCGGGTCCGCGCTTGGGTCGAGGCGAATGCCGGGTTTCATCGGGATATCTTGGCGCGGCTGAAGGCGGAGGGGCCATTGCCTGCGCCGGGCATTCCTGACACGGCGGCGGTCGCCCACCGCTCGGAGTCGGGCTGGTACGGACCCAACCAGGTGCCGCGCATGCTGGAGGTTTTGCAGCGGGCGGGTGAAGCTCGCCGATTGGCTCGGTGCCGAGGTGCGCGGGCTGGAGTGACCGGCGGGCGGGTACCCTGAGACGTGCGCGATGGCGCGCATGACACGAAACGATGGCATGACAGTCGACATTCTGATCGCCGATGATGAGGCACCCGCACTGAACGAGCTCACCGCTCTGCTGCGCGCTGACGCACGCGTGGGTGAAATCTACCGAGTCTCCTCGGGCGCTGATGCGCTGCGTGTTCTCAGTGCGACATCGGTCGGCGTGGTGTTTCTCGACATTCACATGCCCGGTCTCAGCGGCCTCGATCTTGCCCGTGCCCTGCAGCAGTTTCAGCAGCGTCCCGCCGTCATCTTCGTCACGGCTGATGACTCGCGTGCCGTCGACGCGTTTGACGTTGCGGCCGTTGACTACGTGCTGAAGCCGGTGCGGCTCGAGCGACTCACGGTCGCGCTCGGCCGCGCGATCGATGCGAATCTTGCTGGCTCTCCCGCCGTGTCCGACGAAAAGATTCCCATCACCGTTGGCTCCGAAACCCGCATCATTCGCCGCGCCGACGTGCGCTGGGTGCATGCCCAGGGCGACTATTCGCGGCTGTGGACGACGACCGGCAGCCACCTCGTTCGCACCCCGATTTCTGAACTCGAAGAGCGCTGGCATGCCGCGGGCTTCGTGCGCATTCACCGCTCGTACCTCGTGCACCGTGACGCGGTGACGAGCGTGCACCTTTCGGGCAACACCCCCACCGTGACGCTCGCCGAAATTGAGCTGCCGGTATCACGGCGTCTCACCGCCACCGTGCGCGAGCGGTTGCTGCGGTCATAGCCATGTCGAGCAAAAATCGTGTGCGCGTGACCGCGTCGCCTGCCGCGGTAACCGCACCGATCCGTCGCCCGCTCACATCAGAGCCGCTGTATGCACGCGGACTCGTGCGCGCCCAGCTTCGCCTCGCGCTGACGTGCCTGGCCGGGTTTCTCCTCACCGCGGGCGCGCTCACCCTGGTTCTGTTTGCGATCCCGTCGCTCAACGACATCGTGATCGCCCACGTGCCGCTCCCGTGGCTCCTGCATGCCTACGGCTACTACCCGATCATCGTGCTATTCGCGATCATCTACGCCCGCGGTGCCACCAAGAACGAAAACCGGTATCGAGCGTTGCGCGAGGGTGACGTATGAACACCGGGTTAGTTCTCGGTGCCGTGGCTGGCCTCGTTCTCGCGACCGTCGTTCTCGGTGCGTACGGCCTGCGAATTTCGCGCACCACGAGCGACTTCTACGTTGCCTCCCGCTCGGTACGCCCGGTGTGGAACGCCTCCGCCATCAGTGGCGAGTATCTCTCCGCTGGCACCTTCTTGGGTCTTGCCGGTCTCGTGCTGCTCTCTGGTTCCGAGGGTTTCTGGTTTCCGATCGGATACGCCGCGGGCTATCTGCTCGTACTCCTGTTTGTCGGTGCCCCGCTTCGCCGTAGTGGTGCGTACACGATCCCCGATTTCATTCAGGCGCGCACCCAGTCGCGCACCGCGCGGCACGTGACGTCGGTCGTGGTGCTCATCATCGGGTGGCTCTACATCGTGCCGCAACTGCACGGCGCCGCGATCACCCTGCAGGTCGTGGCTGGCGTCCCGTTGTGGGTCGGCTCGGTGCTGGTCGCCCTCGTCGTCGGTGGCGTGGTGGCGGCGGGTGGCATGCGTGCGGTGACCGCCGTGCAGGCGTTTCAGTATTGGCTCAAGCTCACCGCACTCGCCGTGCCCGTCGTGTTCTTGTTCATCGCGCTCACCGATCACGTGCAGACGATCGACCCGCACCTCGTGTTTCCCGTCGAACGTGGCCCCGGGGGCGCGGATCTGTACGGCACGCTGTCGCTCATGCTGGCTCTGTTGCTCGGAACCATCGGGCTGCCGCACGTGCTGGTGAGGTTCTATACGAGCCCGGATGGCCCCTCGGCTCGGCGCGCGACCGTCATGGTCATCGTGCTCGTGGGTGCGTTCTACGCGGTGTCATCGACGATGGGCCTCATCGCCCGCATTGCCGCACCCGATCTTGCCGAGCCCGGCCTCGCCGACACCGTGGTGCTCGAACTGCCGTCGCGGGTCATCGGTGGGCTGTGGGGTGATCTCCTGACCGCGCTCATCGTTGCGGGGGCCTTCGCCGCGTTCTTGGCAACATCGTCGGGGCTCGTGGTCTCGCTTGCCGGAGTGGTGAGCCAAGATCTCTTCACCGGCTCCGTACGCTCCTTCCGGCTTGCCGCTGTCATTTGCGCCATGGTTCCGCTCGCCTTCTCGTTTCTTACCGTGCCCGCCGGCCTCGTTTCCAGCGTCGGCCAAGTGTTCGTCTTTGCGGCGTCGAGCCTGACGCCGGTCATGGTGCTCGGCGTCTGGTGGCCGCGGGTGACCGCGCGCGGTGCGACGGTCGGCATGATCGTGGGTGCGCTCGCGTGCGGTGCCGCGATGATCGGGGCGGCGCTCAGCGTCGAGCACACCTGGCTTGCTGCGGTGCTCGCGCAACCGGCGGCGTGGACGATCCCGCTGACGACCGCGACGGTCATTGTGGTCTCCCTCCTCGACAAGCGGGGTGTGCCAGCGGGTACTCCACAGTTCTTGGCACGACTGCACCTTCCGGAAAGCCCCGCTCGGTAGACTCGACCAGGTGGCAGCTCCCGGATTCTCCTCTTCACCCAACGGTTCACGCGACCCCTACGCCGATGTTCCGTTTGACCCGTTTGACGAGCCCGGATACGACCCGTACGACGATGTTCCGTTCGATCCGTATGCTGAGCCACCGAGTGACCTTGACTTCGCCGGCGGATACCCGCCGCCCCGCGCTGACTACGCGCCGGCACCTTCGTCAGCCCCGGTAGTCAATCGTCCGCGCGGCGTGCGTGCGCCGCAGTATGCGACGCCGATCGAAGCGTTGCGCTCGGTGTACGGCTACGACGCTTTCCGTGGTGACCAGGCCGCGGCGATTGATCAGGTCGTGGCCGGGGGCGACGCCATCGTGCTCATGCCGACCGGTGGCGGAAAATCGGTTTGCTACCAAATTCCCGCACTCGTGCGCGAAGGCACCGGGCTCGTTGTGTCACCACTCATCGCGCTCATGCACGACCAGGTCGACGCCCTCGTCGCCAACGGAGTGAAAGCCGCGTACCTCAACTCGACGCAGTCAGC
>CANNEP010000065.1 GCA_947503655.1 uncultured Microbacterium sp.
CATAATGATTCAGACCTTTCAATAGGGGCGCTGCCTCAGCAACTAACTACCCCTGCCACATAGTCTGACGCGCGACAGTTTCACTAACTGGAAGACCAAGCCGTCGCTGAAAGATGTTCCCAAGCCCACCCCCGGCCCCGGTGAGGTGTTGCTGAAGGTTGCCGGAGCAGGTGCGTGCCACTCTGACGTCGCAATCTATGCCGACTTTGAGGCTGGCATGGTTCACGGGCTCGACCCCGAATACACGCTCGGCCACGAAAACTCGGGCTGGGTTGAAGAAGTTGGCGAAGGTGTCACCGGCTTCACCAAGGGCGACGCTTACCTCGTGTTTGGCCCGGTCGGCTGCGGCCACTGCGCCTCCTGCTCACGCGGACAAGACACCTACTGCGAAAACGCAGCCACCAACCCGTACCAGGGCATCGGCCTCGGCCGCGACGGCGGCATGGCCGAATACCTCGTGGTTCCGGCCCGCAACCTGGTTCCGCTCGGCGATGCCGACCCCATCGACGCGGCACCCCTCGCAGACGCAGCCCTCACGCCGTACCACGCGATCAAGCTCGCCCTCCCGCAGCTCAACAAGGGTGGCGCAACTGCTCTCGTGATCGGCCTCGGCGGACTCGGCCAGATTGCCGTGCAGATCATCAAGGCCCTCACCGGAGCCACGGTCATCGCGACCGACATGAAGCCCGAAGCCATGGAACTCGCCGCCTCCCGCGGCGCCATCACGGTTGCGGGCGGCGAAGGCCAGGCCGAAAAGATCCGCGAAATCACCGGCGGCCGTGGCGTTGACGCGATCTTCGACTTCGTTGGCGTCACCCCCACGATCGAGCTCGGCCAGAAGACGATGGCCCAGGGCGGACGCCTCACGGTCGTCGGCATCGCCGGCGGCGTCGTGCAGTGGTCGTTCTTCACCAACCCCTACGAGGCGGTTATCACCAACACCTACTGGGGCACGATCGAAGACCTCCACGAAGTCGTCAAGATGTACCAGGCGGGCCAGATCGTTCCCGACGTGCAGCGATTCACCATGGACCAGGCGCTCGAAGCCTACGAACTGCTCGAATCGGGCAAACTCGCCGCACGCGCCGTCGTCATGCCGAACGCGTAAGGCTGACGCCTTCGCATAAGCAAGGGGTGCCCGGAACCAGGAGGTTGCGGGCACCCCTTGCGTTGCTTTGCGCGCGGGCGCGGCGAAGGGAGACAAAACCGCGTCCAACTCTTCTTCATCGAATCAAAGCCACCCGCGAGAATACGCGGATTTTCGTCTCTCTCACCTGCTTCCCAAAACTGATACCCCCAAATAGCGCGCGCTATACTATAGTGATATGAAGTCGGCCGCCCACCCCCGAGGCGTTCGCACAAAATCAGGACTATCCCCCGGGAGAGTTGAGCAAAGGAGCTCCATGAG
The DNA here is from genome assembly GCA_947503655.1 of uncultured Microbacterium sp. Lineage (GTDB taxonomy): Bacteria > Actinomycetota > Actinomycetes > Actinomycetales > Microbacteriaceae > Microbacterium. The sequence continues at coordinate 1,409 of CANNEP010000065.1, forward strand.
CGTACAAGCCGCCGCGGTTGCCGAGTCAGCACAGCTGACCGGTAAAGCCACCAAAACCGAGCGTAAGAACCTCCGCGCGCTCAGCTGGGGCCACGCCCTCGAATGGTACGACTGGGCCATCTTTGGCCTTCTCTCTTCGTACCTGGGGGCCCACTTTTTCCCCGCAGATAGCGAACTCGCGTCAACGCTGAACGCACTCGCTGTTTTCGCTGTTGGCTTCGTGGCTCGCCCACTCGGTGGCGTGATCTTCGGCTCGATCGCCGACCGGCTCGGTCGCCGCAAGATTATGATCTTCGCGATCGCGGCTGTCGCAATCGGGAGCTTCGTGATGGGTGTTCTGCCCGGCTACGAGACCATCGGCGTCGCGGCCCCGATCATTGTCGTCGCGATGCGCCTACTACAGGGCCTGTCAGCCGGTGTCGAGGCACCTCTCGGAACGGCCTACGCGCTTGAGCTGGTTCCGAACCGCCCTGGGTATGTCTCAGGCTTCTTCGGTTTCTTCAACAACCTCGGAAACCTGCTCGCTCCGCTGTCGATCTTCTTCCTCACGCAGATGCTGACGGGCGACAACCTCGCAGAGTGGGGCTGGCGCATTCCGTTCATCATCGGTGGTCTATTCGGACTGATGGTGCTGTGGCTACGCACCACGCTGCCGGAGACGCTTGACGTCACCGCTGCACGTGCGTCCATGGATGAGAAGATGAAGCAGCCCTCGGTGTGGGGCGACGTTCGCAAGTACTGGCTGAGCGTTCTGGCTACCGTCTTCATCGTCGGCGCCATCCAGGCATACAACTACACGTGGATCGCAGGCCTCCCCAACCTTGCACGCGCGGCTTTCCAGGAAGACCCGAGTGCCGTCTTTGGTATCACCACCGCCTTCGGAGTCTTCATGACTCTTGGCGCACTGTTCCTCAGCCGCATTCTTGACCGTTTCGCAATGTCGAAGGTTTTCGTTGTCACGCGCCTCCTGGCAATCCCGACGATTTTCTTGGCTCTGCTGTACACGGAGCCCGGCATCGGCGGATTCGCTAGCGTCATGTTCGGCGGCGCGATTGTCTTGCTTCTCAACATGACCATCTTCGTCACGATCTCGAACTCGCTCCTGCCTCAGCACATTCGCGGCACCGGCCTCGGCCTCGGGTACGGCTTCGGCGTTGCGCTCTTCGGCGGCACCGCGTCTTACCTCCTGCTGTGGTTGCAGGGCGAGGGTATGTTCTGGGTGTTCCCGGTTTACATCGCGATCCTGTGTGCCATCAGCGTGGTTCTGTATGTCCTGGCAAAGAACCGTAACGGCATCTTCGTAGGCAAGTAGTCCGATCGTGTGCGCGGCGCCGAGGTGCCGCGCACACGATTTCGCAGGCAGAGGAACGAAAGAAAGTACGGAACCATGGAACGCTTCATCATTGATACTGACCCCGGCATCGACGACGCTGGCGCACTGTTCTGGGCACTCGCGACCGACAAGTTTCACGTCGAGGCCCTCACCACCGTCTTCGGGAACGTCAACGTTCAGAAGGCGACCGCAAACGCACGCAAGATCACTCACCTGGCTGGCCGTCCGGAGCTGCCCATTTGGGTTGGCGCGCCCCGCCCTCTCGTTGGTGAGCCCAACTTCGCCGAGCACATTCACCGCCCGAGTGGCGTCGGGTACTGGGAGTACCCGGATCCCGCTCCCGGCACCGATGGCCCCACCGAAGCCGTGCAGAAGATGATTGATCTCGTCATGGCAAACCCCGGCGAAATCAGCATCATGGCGCTCGCACCCCTCACGAACGTCGCTCTGGCTATCTCGCTCGAACCAAAGTTCGCCGAGAACGTGCGTCGCATCATCTACATGGGTGGCGCAGCACTCACTTGGGGAAACGCCTCCCCCGTCGCCAGCGCGAACATCTTCAACGACCCGGAAGCTGCCGAAATCGTCGTGCAGTCGGGCGCCAAACTGACGCAGGTCGGCCTGGACGTGTGCCGCAAGTTCTCGGTCACCCCCGACCGTGTCGAGAAGTTGTGGCAGTCGGGCTCACCCATGGGCGTTGCTCTGTGCGAAATGATCGGTTACCCCGACCGTCACCAAGACACCACCGAGATGCCGGAGTGGAAGACCGAAGGCATGCACCTGAACGACGTTCCGTGTATCGCCTACGCCATCAACCCCGACTGGTTCGAGGTGCGCACTCTGCGCGTTGACATCGAACTCGACGGCAAACACACGCGCGGCCAGACGGTCGTGCGCATGGTTGACCGTTGGGGCGGAACCCCCAACGTTGACGTCCTGATGGACATCGACGCTGCTGGCGTCGCAGACGCGCTCGTCGAGGCCGTCACCGCGCACGGAACCAATAAATAGTGTGACTGACGGCTGCCTGCCCCGGAGCAGGGCCGGCAGCAGGAGCCTTCGGCCGCAGACTTTGGTCTCGGGCGAAGGCTCCCCTTCCTTCCCTTCGTTTCAGAAAGGTACGAGATGACACAACCACTTCTCCCCTCAGATGCCGAGCTCATCGAGGCCGCCTCTGCCCTCCTCTCTCGCGTACACGACCCCGCGGCGGTCCGCGTCGCAGCAGCTACGCGTGGTGTCTCGGGCAGCGTCTACCTGGGTGTGAGCCTGGCCACGCCACGCGTCAAGGTGTGCGCCGAGAGCAACGCGGTCGCCAACGCGAAAATCGGCGGCGAAGAAGCCATCACCACCATCGTTTCTGTCGGACTCGGCGTTGACGATGTTCCGCACGTCATCAACCCGTGCGGCGTGTGCCGCGAGCTGATCCCCAAGTTTGGCCACGACCTGCGCGTGCTCATCGACACGGGCGACGGTGTTGTCGCCGCAGCGGAACCCGCCGAACTGCTGCCGATGCCGTGGATCCGCGCCCGCGCTTACGAAGACTAGATAGCAACAAGAATGCCCCTGAACTCAACCGAGGTCAGGGGCATTCTTCATTGCGTTTAGCGCCAGGGAAGGGGGCGACGCAGAGTTTCGCCGATCATTTCCAACACGCCGTCAAAGTTCATGTCCACGACGACGCGGTGCAGCGGTCGTGTCTCGTCCTTGATGGGGTGCACGCCCGCGAGGTAACGGTCACCCGTCGCCGGGTCTTGGAACGTCTGCAGCGGGCGCTGCACGGATGCCGTGATCAGATCAGGGCGCAGGAGTGCGGCGACAGCCATGCTGTCGTTGATGCCCATGACGCGCTCGTCGCCTGGCTGCGGGTAGGAGCGGCTGTAGAAGCCCGCGTAGTCTGCGCTGATCTTCGTGATCAACTCGGCCGGGGCGTGCCCGGTAGACTCTGCGATCTCGAGGAAGAAGTTCTCCGGAACCAGCGCCTGGCGGGTCACGTACGGGCCGCACCACGTCACGTCACCCTCGTGAGCGGCAACAGCCTCAGCCGCGTCGATGTCGAACGTGACGTTCGGGTCGCGCGAAACGCGGAAGCGGCGGTCTGCCCACGGCTCGGTGTCACGGTACAGCGCCGGTCCCAGCGTGCCAACGATCGTGGTGCTACGCAGCTTCTGCAGCAGCTCGGGTTCGATCTCCAGCGCGCGGGCGAGGTTTGTCTGCGGCCCAATGGCGAGGTAGTCAATGTCCCCCGGGTACTGGCGCACGAGGTCGAGCACAACGTCTACGCCGTTGGGCTCGGTCGCAACCGAGACCTCGGGGCGCAGGCCCGTGTTTCCGAATCCGTCCTCGCCGTGGATGCCCGGGTTCAGCCGCAGTTCCTGCTTAATCGGAACATCGCTGCCGCGATAAACCGGAACATCGCTGCGCCCGCAGGTATCAAGCACGTAGCGCGCGTTGTCGGCAGCGCGTTCGCCCGTGCAGTTTCCGAAGACGCTGAGCACCGCGAGGATGTCAACCTCCGGGTCTGCCGCGAGCAGCATGATTGCCAGTGCGTCATCGACACCCGTATCGGTGTCGATAATCACTTTTCTCTTCATCGTGATTCCTAACTATTCGTTGCGGCGGCGCAACGGGCTGTGGGTGTGAAGCTTTACGGTGCGGTGAGTCCGACGCTTGCGAATGCCGCTTGCGCGCGGGCTTCGGTGAGCGTCGCCGCGAATGCCAGGGCGGCCGCCGATGCAGAAACGCCAGCGCCGATCGCGAAGCGGCCGTACGACTGCAGCGCGTGTGGAATCGGAGCCACGACGTGTGCACCCGGCACGGAGCGCAACTCGGATACCTGCTGGATAGCGATGTCAGCGCGACCGTCGATTACGGCTTCGGCGGTGAGTCCCGCCGGGAAGCGCACAGCACGCTCGTCGATGACATCGAGCAGGTCACGCTCGCGCAGCACGTTCATGAAGTGAATTCCGCTCGCACCCGAGAGCGTGTAGGCAACGCGAGACTCGCGAAGGTACTGCAAGAACGCTTCTTCGGTGTCTGCCGCGGGGGCAGGCGTGGTCTCGAGGCGCGCGTATCCAACGGCAGAAACGGCGATGTCGGCCACGGTAGCTGCATCGAGAACACCCTGAGTCGCGAGGTCATGCGCGGAGGCTGAGACACCCAGGAACAGGTCAGGACGCTCGCCGGCGACGATCTTCTCAAGCAACACGGTGGTGGGTTCAAACGTGGGAATGATGCGCTCGCCTGTCGCGGCTTCGAAAGCCGGAATGAGTTCTTCAACGAGCGGCTGGCGAACGACGAGTCCGCTGTAGAGAGTGATCATGCGCTGGTCTCCCGCGGAGTCTGGGGCTGCAGGGCAGCGAGGTCTTGGGACGTCAGGGGTGCGGTGCGCATGCCTGACGTGAGGAAGAAGATTTGCGCGGTGTGCTCGAGTTCTTCGAGCGCATCCAGCGCCGAGTCCAGATCAGCGCCGGCAATCACGGGTCCGTGGTTGCGCAACAACAGCGCGTGCGAGCGCGTCGCGGCTTGACGCACCGCATCGGTTGCTGCCTTGTCTCCAGGCGCGAAGTACGGCAAGACCTGCAGGGGCGCTACGCGCATGCCGTAGTACGCCGTCAGTGGCGGGAGCGGCTCATCCGCATCAAGATCGGCGAGGCAGGACAGCGCCGCAGCGTGCACCGAGTGCGTGTGCACGATGGCCTGCGCCGTTGGGCGAGCCTGGAGCACTGCGACGTGTAAGAACGCCTCTTTCGTCGGCGCCGGGCCGTCGACGTGGCGACCGGCAGTGTCGAGCACAGACAGCGCATCGCCCGAGATATCAGCCAAGCTGACACCAGTGGGCGTGACGAGAATGCGATCGCCGTCGCGCACCGCCAGGTTGCCCGTGCGCCCGTGCGTCAGGCCGCGACGGTGAATGGAGTGCGCAACGCGCTCCACCGCAGAACGCAGGTCAGTCATTGTCTTCGACTCCGGCAAGCGACGTGAACATGTCGACGTCACCGAAGTTTCCCGACTTCAGCACGAGGTGAACGCCGTGGTCAACGTCATGAATCCAGGGCGCACCCACGGCGGCCTCCGTGCCCACAACAGCAACCATGGTTCCGAGTTCGCGGATGACGGCACCCGAGGTCTCGCCGCCAGCGACCAGCATGCGCTGCACACCGCGCTCTGCGAGCCCGTGGGCGACGATTCCGGCCACCTGTTCGTAGAGTTCGCCAGCCTCCGGCAGCTCGTCGTTGCGTTCCTCAGCGGAGCTTGACGAGTAGATCAGAGCTGACGAATCTGCGGACTGCTCGTCCCACCACGTCAGCGCCGCCTCAGCCAACTGCTCTGCGGTCTGACCTGCTTCAGCGATGACGCGATGCGAGGTTCCGCCCGAGGCCTGGAAATCGGCGATCTGCTCGAGAGTACGACGCGAGCAGCTGCCCGCGATGATCGCGGTGCGGCCAGCCGGGGCGGTAGCGATAGCGCGGCCAGACGCGACCTGGCGTTCGGCAATCGCGCCGATCAGCCCGGCTGATCCGGCGGTGAGCACCGCGGCTTCTGCGGCTTCAGCGATGACGGCAAGGTCATCGTTGGTCATCGCATCGGCGATCACCTGCGTCACGCCGGCGCCGTCGGCGGCAGCGATCGTTGCGCGCACCGCAGCGACTCCTTCGCGGACAGCAGCGAGCGGAACGGTCGTGACGGTTCCATTGCACTGCGGCGTCAGCAGGCGCACGAGGTTCGAGTCACACATCGGCGTGATCGGGTGGTGTGCCATGTGCGTCTCGTGAAGCGGAACGTCAAAGACATACAGATCGCCGTCGTTCACGGTGCGTCCGTGAATCGGGGCCGCGGGTGTTGTCACAACCGTCGAAACGTCCAACGCCAGGGCGAGGGCCTCTGTGACCGGTCCGATGTTGCCCGCATCCGTTGAATCAAACGTCGAGCAGTATTTGAAGTAGAAGCGGGTCACGCCAGCGTTCTGCAGCGTGCGCAATGCCACCAGGCTCGTCGCAACGGCGTCGGCAACCGGAATCGAGCGGGTCTTCAGACCGATGACAATTGCGTCGGCGTCGCCCGCGACATGAGTCGCCGCATCGAACGCAAGCAACGTCTGCAAGCCCGCGCGGCTCAGAGCCGCAGCCACATCGGTTGCGCCCGTCACATCATCAGCAATAACGCCAATCATCGGGGCGCTCCTTCGATTACGTCACGCAGGCGGGAAGCAGCAACGCTCGGGCCATCGAGAACCGGAACCGTGATGTCAGCACGCAAAGTCGCTGCCGCAGGAGCGAGCGAGTACTGCGCGAGCACGACAACGTCATACGGCTCCGCGACGTCGGCGATAGCCGCGGCCAGGTGCGCGGCCAGCTCGTCAACAGGGAGCGGCTTGGCTGCCGCCGGAACCACGACAGCGCGGATGGAGGTCGTTACGTTTGCCGCAGCAAACGTCGCCTGCAGGCGCGAGGTGCTGTCTGCCGCCGCCGACTCCAGCGAGGCAACGAGGAGAATATTCGCGGGAGCGAGTGCGACCGTTGCGTCAAAAAGTGGTCCGTCTGCCGAGAACACGGCGACACCGTCTGCATCGAGGTCGCGGTGGTCCGCGCGCACACCGTACTGGGAGCAGGTCAGCAAGACACCGTCAGCGCCGCCAGCGATGGCGGAGTCGATCAGGATATCCATTCGGTTGGCGAGCGGCGCCGTCATCTCCCCCTGCTGCCCGAGATCGGCAAGCAGTCTGTCATCGAGAAGATTCCACAGAATGCTGTTCGGAATTGCGGCACTTACCGCGGAGGCTGCCGGAGCAATAGCCAGCGGAGTCGCACTAATCAGGGCAATCTTCACGTTGGTCATCGGGTGATCCTTTCGATCCAGTTCAGGCCTTCATCGGTGCCGTCGACAGGGCCGTACTCACAACCCACCCATCCGGAGTAGCCGGTTGCCGCGATCCGAGCGAGCACGCGCTCGTACGCAATTTCACCGGTGCCCGGCTCACCTCTTCCAGGGTTGTCTGCAATCTGCACGTGCCTGATCAGTGGCGTAAGACGCTCAAACCGCTCGATGATGTTCCCACGATCGGTCTGTGCGTGATACACGTCGAACAGCACGCCAACGGTGTCGGGATCAACAGCTTCAGCGACCGCAGCCGCCGTCTCCATCGAAGCCAGACCATACTGCGGCTGTTCCCGCTTGTTGATGGCTTCGAGCACGAGGCGAACCCCAGCGGACCGCGCCTGATCTGCTGCCCAGGCAATATTGGCGACGTACGTCGCAAACGCCAGCTCCGGTTCCGCGTCAACCGGACGAAGGCCGGCCATCACGTGAACCATCGGGTTACCGAGCACATCTGCATAGTGAAGGGCCCGCTCAACACCGTGACGAAAGACGTCGCCGGCTCCGGGCACATACGCTGCACCCATCACGGTGGAGGAGCCCGCCGGGCCACCAGGAGTGTTGATCAGCGCTTGGGTGACGCCGGCGTTATCGAGCAGTTCTCGCACACGCGTGGCTGGCAGGTCGTACGGGGATGCAAATTCGACCCCCGTGAAACCGGCTGCGGCTGCCGCATCAAACCGCGCTTCGAAGGGGAGCTCGGTGTACATCCATTTGAGGTTGGCGGCTAACCGAAGCTCGCCCCCCGACGTCTGGATGATCATGCGACGGCTTCTTGGTGTGCCGGGTTCACAACGAACTGCGCAGCGCCACCCGCGAGAACGGTGATGACGTTTGCTGCTGCCATGCGACCGGATTCGCCGCGAGCTTCACGAGTTGCACCCGCGACGTGCGTGGTGGCGAGGATGCCAGGCGTGTGGAGAAGCGGGCTGTCAGCGGGCAGTGGCTCCTGCTCAAAGACATCGAGGGCAGCGCCGCCAATCTCGCCCGCACGGACAGCGTCAACAACTGCTGCTTCATCCACAATGCCGCCCCGAGCGGTATTCACCAGGATCGCGTCATTCTTCATGAGACGCAGCCGCTCGGCATTGATGAGGTTGCGCGTCGAGTCGTCGAGGAACAGGTGCAGTGTCACGAAGTCGGCCTGCGCCAGAACATCGTCGAGTTCTGCCCGAGCAATGTTGTTCGCCGCAGCGAAGGCTTCGTCAAAGTACGGATCGTAGGCAATGACTTTCATGCCGAAACCTGCGGCGATTGTCGCGACGGCCTTACCGATGGATCCGAGGCCCAGCACGCCCAACGTCGCGCCACGCAGCTCGCGGCCGGTGATCTGCTGCCAGCTACCCGCCGCCAGATTGGCGATGTTCTCCGGAACCCGGCGAGCCACACCCAGCATGAGCGCGAAGACGTGTTCAGCCACAGCCTGGCGGTTTGCGCCCGCAGTGATGCAGACGGGAACACCCTGAGCACTCGCCGCTGCGACATCGACGCTGTCGTACCCCACGCCCGTTCGCACGACGATCTGCAGGTTCGGCGCGCTGGCGAGGTCGCTCGCTGTCAGCGGCTGAGTGCCTGCGATGATCGCGCGAGTAGATGCCAGCAATGCGCGGCGGTCTGTCTCAGACAGCGCCGCCGGGTTCGGTTCGTGGTGCGTCGTCAGACCGGCACCACGCAGCAGCATGTCAACTTCATCGCCCGGGTTGAGGAAGGCGGTCGTGATCAGGACATCGTGGGACATGGTGTTTTCGCTCACCAGATTCCTCCTTGGTACTCGGAGGCAGTGAATGCGCCGCCGTGGTATTTGGGGGCAGGAACGTTGCGGTCAACGTCCTGTGCATGTTCCGCAGCGTTATCCTGCGGAGTAAATCCGATTGCAGCCCAGCCGGCCCGCGCGTCCCACCAGCCATCGGTGTTTCCCGAGACGCCGTACACAACCTGGCATCCGACCGGACCGTTCTCGATTGCGCAACGGGTCACCTCAATGCCATCTCGCCAGCTCAGCCATAGGGCAAGCTGACGCACGTCTTCGGGGGCCGGGCGGAAGGTTCCGATGCGTAGCAGCACAGACTCGACGCCCCACTTGTCGTAGTAGAGGCTTGCGAGCGCTTCGCCAAACGCTTTCGAAACACCGTAGTAAGTGTCAGGACGGATCGGTGCGGTCTCATCGAGACGTTCGGACGCGGGGTGAAAACCAATGATGTGGTTGGAGCTGGCAAACACGACTCGTCGGACGCCAGCCAAGCGCGCAGCCTCGTACACATGGTAGGTGCCATCAATGTTGGCCTCGCGGATGCGTTCAAAGGAGGCTTCGTCTGCCACGGCGCCGAGGTGCACGATCACATCGACGCCCTGGGCAGCGGCGGTCAGCGCTTCCAAGTCGCCGAGGTCGCCGACGACGACCTCTTCGTTGGCGAACAGGGGTTCGACGGGTTCGCGGCGAACATAGAGGACTACGCGTTCGTATCGTCCTGCAAGTCCTTCACGGATCACGCGGCCCATTCGGCCCGCGGCTCCTGTATAGAGGACAGAAGTCATTATTGTCCTTTCGAGCAGCACCGGCTCAGCCGATGCTACGGTCGCTTTCGGGGCTCAGCGCGTCAGCAAAGAAGCTAATTTGAGCGCGTTGTTCGCGCAGACGCTGCACTTCACCATCGACGAGGGCGAGACCGACGTCATGGCCAGGCAGCAGCGTCGCGCTCGTGTCAGTCATCAGTGAGCGCAAGCGATCGATCGTGCGAATACTTGCATCTTCATCCATCGTGGAATCGACGTGCGTCGTGGCCAGCTCATGAATGTTCTTTACGGAGTCGCCGGCAAATACGAGGGATTGCGAGGCCCGCTCGGTGAAGAATGCCAAATGATGGGGCGTGTGGCCCGGTGCAGCAACCGTATGGATTCCCGGCAGAATCTCTTGCCCCTCACGCACCCGCTCGACGCGTTCGGTGCGGCGCATGAGCTCCTGCACGTGCAGGTCGGGGATGAACTTGGTTCCTGCGGGCTGCTCGGCTGCCCACGCCAGTTCCTTCTCCCCAACCCAAGTCACGGCGTTCTGGAACATGGTGAAGTTGGCGACGTGATCCCAGTGCATGTGAGTCAGCAAGACATCCGTGATGTCAGCAGTGGTGAGACCGAGCCGTTCGAGCGACTCGTGAATCAGTGGAATGTATGCAGGCTGGCCTGCGTCAATCAGGACGCGACGCGTTCCGTCGTCCAAGAGCCAGAGGCTGCTCCACCCAAAGGCACCGTGGGAGCTGGACTTGCCAGGAAACCCCTCGACGAACGGGTGCGCGGTGTATGTCCCCGCGGTCTTTCGCACGTGCATCGTCGCACCTCCTATCCAATACTATTCACTATAGTATTGGATTCCTAAGCGAATCGTCCACAACTTCCGTCGATTTAGCTACCCAACAGTCGGCCCGTCGCGCCGAGAATGTGCAAGCGCATCGCTTCTGCCGCCGCATCGGCGTCACCGGTCGCGATCGCCTGAAAGATCGCAGCGTGCTCCGGGGCGGCCTGCCTCGCGCCCGTGCGGCCAAACTTGGAGAAGAGGCGGAATCGCTGGATCTGCCCACTCAGCGCCGCATATGCGAGCGCCAAGAATTGGTTGCCCGACTGTTCCGCGATCAGCGTATGAAAGAGGTTGTCCGAGCGCCAGTACATGTCAAAGCCCTCGGTTTCTGAGTCCGCGGCGTCAGCTGAGCGTTCAAACTCGTCCACGCTGTCTTGCAGGGCGGCGAGAAACTCAGGCGTCGCGCGTAACGCGGCGTCATGGGCAAGACGCGGCTCCAGCATGAGACGCGCGTCCTTCAGCTGCTCAACTTCAGCGCGGGTCATCATTGGTGCAACGCGATACCCACGAAGCGCCTCACGCTGCACGAGACCCGTGTACTCCAAACGCGCAAGAGCCTCACGTAGCGGCGTCTGACTGACATCAAGCTCACGGGAAAGTGCGCCGATATTCAGACTTTCGCCCGCCCCACGCTCCCCCGACATGAACTGATGTAGCAGCACGTCGTACATCTGATCGGCGATGGGTTGTCTCGCTGACTTGCGGTCGGTCACTAGCTCTCCCTTGCGCGTCGATGACCTGAATCTGGTTTGAGCCTACCGCGCGCGACCTATGACACCCTGACCAGCGCCCAACGCAACCCACAATGTCGCATTGGCACGTAGCGTCGCCGAGAGTCCTAGGCCTTCTTCACAATGCTCGACTTGAGCAACATCGGCCCGAACCCGTCGACCTTGGCGTCGATGTCGTGGCCGTTGACGGGGTCGATGAGGCGAATGCCGCGCACCTTGGTGCCGGGCTTGATGCCCTGGGGTGAGCCCTTCACCTTGAGCGACGTCGTGATCACGACGGTGTCGCCATCGGCAAGCACATTGCCAACCGCATCCTTCACGACCCGGGCAGACTCACCCGATGGTTCCGCTTCGCCCTCCGCAGGCGACCACTCGTGGCCGCACATCGGGCACACGAGCAGCGCACCCATTTCGTAGGCGTGCTCACTGGAGCACTCGGGGCAGAGCGGAAGTGCGTTCGTCATGTTCGCATCGTAACGCGATATGATGGATTTATCACATCGTAAAGCCGTGGCCATGGCGTCGGCGGAGAGGAACCGCATGCTCACCGACCCGACGCGCCCCCTGTACGAAGTGAAGGCCGGGCTTTTCAAGGGCCTCGCGCACCCCATTCGCATCCGCATTCTCGAGGTACTCTCCGCACAGCCCGAGGCCTCGGTCACCGAGCTCCTCGCCGACACTGCGCTTGAAGCCTCCCACCTGTCGCAGCACCTCTCCGTGCTGCGCGCGAACCACCTCGTCGTCTCCGAGCGTCGCGCCAGCCTCGTGTTCTACCGCCTCGCCTACCCGCAGGTCGCTGACCTCCTCCACGTCGCCCGCAACCTGCTCGGCGAGATGCTCGAAACCACGCACCGTCACCTCTCCGAGCAGTCCCGATGACCGCCGAGCAGCGGGGCGTGCGGTCGCTCCTCCCCTCGCTCGACGACTACCGCAGTCTCCCGCGCACGGGGAAGGGCGACATCCTCGCCGGCGTCACCGTCGGCATCGTCGCGCTCCCCCTCGCCCTCGCGTTTGGCGTGAGCAGTGGCGCTGGCGCCGAAAGCGGCATCGTCACCGCCATCATCGCGGGCATTGTCGCGGCCGTCTTCGGTGGGTCCAACGTCCAGATCTCGGGCCCCACGGGCGCGATGGTGGTGATTCTGGCGCCGACGCTGGCGGTGCACGGAACCACGTCGCTAGCCCTCATCTGTTTGCTGGCGGGAGTCATGGTGGTTGCGGCCGGTGCCCTCCGCCTCGGCCGCACGGTTTCGTACATTCCGTGGCCGGTGATCGAGGGCTTCACGCTTGGCATCGCGATCATCATCTTCTTGCAGCAGGTGCCGACCGCGACCGGCGGGCACGGCGACAGCACCAACGCGGCGGTCGCCGCCGTGCAAGCCGCGCTGTCATCAACGTGGCCGCAGCTCGGCTGGTCGTTGCTACTGGTCGCGCTCGTTGTAGTCGTGATGCTGGTGTCGCTCAAGATTCACCCGCGGTTTCCGGGGTCGCTCCTCGCCATTGTGATCGCGGCCCTCGTCGCCAGCGTCTTCAATCTGCCGGTCGACACGATCGGTGAACTGCCGACCGGGTTGCCGGCACCGACGTTCCCGTCCTTCGACCTCGCGTCAGTGTCGGCCTTGCTCGGGCCGGCCGCGGCCGTCGCCGCACTCGCCGCCATCGAGTCGCTACTGTCGGCGCACGTCGCGTCGACCATGGCAGACACCGGCCCCTTCGACGCCGACCGCGAACTCGTCGGCCAGGGCCTGGCGTCAATCGCATCCGGACTCTTCGGCGGCATGCCCGCCACCGGCGCGATCGCCCGCACCGCCGTCGCCGTACGCTCTGGTGGGCGCACGCGTGTGACGGCCATCACGCATGCCCTTTTGCTCCTCGCGATCGTGCTCGTTGGCTCCGCTCTCGTCGCGCACATTCCCCTCGCCGCCCTCGCTGGCGTGCTCATGGTGACCGCGGTGCGCATGGTGTCGCTGCGCACGGTGCGGGTCATTCTGCGCACATCGCGCGCCGACGCGATCATTTTCTGTCTCACCGCGATCATCACGGTGAGCGTCGACCTGATCTATGCCGTGCTGATCGGCCTCGTCGTCGCCGGATTCTTCGCGCTGCGCCAACTCGCCCGCACGAGCGGCGTGTTTCGCGAAGAACTGCCGGGCGAACCGCAGCCTGGCGATGAGCGCATCGCGATCTTCCGCCTCGAGGGCGCCCTGTTCTTCGGCGCCGCCGAGCGCACGCTCGAAGAGGTCTCGTCACTGCGCGGCGTCGAGGTCGTCATTCTGCGCATGTCACAACTGCAATTGCTCGACGCGACCGGCGCTCAAGTCGTGACCGAACTCATCGCCGCGCTCGAACGGCGCGGCATCACGGTGCTCGTCAAGGGCATCCGCGAAGACCACCGCGCGATCGCCGAGCGAGTCGGTGTGATCTCGTCGCTGCGCCACAAGAACCACCTGTTTGATGACCTCGCGTTGGCGACCGCACACGCGCGCTCGCATGTCGCGCGCGGGGCTACGGCGTAGGGGCGGAACCGTAGCGTTGAGCGCACTCGCCAGGCGCGCGCCGGAAGCATCGCGACGTTAAGCCATCGGCGGAGATTCATGTTCTCGCCAGAAACGGAGCCGCAGATCCAGGGCCCCGTCTCGGCGGTGAATTAAAGGGCGAGCGACGCTGCCGCGAAGGCTAGCACCGCTGCGCGCTCCTCAATCTTTGCCGTCATTGACCGCCCTGCAGCGTGCCCCGCGTCAGGCTCGACGCGAAGGAACACCCGATCACGGACCGAAGGCACATCCGCGAGCGCGGCAGCCAGCTTATAGGCATGGGGGCCAGGTGGGACGCGGTCGTCTTTATCAGCCGTGACGATCAGCGTCGGCGGATAGTCGACATCGGCACGAACATTGTGGAGCGGCGAGTACGCAGCAAGAAACGCACGATCCTCCGCGACGTCGGGATTTCCAAACTCAAATACCCAACCATGCCCGACTGTGTATCGATGGAAGTTGAGCATGTCGACGACCGGAACCTCGGGGATTGCTGCCCCAAGCACGTGCGGCGACTGCGTCAACGCGATGGAAACCATCATGCCGCCATTCGACATTCCGTTGATTGCAACCGCTCGCGCACCCGACCAGCCGTTCTCGGTAAACCACTCAGCGCACGCAACGAGGTCATCGACCCCCTTCTGCTTGCCTTCCCGCTTCGCGGCGGCGTGCCACGCTTCGCCAAGGTCACTACCACCCCTTACGCCCGCGTAGGCGAGCACTCCACCGGCCCGCAACCAGGCAACGTGCCAAGCGTCATATCCGGTGGCGAGATATGGAACCGCATAGCCGCCGTACACCGACAGAAAAACTTTGGCATTCCCGTCCGGGATGAAGCCAGGCGCGTGCACGACCTTCATTGGCACACGCGTACCATCAGCACTCGTCGCTTCGACAATGCGGGTGACCCATTCTGACCCGCCGGCGGCAATATCACTGAGCTCGGCCACGGGCGATGAAAACGGCAACTCCACAGTGCGGCGCTCGCCGCCAATT
>CANNEP010000066.1 GCA_947503655.1 uncultured Microbacterium sp.
CTCTTCCTTCGAAAAAGACACGGTCGTCGCAACTCCTCAAAACTCGAGGTGTTGCGACGACCGCTAGAACCCGCCCTGGTCGGGGCCTTTATATTGCTCGAAACGCGACGCATGGCGTCATAAGCACTCGCGTGCACGCAAAAGTGAAACAAACCGTAACGCGTGACGTAATCGTCAAAATCAATTTGAGCGGTGTTTTTGTGCCGTTCACGGGCGCGACAAATACCACTGAGCCAGCAGGCGGAACCTACGGGCCGGTGGGCGCGTCGTTAGCGACCGGAATGCGGCCGGCACGAATGATGCGGTCAAGGAGTGCATCGAAGTCGGCTGCCAGCTCCTGCGCCGAGTCGCCGGGCCAGATGTGCAGGGGCTTTGCGGCGCCCTGAGCCTGCTGCAGTGACGTGCGCTCCGGAAGCTGGGGCGACAGCACTAGCGGGCCGAACATGTCACGCAGTTCTTTAATGCGGAACTGGTGCTCGATCGACTGCGGGCGAACGCGGTTCACGACGATACCCAGCGGCTGCAGACGAGGGGAGAGGCCGCGGCGGATCTCTTCAATCGCGCGCAGTGCACGGTCAGCCGCAGCAACCGAGAAAAGCCCTGGTTCCGTCACAACTGCGACACGGTCAGAAGCGGCCCACGCGGTACGCGTGAGAGCGTTCAGCGATGGCGCGCAGTCGATGAGAACGAGGTCGTAGTCGGCCTCGATCGTGGCGAGCGCCTCTTCCAGCTTCCAGACGTCGCGCACGCTCGGGTGCGGGCCGTCGAAGTTGATCGCCGAAGGGCTACCAATCAACACGTCAATGGTTCCGGGGTGTACCTTCGCCCACCCTGATGTGGTGATCGCCTGGCGAACCACCTTTTCCTTGGGATTGGCGAGAACATCCGCGATGTTGAGGCGTCCGGCGACCTGGATATCGAGGCCGGTGGAAACGTCGGACTGCGGGTCGAGATCGACTACAAGCGTCCGGATTCCTCGGGCAAATGCGGCCGACGCCAGACCCAGAGTTACGGTCGTCTTGCCGACGCCACCCTTGAGAGAGCTGACAGATAGTACGTGCACAATCAACCACGTTACCTTCCTCTAGGCTGGGGATGCTATTTCCCCCGCTCCAAATCGGAAGTCCGAGGTGCCATGTTCTCCAAGATCCTCGTCGCAAACCGCGGTGAAATCGCGATTCGTGCATTCCGCGCGGCCTTTGAGGCCGGCGCACGAACCGTGGCAGTGTTTCCCTATGAAGACCGCTTCTCCCTCCACCGCCTGAAGGCGGACGAGGCGTACCAGATCGGCGAAGTGGGGCACCCTGTGCGCGCTTACCTCGATGTGGACGAGATTATTCGCGTGGCACTGGAGAGCGGCGCTGACGCTATCTACCCGGGCTACGGATTCCTCTCTGAGAACCCCGACCTCGCTGCGAAGGCAGCCGCAAACGGCATCACCTTCATTGGCCCTCCTGCGAATGTGCTGGAAATGGCTGGCAACAAGGTGACGGCGAAGGAGCACGCGATCGCTGCGGGTGTTCCTGTGTTGCGCTCCACCGATGCTTCGGACGACGTTGACGCGCTCGTCGCGCAGGCCGATGAGATTGGCTTCCCGCTGTTCGCGAAAGCCGTCGCCGGTGGTGGCGGACGAGGCATGCGTCGCGTTGAGACGAAGGCCGAGCTTGCACCGGCGCTGGCTGAGGCGATGCGTGAGGCTGGCAGCGCGTTCGGTGACCCGCGTATGTTCCTCGAGCAGGCCGTGCTGCGTCCGCGTCACGTTGAGGTGCAGATCCTCGCTGACGCCCACGAGAACACCGTGCACCTGTTCGAGCGTGACTGCTCGGTGCAGCGCCGCCACCAGAAGGTCGTTGAGATCGCTCCGGCGCCGAACCTTGACGAGAACATTCGCCAAGACCTGCACCGCTACGCCGTGGCCTTTGCTGAGTCGATTGGTTACATCAACGCCGGAACGGTCGAGTTCTTGCTTGAGACGGCTGGTCCGCGTACGGGGGAGGTCGTCTTCATTGAGATGAACCCGCGTATTCAGGTTGAGCACACCGTCACTGAAGAGGTCACCGACGTTGACCTCGTGCAGTCGCAGATCCGCATTGCCGCCGGTGCGACGCTCGATGAACTCGGCCTGCGCCAAGAAGACATTCACTTGCGTGGTGCCGCGCTTCAGTGCCGCATCACGACGGAAGACCCGACCCAGGGCTTCCGCCCTGACACCGGCAAGATCACGACGTACCGTTCGCCGGGTGGCGCCGGTATTCGCCTGGACGGCGGAACCACGGCTGCGGGCTCGCAGATCAGCCCGCACTTCGACTCTATGTTATCCAAGCTCACGTGCCGTGGCCGTGACTTCCGTGCGGCTGCTTCGCGCGCACGCCGTGCGCTGGCGGAGTTCCGTATTCGTGGTGTCTCTACCAACATTCCGTTCCTGCAGGCCGTTCTTGACGACGAAGACTTCCTGAGCGGAAACCTCTCGACCTCGTTCATCGACGAGCGTCCGGAACTGCTGCGGGGTCGCGAGTCGAAAGACCGTGGCTCCAAGGTGCTGAACTGGCTCGTCGACGTCACCGTCAACAAGCCGAACGGCGACAACCCGATCACGGTCGAGCCGCGCACCAAGCTTCCGGTTCTCGACCTCAAGTCGGATGTGCCGAACGGCTCGCGCCAGAAGCTTCAGGAGCTGGGCCCGAAGGGCTTCGCGGCCGCATTGCGTGAGCAGAACGCCCTCGCCGTTACCGACACGACGTTCCGTGACGCCCACCAGTCGCTCCTCGCCACTCGCGTGCGCACAAAGGATCTGCTGACGGTTGCCCCGTACGAGGCTCGTCTGCTGCCCCAGCTGCTCTCGGTTGAGGCGTGGGGTGGCGCAACGTACGACGTCGCCCTCCGCTTCCTGGGTGAAGACCCGTGGGAGCGTCTGGCGGCGCTGCGCGAAGAGCTGCCGAACATCAACATTCAGATGCTGCTTCGCGGCCGCAACACGGTCGGGTACACGCCGTACCCGACGCAGGTCACCGACGCCTTCGTCGCTGAAGCTGCGGCAACCGGTGTTGATATCTTCCGTATCTTCGATGCGCTGAATGACGTCAACCAGATGCGCCCGGCAATCGAATCGGTGCTCGCAACGAACACCGCGGTGGCTGAAGCAGCTCTTTGCTACACGGGCGACCTGCTGAACCCCAACGAGTCGCTCTACACGCTCGACTACTACCTGCGCCTCGCAGAGCAGATGGTCGGTGCCGGAGCACACATCCTCGCAATCAAGGACATGGCGGGTCTCTTGCGACCCGGTGCGGCTGCGAAGCTCGTAACGGCTCTGCGTGAGAACTTCGACCTTCCGGTGCACGTGCACACGCACGACACCCCGGGTGGCCAGCTGGCGACGCTCCTGGCGGCCGCCGCGGCCGGTGCTGACGCCGTTGACGTCGCATCCGCGCCGATGGCCGGAACCACGAGCCAGCCGTCGATGTCGGCACTTGTCGCGGCGCTGTCGCACACCGAGCGAGACACCGGGCTCGACCTCGACGCTGCTTCGGGTCTCGAGCCGTACTGGGAGGCCGTGCGCCACATGTACCGCCCGTTCGAGTCGGGTCTTCCGGGCCCCACGGGTCGCGTGTACCACCACGAGATTCCCGGCGGTCAGCTCTCGAACCTGCGCCAGCAGGCGATTGCGCTGGGCTTGGCCGATGACTTCGAGCTCATTGAAGACATGTACGCGGCCTCTGACCGTATTCTGGGCCGCGTACCCAAGGTGACGCCGTCGTCGAAGGTTGTCGGTGACCTCGCGCTCTACCTGGCTGCTGTTAAGGCAGATCCGGCAGACTTCGAGGCCAACCCCGAGAAATACGATGTTCCGGACTCCGTCGTCAGCTTCATGGCTGGCGAGCTCGGCGATTTGCCGGGTGGATGGCCCGAGCCGTTCCGCTCCAAGGTGCTTGCTGGCCGTGAAGTGAAGTCGGCGCTGACCGACCTCACCGACGAGCAGTCGGCGGCGCTGAACGCAGACTCGCTGACGCGTCGCAACATGCTCAACGAGCTGCTGTTCCCGGCTCCGACGAAGATCTTCGCTGAGATGCGTGAGAAGTACGGCGACCTGTCGAAGCTCGACACGGCTGACTACCTGTACGGTCTTGCCGAAGGTTCTGAGCACGCGATCGACCTCGACCGCGGTGTGCGTTTGTTCTTCGGTCTGGAGGCCATTGGTGCCGCCGATGACAAGGGTATGCGTACGGTCATGACCACGCTCAACGGCCAGCTTCGCCCCGTCTTCGTACGCGACCGCAGCATCGAAGTCGAGGCTCGTGAAGCGGAGAAGGCTGACACATCAAAGCCTGGTCAGGTGGCAGCTCCGTTCTCCGGTGTCGTCACGATCAAGGCTGCCGTTGGCGATAAGGTTGAGGCCGGTCAGCCGGTGGCGTCGATCGAGGCGATGAAGATGGAAGCGGCCATCACGTCGCCCGTCGCAGGCGTCATCGAGCGCATTGCTATCGGTGCAACACAGCAGGTGGAGGCAGGCGATCTTTTGGTCGTAGTGCGTCCGGCGCATTAGCCTAGTGCGGGCGAGAAATCTCGCAGCAACAGGAGAGTGAACGCAGTGGCGCCTGATCGTAAGAACATGGATTCCAATGAGGAACCGGAAAACGGAGTCCTCGCGGAGTCCAGCGACATCGATACATCGTCGCTCGGCTTCCTCGGCGGCAACACCGCGCAGATCAGTGTGATCTTGCCCGGTACCGCCTCGGATGACGATGACGACTATGTTGACGACGATGCAGACGACGTGCACCTGCTGTTTGATGCCCTTCTCAACCCCGAGATCGCACCGGTGTCGGCCTCCGATGCAGCTGACGTCATCATCGAAACTACGGTTCCGATTGATGACGCGGAGGCCGGCACCGCCATTACCCACGAGCCGCTGGTAGATGAGCCGGTAGCTGAGGTTGCGGCTCCGGAACCAGTGAAAAAGCCCAAGGGGCGCCCCAGCAAAAAGAAGGCGACGGCAAGGCCTGTCGCGACTGCCGTCACCGATGAAGACGTCGTGATCGCAGAGATCGAAGAAACCGATTCGGGCCGCGAGACCGCCCCCGACGTTGACGCAGAAGAGGCCGTACTCGAAGACGACGAAGCTACGGCCGACGCTGACGCTGAAGCCAAAGCTGCGCGCATTGCTGAGGAAGAGGCCTCGGCTGCTCGCCTCGCCGAGGAAGAAAAAGCTGCCGCTGAGGCTGCTCGCCTCGCCGAGGAAGAAAAAGCTGCCGCTGAGGCTGCTCGTCTTGCCGAGGAAGAAGCGGCGGCTGAAGAGGCACGCCTGGCTGAGGAATATGCCGCGCGCCTGGCTGAAGAAGAAGCGGCAGCTGAAGCTGCTCGTATCGCCGCCGAGGAAGAGGCGGCGGCAGAAGCTGCTCGTATCGCCGCCGAGGAAGAAGCGGCGGCAGAAGCAGCTCGCGTAGCTGAAGAGGAAGCCGAAGCCGCTCGTCTGGCCGAGGAAGCGGTCGATGCCGCCCGCATCGCCGAAGAAGAGGCGGCTGCTGAAGCAGAACGCATTGCCGCACAGGAAGCGGCTGCTGCCGAAGAAGAACGCATCGCCGCAGAGGAAGCCGAAGCCGACGCTGCGCTTCTTGCCGCACCGGACGGCGACGCAGCAGACCACGACGATAGCTCAGGCGCTCCCGCTTCGGACGACACCCATGAGACTTTCGCGGCGGATGCTGAAGACGCACCGACCGCTGATGAGAACGACGGAGACGAGGAAGCAACTGTGACCGCCTCAGAGGCACCGACGAAGCGCGACCCGCGCGACCTGGAGCGCGTGAAGACGCGTCAGGAAATTCCGATGACTTCGAAGCGTCTTGATGACCTCAGCTCGGCTTCACGCGAGACGAGCGACCTGCTGACGGCAGACCGTCTGCTTGACCGCTCGCAGCTGGCTAAGCCCGAGCCCGAAGGCGCATGGCGCCACCTGGTCTACTCGATGACCGGCAAGCGCATCAACCTCGGTGACAGCAAGCGCGCTCGCGCCCGCAAGGCGCTGACCGCCCAGATCGCCGCACCCCTCACGGGCGGCAGCCGCTTCGTGCCGATCCTCAGTCGCAAGGGCGGTGTCGGCAAGACGACCGTCACCGCTCTGCTTGGTATGGCGCTGGCTGACGCTCGCGACGACCGCGTTATCGCGGTCGACGCCAACCCCGACCGCGGAACCCTCGCCGAGCGCATTGCCCGCCAGACCACCAAGACGGTTCGTGACCTGGTGCGTGCTCGCGACGACATTCGTGGCTACAACGATATTTCAGACATCGTTGCTCGCGACGAGACGCGTCTTGACGTGCTCGCGAGCGATTCCGACCCGCGCGTCTCCGAAGCATTCAGCGACGACGACTACCGTGCCGTGGCCGACGTCACCGCGCGTTACTACTCGCTCGTGCTTACCGACACCGGAACGGGCATCGTTCACTCCGTCATGGGTGCAACGCTCGACCTCGCTGACCAGCTCATCATTGTTGCGGGTCTGAGCGTTGACGAGGCCAAGCTGGCCTCGGAAACCCTCACATGGCTCGAGACCAACGGCTACGCGCAGCAGGCCCAGAACGCCATCGTGGTGCTGAACCAGGCATCTGTGGGCACCCCGCTGGTGCACCGCAACGAGCTAGAGTCGCACTTCCGCACCCGCGTGCGCGAAGTCGTCAGCATTCCGTACGACACCATGATCGCAACCGGTAGCGCCATTTCGTTCCGCGACCTCCAACCGGAGACGCGCGACGCGGCACGCAAGCTGGCTGCGAAGGTTATTGACGCGCTGCGCAAGCCCACGAACTGACATGGCTGTTCGCGAGATTCGCCTTTACGGCGACCCGGTGCTCACGACGCCGAGCGCGGAGATCACCGACATTGACGACGGCATCCGTGCCCTCGTGCAAGACCTGATCGACACGGTCAAGCTGCCGGGTCGCGCCGGCGTTGCCGCACCGCAGATCGGTGTTAACCTCCGTGCGTTCAGCTACAACATTGATGGTGATGTCGGGTACGTCTTGAACCCGCGAATCGTCGAGCTTCGCGGTGAGCCGCGCCCGACAGGGGAGGGGTGCCTCTCGGTTCCCGGCCTGTGGCACGATGCCCTGCGCAGTGAGTACGCGCGCGTTGAAGGCATCGACCTCGACGGTAACCGCGTTGTCCTCGAAGGCACGGGGCTCATGGCTCAGGCTCTGCAGCACGAGACCGACCACCTCGAGGGCATGGTTTACTTGCGCCGGCTGTCGCCAGAAGACCGCAAGATCGCGATGAAACAGGTACGCGAAAGCTCCTGGTTCTAGAACTAAAACCTAAAAGAGTGAGGCCCTCCGAATCTTAGGATTCGGAGGGCCCTTACTCGTCAGCTCAATTAGCCAACGGAGATGTTGCTCGTCGCGACGGGCTCCGAGTACAGCGCTTCAATCTCACCAGCAAAGTCTGCCGTGATGACGTGACGCTTGATCGACATCTTCGGCGTCAGGTGGCCAGAAGCTTCCGTCCACTCGGTCGGCAGGATAACGAACTTACGAATCGACTCAGCACGCGAAACCGTCTTGTTCGCACGGTCGATCGCGCGCTGCACTTCAGCGCGCACCGTGGCGTTCGTCGCAGCCTCAGCCAGCGACATGGTTCCGCTGAGTCCGTTGTTCTCCAGCCATGTGGGGAGCATTTCCGGGTCCAGCGTCACGAGCGCCGCGATGAACGGACGCTGGTCGCCAACGACGACAACCTGTCCGACGATCGGGTTCGCGCGGATCGGGTCTTCGAGCAGGGCCGGCGACACGTTCTTGCCACCTGCGGTGACGAGAATCTCCTTCTTACGTCCGGTGATCGTGAGGAAGCCCTCGCTGTCGAACGAGCCGAGGTCGCCGGTCTTGAACCAGCCGTCGTGGAACGCCGCGGCGGTCGCCTCGGGGTTGTTCCAGTACTCCTTGAACACGTTTATGCCGCGAACTTCGATCTCGTTGTCTTCGCCGAGGCGAACACCAACGCCCGGGAGTACGGGGCCCACGGTGCCGATCTTCGACTTGCGAGCCTGGTTGACCGTCGCGGGCGCCGTCGTCTCAGTGAGACCGTAGCCCTCGAGGATCGTGATGCCGAGGCTGTGGAAGAAGTGGCCGAGGCGCGCACCCAGGGGAGCGGAACCAGAAACGGCGTACGCGACGTTGCCACCCATGGCAGCGCGCAGCTTGTCGAAGACCAGCTTGTCGAACAGCTTGAACTTGAGCTTCAAGCCGAACGGAACCTTCTTGCCCTCCTGCAGGAGCATGGAGTGCTCGATAGCGGCAGCGGCGGCGGCGCGGAAGATCTTGCCCTTGCCACCCGCTTCTGCCTTCTGCTCAGCCGAGTTGTACACCTTCTCAAACACACGCGGAACCGCGAGGAGGAAGGTCGGCTTGAACGATCCGAGCGCGGGAAGCAGGTTGCGCGTGTCGGGCTCGTGACCGGTGCGAACACCAGCGTGAATCGTGAGGATCGAGATGAAACGTGCGAACACGTGTGCCGTCGTAATAAACAGCACGGTCGAGGCACCGGGCATGTCAAGAACTTCGGCAAGCGACTTGCCGGCGTTGCGGCACAGCTCAACGAAGTT
Organism: uncultured Microbacterium sp.; assembly: GCA_947503655.1. Lineage (GTDB taxonomy): Bacteria > Actinomycetota > Actinomycetes > Actinomycetales > Microbacteriaceae > Microbacterium. The sequence continues at coordinate 8,594 of CANNEP010000066.1, forward strand.
AGCGTGCGTTAGTACGCAGCCCTTCGGCTTGCCGGTCGAGCCCGACGTGTAGATCAGCGTCGCGATGTCGTCAGCATTGGCGATGTTACGACGGCGTTCGATTTCAGCATCGTCAACGCCCTTGCCCTCTTCGACCAGCTTCTGCAGGTCGCCGAGGTGCATCTGCCACGACTTACGAATAAGCGGCAGATCGCCGCGCACCTCATCGAAGCGCGCAAAGTGCTCGGGAGACTCGAGAATCACGGCAACGGCGCCGGAGTCTTCGAGGTTCCACTGGATCTGTGCGGGAGAGCTGGTTTCGTAAATCGGAACCATGACGGCGCCTGCGTAGAAGAGGGCAAAGTCAACGAGCGTCCACTCATACGTGGTGCGCGCGGCAAAACCAACCTTGTCGCCCGGCTCAATGCCGTTTGCGACGAAGCCCTTGGAGAGGGCAATCACCTGGTCTTGGAACTCGGCGGCGGTGATATCTCGCCAACCTTCGCCCTCAGGAACGCTAAAGATGGCTCGGTTCGGCGTCTTCTTGACGCGTTCAACGAGTAGATCAGTGATGTTCGCCTGCGGATCGGCGGGGACGATAGCAGGAACTTCGAACTGGACCACGGCAACTCCTTCGGTACCGGATGTGTCGGGCAGATGTGCTCACTTGAGTCTATGGCAGAAAACCCGCTCAACGCTGAAACTGAGTCCGATGATTTTTGAAACTCAGTACGACGCGTGCGTGAGCAAACCGCTCAGTTGTCTATGGTTCCGCCGTATTTTTCTGCGCTGGTGGCGGTGACATATTCCGGTGAGCATGCGTGCTGGTCGATAGACTTTTCGAGCACCCGCGAGTGTCGGAGGCGAGAAAGGGCGTTGTGTTCACGATCGGTATCGATATTGGCGGAACCAAGATTGCCGCTGGGCTGGTGGCGGCGGATGGCTCGCTGCACCGCGCCACGCGCGTCGCGACGTCAACGTCGTCGGATGAGATCGTGGGTGCCGTCGTGCAGCTCGTCAAAGAGCTGAGCGTCGATGCTGACGTGATGGGCGTGGGCGTTGCCGCCGCTGGTTTCGTCGACCACGAAGCCGGAACCATTTCCAGCCCGAACATTGCGTGGCGCGACGAGCCGCTGCGTGACCGCGTGCAGGCGCAGATCGATGTTCCCGTTGTGTTGGAGAACGACGCGAACGCTGCCGGGTGGGCGGAATACCGTTTCGGTGCGGGCCGCGACGTGCAACACATGCTGATGCTCACGATGGGCACCGGAATCGGCGGCGCTGTCGTCGCCGACGGCGCACTGCACCGCGGCGCGACCGGAATGGGAGCTGAGCTTGGCCACGTGCGTTTCGAACGCAACGGCCTGCTGTGCGGCTGTGGCCAGCGCGGTTGCATTGAGCAGTACGCATCGGGCCGCGCGTTGCAACGGGTAGCGAATGAACTTGCTGATGCCGGTGGCATTGGTGTCGTGCTCGCTGAACGGCGGGCACGCGACGGTGAGATTGCGGGGCACACGATTTCTGAACTGGCCCTCGCCGGCGACCGTGGCGCGTTGGAAGCCGTGCGGTCGGTATCCGCGGCGCTCGGTGAGGCCTGCGGATCATTCCACGCCATTCTGGAACCGCAGCGCTATGTCATCGGCGGGGGAGTAGCCGCCCTGGGTGAGCTGGTTCTTGCCCCCATGCGCGAGTCGTTCCTGGTGCACAGCCCGATGCATCAGAAGCCGGTTGACGGTATGTTCCAGATTGCACAGCTTGTGAACGACGCCGGTGTCATCGGAGCCGGCGACCTCGCCCGACAGGAGAACAACAAATGATCTATTGGGTCATGAAGTACATCTTCATCGGGCCGATCGTGAAGGCGATCTGGCGCCCGTGGGTGGTCGGTCGTCGTAACATCCCCAAAAACGGTGGCGCGATTCTGGCGTCGAACCACCTCTCGTTTGCCGACTCCATCTTCCTCCCGCTCATGATTGATCGCCCGGTTAGCTTCCTTGCCAAGAGCGATTACTTCACGGGTAAGGGTGTCAAGGGCTTCCTCACGAGACTCTTCTTTAAGGGCACCGGGCAGCTGCCGATTGACCGCTCTGGCGGTAAGGCGTCGGAAGCTTCGCTCAACACGGGCCTGCGCGTTCTCGGTCGCGGTGACCTCCTCGGCATTTACCCCGAAGGCACGCGGAGCCCTGACGGTACGCTCTACCGCGGTCGCACCGGTATCGCGCGCATGGCGCTGGAGGCGAAGGTTCCAGTCATTCCGGTCGTCATGGTTGATACCGACACCATGATGCCGATCGGTCAGCGGCTCCCGCGCGTCGTGCGTGTCGGTGTTGTCATCGGTGAGCCATTAGATTTCTCGCGCTTTGAGGGCATGGAGTCTGACCGCTACATTCTGCGCTCGGTGACCGACGAGATCATGATTGCGCTCCAGCAGCTGGGTGAGCAGAAGTACGAAGACGTCTACGCGTCGACGGTCAAAGACCGACTTCAAGCGAATTAAGACACCTCGTCACGCCCGGGGTGGTCGCGCGGCGTCACACTGTGCCTCGCAACGTACCAGCGGTCATAGGATGGAACCATGCCCGCAGTAGACCTCGATTCCTGGCGTTCACTCCCTATCAAGCAGCAGCCGCAGTGGCCTGACGCCGAGAAGGTAGCGGAGGCCTCGCGTAAGCTTTCGGCCTTCCCGCCGCTCGTGTTTGCGGGTGAGGTTGACATGCTCCGTGAGCGTCTCGCCTCGGCCGCCGCCGGCAAGGCATTCTTGCTTCAGGGTGGTGACTGCGCTGAGACGTTCGCCGGCGCGAACGCTGACAACATCCGCAACCGCATTAAGACGATTCTGCAGATGGCCGTCGTACTCACGTACGGCGCTTCCATGCCCGTCATCAAGATGGGCCGTATGGCCGGTCAGTTTGCGAAGCCGCGTTCGAGCGACTTCGAAACCCGTGGCGACGTCACGCTGCCCGCATACCGCGGCGACATCGTCAACGGCTACGACTTCACCGAGGCATCGCGCACCGCAGACCCCGACCGTCTGCTGCAGGGCTACCACATGGCCGCTTCGACGCTGAACCTGATTCGTGCGTTCACGCAGGGTGGTTTCGCCGACCTCCGCGAGGTTCACAAGTGGAACCAGGGCTTCGCGTCGAACCCCGCCAACCAGCGCTACGAAGGCCTGGCCGCCGAGATCGACCGCGCCATTAAGTTCATGGAGGCTGCTGGCGCAGACTTCGATGAGCTGCGCAACGTCGAGTTCTACACCGGCCACGAGGGCCTGCTTATGGACTACGAGCGTCCGATGACGCGCATCGACTCCCGCACCGGAACCCCGTACAATACGTCGGGTCACTTCCAGTGGATCGGTGAGCGCACGCGCGAGCTCGATGGTGCTCACGTCGACTACTTCTCCAAGATTCGTAACCCCATTGGTGTGAAGCTGGGCCCGACCACGACTCCGGAGACAGCGCTCGCGCTGATTGACAAGCTTGACCCCGAGCGTGAGCCCGGTCGCCTGACCTTCATCACCCGCATGGGTGCCGGCAAGATCCGTGACGCACTGCCCCCGCTGCTCGAAGCCGTCAAGGCTTCTGGCGCCACGCCGCTGTGGGTCACCGACCCGATGCACGGCAACGGCATCACCACGCCCACCGGCTACAAGACGCGTCGCTTCGACGATGTCGTCGACGAGGTTCGTGGCTTCTTCGACGCACACCGCGCCGTTGGTACGCACCCGGGTGGTATCCACGTTGAGCTCACCGGTGACGACGTCACGGAGTGTCTCGGTGGTTCCGAGCAGCTTGACGAGGCTTCGCTCGCAACGCGCTATGAGTCGCTGTGCGACCCGCGCCTGAACCACATGCAGTCGCTCGAGCTGGCCTTCCTGGTCGCTGAAGAGCTCGAGAAGCGCTAACGCATTCGAGTAAGGGCCCCGTTGCGAGACGGGGCCCTTACTCGTTGTCTGGGTGCAGTGGCTCGTGCGTTAGATGACGAGTTTGACCTGCAGGTAGATCGTGGTGCCCGGGAGATAGGACTGACCCGATTCAATCGCCTGACCACCGGAGTCGCCGAGTCGCATACCCGTGACCTCGAGGTTGTCGCCGCTGATGATGCTGATCGAGGCGTAGTCGACGTTGAAGCCAGCGTTGCGCAGGATGTTCTCCGCGTCGGTGCGGGAAGCGCCGATGATGCCAGACGGCACCGTAATGGGCTCGGGGCCGAGGGATACCGTGAGTGCGACTTCGGCGCCGGGGCGGTATATGCCGTCTTCCTGGTTGTTCGACATCGCGACAATGTTGCCTTCGGCGACGTCGTTGGAGTACGTCTCGGTGACCGTGCCGACGGTCATCTGTTGGTCTGTGATTGCTTTGCGGGCATCTTCGAGGTTGGTGGGCGTTGATACAAGATCGACCACCGGTCCGAGTGAAACCCAAATGCGGGCCGTGTCACCGGCGAAAGCCGTGCAGGTATCACCGCACTGGAAGTAGTCCGTCTCGCCGCCGCCACGCGGGTAGATGACCATCCAAATCACTTCGCCGGCAGCCTTTTCGGCGTTGTATTCGGTGTCGATCCTGTCGGCCGGCAACGCAATGCCGAGCTCTTTCAGTGTTGCGGTGATGCTCTCTTGCGTTTGCCCAGCCGTCGTCGGAACCGATACTTGCTGCGGTCCGGTGGAAACAACCAGCGTCACGACGCTGTCTTTCTTTACCGAGGTTCCGGCTTTCGGATCAGAAGAAATAACGGAACCAGGGGCAATGTCAAGGCTCGGAGCCTCCGTACGCTTCGCGACAAGGTTGGTATCGGCAAGCCGGGCGCTCGCCGTCTCATACGTTTCACCGACGACCGCGGGAACGGCAACATTGGAGCCGGGGCCGGAACCAAAGAACCAGCCCGCACCGCCAGCGGCGACCGCCAGAATGAGGACGAGCAAGAGCGCGACGACGCTGCGACGACGGCGACGCACGGTCACGCGACGCAAGCGTGTGGCGTTGTCAGCAGCCACGGCCGGGGGAGCCGTCGGCCCGGTGGCGTTCAATCCCAGCGACATCGCGCCGGTGACGGGCAATACCGATGTGTGACCGCCGGTGTCGTACTCGTCGAGAATCACGGTCTGGTTCGTGAAGGGCTCATCGTCGGTGACTGCGGGCGCGATGCCGAGCTCGCGCTCAATCTCACGCAGTTGATCCAACATCACCTGGGCGTCGAGCGGACGAGCGTCCGGCTCTTTCTCCGTTGCCCACAGCACCAGCTCATCCAGCTGTTCCGGAACACCCGGGTTCTTCGCACTCGGACGCGGCACCGAATCGGTCGCGTGCTGGAACGCAATCTGCATCGGCTGCTCACCGCGGTACGGCTGCTCGCCAGCAAGCATTTCGTACAGCATGATGCCGAGCGAGTAGATGTCGCTGCGGGCGTCAGCCGTGCCGCGCGTGACGAGCTCCGGTGCCAAATAGGCAATCGTTCCCATCAGCTGAGCACCGCTCGCAGTATTGGCGGTGGTCGCACGCGCGAGACCGAAGTCACCGATCTTGATGCGGCCGTCTTCAGCAAGCAGAACGTTCTCGGGCTTAACGTCGCGGTGCACAATGTCGGCACGGTGAGCGGCGGCGAGACCGGAAAGAATCGCGTCCATGACCGTGATCGTCTGAGCGATCGACAGCCGGCGCTGCTCCTTGAGGAGCTCACGCAGCGTGATGCCGGGGAGGTACTCCATCACGAGGTAGGCGAGCTCGCCGTCTTGGCCCTGGTCAAACACGTTGACAACGTGCGGGTCAGCAAGGCGGGCAGCCGCGCGGGCCTCCTGAATGAACCGCCCCTGGAACACAGTGTCGTCACTGAGGTGCGCGTGCATCACCTTGAGAGCGACGCGCCGTTCGAGTCGCAAGTCGGTCGCGACATACACCGTAGCCATACCGCCGCGGGCAATTCGTGCGCGTACCCGGTACCTGCCATCGACAAGCCGCCCGATGAGCGGGTCGTTCGGCTGGGTAGGACTCACGAATCGAGTCTACGAAGACCGACGCTGAGAACTTGGCAACGGCGCACCATAGGAAAGGAGAATCTGCAATCTACCAGCGAGAGGTGACATAGTTGAGGGGTGAATACAGAGATCACGTCCCCTGTTGAAACTGACTGGCTTACGGTCCCTGACCTCGTCGAGATGCTTGGCGAATCGGTCGGCCGCATTCACCGTCTGCTTGACGAAAACTACCTCATTGGCAGTCGCCGCACCGGTGCACTCGCGGTTCCCGCGGTGTTCCTGGTTGATAACGAGCCGCTGTCGTCGCTTCGCGGCACCATCATCGTGCTGAAAGACCTGGGCTTTTCCAACGATGAGGTCATCGACTGGCTGCTCAACACTGAACCGCTGATTGGCCAAGCGCCGATAACCTCGCTGCGTCAGGGCCGTAAGTCTGAGGTGCGTCGCATCGCGCGCACCCTGATCTAAAGCCCCTTGGTTCCGTCTTTCGCATCTCTTCTGGTTGCGGACGACGGAACTACGGCGTGCGCCCGCTAGCTGTACTGACCCGGATCGTTGTTGACGTAGGAGAGACCTCCGTAGTCGAGTTGGAGCTGTCTAGGTTCCCTCGAGTCC
>CANNEP010000067.1 GCA_947503655.1 uncultured Microbacterium sp.
GCGCTGTGACCTCACAGCATTCCGCGAATAGTTCTCGATCGAGCGTCGACTCGCGGCACGCGTAGACGCGGGCGACGAGCTCACCGCAAGTGAGACGGAGATGCTGGAGAAGGCGAAGCTCGTACAGTACGCGGTGCTGTTTGACCGTGTCTTCCGCTTCGCCCTCACCGGCTCCCGCGTGCGCAACTACGACGGTCTCGGCGGCCAGCTGCTGTTCGCGTGGTTGCACCAGCGCGGCGTGCTGCACTGGACCGACGTTTCGCTTGCGATCGAGTGGGACCGCCTACCCGACGCCGTCGTTGAACTCGGCGACGCGATCGACGACCTGTACTGGCGCTCGATCGACCGCCCGAAGACGGTGCACTGGTTGGCGGCCTACGAACTCGTCAGCAAGACCGTCACGCCACACCCCGCGTCGAAGTGGAACCGTGGGCTGAGTGACGAGATTCTCGCCGGGCCACCGAAGGGCTTTACTGACGCGGTGCTGGACGACGAATTCCCGCTGTCGATGTTCTTCGAAGCCCTCGACAAGAAGATGGCTAACGTCATCACGTCGACCGCCGGTATCCGCGGCACCGACTAGGGATTTACTCCCAAACCGGTCGCCTCGCGAGGCTCAATCGCGAGGCGACCGGAGCCATCTCACGAATTTTCGGTTGAATGAGACCGTGGCGCGCTCATGTGCATGTTTTATCAAAACATTGTCACGAACCGTCATCGAATCGCCTCGGGGTGTTCTGGCGACCTTAAGGTAAGTACACCCCACACAGCTCGGGTTTCCCTGCCCCATTCTGAGGAGTGCATATGCCTCGCAAGATTGTTTCTTCCATCGCGGCCGTCGCCGCCGCTGGCCTGCTGCTCTCGGGCTGCACCAGCAGCACGCCTGAAAACGGCGGAAGCACGTCTGACGGCGGATCATCGTCGTCGAGCACCGCGACGTTCACGTACGCCATTGGCGGCGACCCGATGTCGATGAACCCGATCAACCTCAACGACCGTTGGGGGCTGACGTTCGCGAACATCGTGTACTCGCCCCTCGCCCGCGTTGAGGCTGACGGTACCGTCGTCAACGAGCTAGCTGAGACGATCGAGCCGGCAGCTGACGGCCTGTCGGTGACGGTCACGCTGAAGGACGACCTGAAGTGGTCTGACGGTGAGCCCATCACCGCTGACGACGTCGTCTTCACGTACACGAACAAGGCCGTGCGCGAAAACGGCAACGCTGACCTGCTGTACGTCGGCGACAAGCCGATCACCGCGTCGGCAACCGACGACAAGACGGTCGTCTTCACGCTCCCGTCGATCAGTGCCGCTGCGATCAGCAACATCGCGACGGAGACGTACATCATCCCGAAGCACATCTACGGTGAAGTCACCGACTTCTCGGTGACCCAACTCGACCCCGCAGCCATTGGTTCCGGCCCCTACAAGCTCGACGAATACAAGCCCGGCGAATACCTGAAGTTCTCCGCAAACGAGAACTACTACGGCGACGCCCCGCACATTCCGAACCTGATTCTGCAGATTCTGACCGACGCCGACACCGTCAAGACCGCGCTGCAGACCGACCAGGTTTCGGCGTCGTTCGTGACGTCGGCACAGGTTGCTGAGTTCGAAGGCACCAACGTTTCGACGTACCCGTACTCCGAGGGTCGCGTGGCGTACCTCGGCGTTGAGGCGCAGAAGCCGGCACTGGTTGACCCTAAGGTCCGCCAGGCTCTGTTCTTCGCGCTCGACCGCACCGCGCTGTCAGACGCTGCCTTCCTGAGCGACGAGTACTACGAGCTCGCGTACTCGATTCTGCCGCCGAGCAACCCCTGGGCGACCGACGAGGTTGAGCAGTACAACCAGGATGTTGAGCAGTCGAAGAAGCTTCTCGCCGAGGCAAACGTCTCCGACCTGAAGCTGACGCTGGGCTACATCGGCACCGACCCGGCACAGGTTGCCGAAGCGACGCAGATTCAGGAGCAACTGGCTGAGGTTGGTGTCACGGTCACGCTGTCGGGTGTTGACGCTTCGGCGCTGTACGCCGAGCTCGAGAAGGGTGCCGACAACAAGTTCGATCTCTTCCTCGGTGGCTACATCATGGGTCTCGAGCCCGACGCTTACTCGGCACTGTTCCGCACCGGAGCATCGGCAAACTACTTCGGCTACTCGAACCCCGAGGTTGACGCCCTGTTCGACGCCGGTGTGGCGGAGCTCGATGAAGCCAAGCGTGGCGACATCTACGACCAGATCCAGGCGAAGATCCAGGAAGACGCCGTGTTCTTCCCGATCGCTGACAACAAGAAGATCATTGCCATGAGCAACACCTTCACGGGTATCGAAGAGGCACGCCTCGTTCCGATCTACTCGCTGGAGAACTTCGGCAAGCTCGCCGTCAAGTAGCGCGAACATGCGGGGGTCGGCGGAGGCTGGCCCCCGCATTCGTGTTTTAGGGTGAGCAGAGGAGGAAGAGTTGCTCGGTTTTATTGCCCGACGGTTAGCGCAGGTTATCCCGCTGCTACTCGTTCTCAGCATGGTGGTGTTCTTACTGATCCACCTCGCGCCGTACGACGTTGTCGATTCGTACACGACACCCGCAATGTCAGACGAGACCGTCGCCGCTATTCGCGAACGCCTCGGCCTGAACGAGCCCGTCTGGGTGCAGTACGGTGCCTGGCTGTGGAACGTCCTGCAGGGCAACTTCGGTAACTCGCTCGCCACCGGCCTGCCCATCGGTGATGAGCTTGCCCGCCGCATTCCGAACACCATCATTCTGGTGGCACCCGCCTACCTCACCGCCCTCGTGCTGGCGATCGTGCTTGGCCTCGCTGCCGGCAGCCGCAAGGGCAGCCTGCTGGATCGCACGATCGACTCGATCTCGTCGATCGGCATCGCGACGCCATCGTTCTGGTTTGCCCTGCTGGTGATGTTCGTCTTCGGCTATGTGCTGCGACTCTTCCCCGTGTTTGGCATGCACTCGATCGGCAAGGAGGGCGACATCGGCGACCTCCTACTGCACCTCGCGATGCCGTACTTCGTACTTGTGGTCGCGTTCTTCCCTGACCTCACGCGCTACGTGCGCTCCTCCACCATCACGCAGCTCGACGAAGACTACGTCCAGGTGCAGAAGGCCTACGGCGCTTCGAAGAGCTTCATCCTGAGCCGCCACGTGAGCCGCAACATCTTGCTGCCGATCATCACGCAGCTCGGCCTCGCTCTTCCCCTCCTCGTCACCGGCGCCATCGTCACCGAGAGCATCTTCGCGTGGCCTGGCGTTGGTCTCTACATCTTGAATGCCACGGCAGCGCTCGACTACCCCGTGATCCTCGCCGTGTTGCTGCTGTCTGCCGTACTGGTGATGCTCGGCAACCTGCTCGCCGACCTGCTCTACGTGGCCGCTGATCCGCGTATCCGTCTGGCAAAGAAGGCGGCATGATGTCTGAAACACGAACCCCCGCAAAAGACACCGCGCTGCGTCGCTTCACGCACAACCCTGCAGCCATGACGGCGCTCATCGTGCTCGTCCTCATCGCGATCGCGTGCTTCGCCGCTCCCCTGCTGCCGCACTACGGCGAAAAGTCGAACCTCGACGCCCGCTGGCTGCCGCCGAGCGCAGAGCACTGGCTCGGCACCGACGAGCAAGGCAAGGACTACTTCACCCGCGTGCTCGACGGTGGCCGCATCACGCTGTTCGTGGGCTTCGTTGCCACCCTCGTGTCGATGACCGTCGGTGTGCTGGTCGGCGTGTGCGCCGCCTACTTCGGCCGCTTCGTCGACGAAACGTTGATGCGCTTCGTTGACCTCATGACGGCGGTGCCGTGGATGGTGCTCGTCATCGTCGCCCGCGCGTTCTTCCCGCCCGGGCTCTGGACGATCATCCTCATCATCGGTGCCCTGAGCTGGATGTCAACGGCACGCCTCGTGCGCGCTGAAGCACTCTCGATCAAAGAGCGCACGTTCGTCGGCTACGCCAAATACATTGGCCAGAAGCCGTCGCTCGTGATCTTCCGCCACATTTTGCCGGGGGCGATCGGAACCATCATTGTCGTGTCAACGGCGACGGTATCGGGCGCAATCATGACGGAGTCGGCGCTCGGCTTCCTCGGTCTCGGTGTTCCGGCGCCGCTCGCATCGTGGGGTTCACTGCTGTCGACTTCGAAGGGACAGCTCGCGACGGCGCCGCACCTCGCGATTGTGCCCGGCCTGATGATCGCCATCACCGTGTTCTGCATCAACGTCATCGGTAACGGTCTGCGGTCCGCGATCATGCGGGAGGAATCGCGATGAGCCAGCTCTCCATCTCAAATCTGAACGTCTCTATCGGCCAGCCCGATGGTTCCACAGCGCACATTCTTCACGACGTATCGATTGCCGTTGACCGTGGCGAAGTGCTCGGAATCGTGGGCGAATCGGGCTCCGGCAAGACGATGCTGCTGCGCGCGCTGATGAAGATTCTGCCGCCGCGCGCCGTCGCCACAATGGATGCGATCACGTTCGACGACCGCGATGTGTCGCCGACCTTCAAGCGCGAGCGCCTACCGCTGTCGATGGTGTTTCAAGATCCGCTGACGTCGTTCAACCCATTGCGCAAAATCGGTGGGCACCTCACCGAAGTTGTGAAGCGTTTTCAGAAGGTGTCGGGTTCGGTGGCGCGCGAGCGGGCGGCCGCGGCGCTCGAGCAGGTCGGTATTCCGCACGCGAAGCGTGTGCTCGGCCAGTACCCGCACGAGCTGTCTGGCGGCATGCGCCAGCGCGTCATGATCGCCATGGCACTGCTGTCGGAACCAGAAGTGCTGGTGGCAGATGAGCCGACGACGGCGCTGGACGCCACGATTCAAGCTCAGATTTTGTCGCTGCTGTCGTCGCTGCGTGAATCACGCGACCTCACGATCGTGATCGTGACGCATGACCTCGGTGTTGTGGCGGCGCTGTGTGATCGCGTCGTCGTGATGAAGGACGGTCGGGTTGTGGAGACCGGGCCGGTCAATGACGTGTTCGCGGCGCCGCAAAACGACTACACGAAGACGCTGTTGGCGGCGATTCCGCGCGCTCCGGGGCTCGATGCGTCTGGTGTGTCTGGCTCATCTGACTCTTCTGACGTGACCGCTGCGGAGGTGCGCGATGTCTAACCCGCTGATTTCCACGTCGGCGCTGTCGAAGGACTTCATCGTTCGCGAGCGCGGGCACAAGTCTGTCGTCTCGGCCGTGCGCGATGTGTCGCTTGAGATTGCCGCCGGCGAGACGCTCGGCGTCGTCGGCGAATCGGGCAGTGGCAAGTCGACGCTCGGCCGCTGCATTCTCGGACTCGAGACCGCGACGAGCGGTACCGTGACGTTCGACGGAACCACGCTGACGGGCCTCAGCTCCCGCGAGTTGCAGGGGCATCAGCGTGACATGCAGATCATCTTCCAGGATCCGTATTCGTCGCTGAATCCGCGCCGCACGGCGCTCCAGCAAGTCATGGAACCGCTTGAAGTTCTCACCGACCGCCGTGACATGCGTGCCCGTGCGCTCGAGGCTCTCGACCGCGTGGGGATCTCGGCGGCGCAGGCCGAGCGCTTGCCCCGCTCATTCTCGGGTGGCCAGCGTCAGCGCATCGCGATCGCCCGCGCGATTGTGGTGCGGCCGCGTTTTATCGTGTGCGATGAGCCGGTCTCAGCGCTCGACATGTCGATTCAGGCTCAGGTGACGGAGCTACTGCAAGAGCTCCAGCGCGACCTCGGCCTCACCTACATGTTCATTTCGCACGACCTCTCCGTAGTACGCGAAATCGCGACTCGCACGGCCGTGATGTACCGCGGCCAGCTCGTCGAGGTCGGGCCGACGACCGCGCTCTTCGCCGAGCCGAAGCACGCCTACACACACCGTCTGCTGGACGCCGTACTGGTTCCGGAACCTGCGGTTGCGCGCGAAAGGCTCGCGAACTTTGGGGCGTCGGTGCGGTCTGCGCTGGACATTCCGGCCGAAGCTCAACTTGTCGAGGTCGAGCCCGGCCACTGGGTGCGCGAGGCGTAGTTTCTCCCGGTGCTCTAGCGCAGCGCGCCGACGCTCGCGAGGGCGAGGCGCACGAGTGTGCCGCGGCCGCCCTCCATTTCAGCGCTCAGGGTCTCGGATGATGCTTCTTCCGGTGTCATCCATGTGACTTCCAGTGCGTCTTGGCGCGGCTCGCAGGTTCCGGTCACGGGCACCACAAAAGCGAGCGAAACCGCGTGCTGACGGTCATCGTGGTACGCGCTGACTCCAGGAATCGGGAAGTACTCGGCGACCGTGAAGGGCGTCGGCTGCGGCGGCAGCAACGGGAAGGCCATCGGGCCGAGGTCATTCTCGACGTGACGGAACAGCGCATCGCGCACCGTCTCGCCGTAGCGCACGCGACCCGAAACGATCGTGCGGGTCATCTCACCCATCGGCGTCGCGCGCAGCAGAATACCAACCTCAGTGACCGCGCCGGTGCCGTCTTGGCGCACCGGAATCGCCTCAACGTAGAGGATAGGCAGGTGTCGGCGTGCTTCGGCGAGTTCAACTTCGCTCAGCCAGCCGGGGTTGGCTCCGGGCGCGTGAAACTCACTATTGAGTCCGAAGCCCGCGAGCGGGTCGCGCGGCGTCTCGTCGTTTGACTCATTGGGATCAGGATCCGGAGTGCGCACTGCCATGGTTCTTGTATACCCGACCCGCCCGCTATTGCGGAGGGTTTCGGCCAACGGCGAACGAGGCGCGGTTGGCGATTACGCGGTGCGTCAGCCGTCGGCGCGGGCGCGCCAGGCGGCGATCAGGTCGCGTTCGTCGGCGTCGTTGAGCCCGGCGCCGCCGCCGTTGTTGCCGCGCCACCACATGCCGTCACGCAGGGTGTCGGCGAGCGGGCGCAAGCGGAGGCCGTTCGCGTGAGCTGCAGCGACGCTGCGGGCGCTCATCGCGGCCATCGACTCATCCGGAATCCACAGCGGCAGCGACTTCTCCCCTGCCCACGGGTTCACACCATGCGCCTGCAAGAAGTCGGCCGGCATCGGCAGAAGCCACGGCTCATCAACGCCAGCGCCACCCTCGGCGACGCCGACTTCGCGCGACACGGCGAGGTGTTCTGCCAACGTGAGCTGCTCGCCCAGCACGTTGAAGGTTCCACTCACTTCAGCATTCGCGCAGTGCACGAGCCATGCCGCGAGATCGCGGGCGTCGATGACGGCGCACGTGAGGTCGAGGGCGTCTGGAACCACGATGTGCGTCGCGTCGACGGGGTGCGCAAAGCGCCACGGCCAGTAGGTCGTGCGGCCCGTCGTGTCGCCGGGGCCGCCGATGAGTCCGGGGCGAGCGATCACCGAACGGTCGGCGCCGAAGGCGTCAAGCACGGCGTCTTCGGCGGCAACCTTGGCCTGGCCGTACTCGGCCATGGATTGCATGGCGTCAGCCTCGAGGGCGGGCAGGCGCTCGGCCGTCTCGTCAGCCCCGCGCTCGGCGTTGCCGGCGTAGACGCTCACGGTCGAGACGAAGATGTAGCGCTTCGCGTGGTCTTTGAGAGCTTTCGTGGCGCGACGTACATGGCCGGGTTCGCTGGCGACGTCAATCACGGCGTCCCATTGCTCGTTCACGACCTGCGCGTAAGCGTCATTGGTGTCGCGGTCGGCGCGCACCGAGCGCGCACCGTTCGGCACCCCGGCGGACCTCGTGAGACATGTCACGGCGTGACCGGACTCGAGCGCAATGCGCGCGACGTGAGAGCTCACCCAACCGGTGCCACCGAGCACGAGAATCTTCATGCCGCCAGCCTGACACGAGTCGGCGGAGCGTGCCACCGTGTGAGCGGTGTGTGGGGCGGAACCACGGGTGCGGCATGAGGGGGCGCGCGATGTCGGAGGGGGCGGACGTGGGAAGAGCACGATGTCGGAGGGGCGTGGCAGGATGGGGGCCATGTCGAATCCTGTTGCCATCGACGCTGATTCTGTGCTGTGGTCGGCGCCCGCTGAGGCGCGCGCTGGGCGGCCCGTCGTCGTGCTGTTGCACGGCTATGGGTCAGACGAGCGCGACCTGTTTGGGCTCGTGCCGCACCTGCCTGACGAGTTCGTTTATGTTGCGGTACGGGCTCCGCTGACGCCGCCGTGGCCGGCGCCGGGGTACTCCTGGTACCCGATTGAGGGGCTCGATGGCCGCTCCGGTGAGAGCGTCACCGCGGGTGCCGAGAAGCTGTTGGCGTGGCTCGACGAACAAGATATTGGTGACGTCGGCGTGCTCGGATTCTCACAGGGCGGCGCGATCGCCCTGCAGTCCATGCGACTGCGTCCCGAGCGCTTCGCATTCGCGATCAACCTGTCTGGCTACGCCGCCGCGGGCGAGCTGCCGACCGATGCCGCGCTCGCGAAGCGACGCCCGCCCGTGTTCTGGGGCCGCGGTACGCATGACGAGGTCATCCCCGCTCCCCTCATCGAGCACACGACCGCATGGCTGCCCGGTGTTGTTGAGCTGTCCGGCCGCGTTTACAACGGTCTCGGCCATGCCGTTTCGCAAGAAGAAATGATCGATCTGGGGGTCTTCCTCCGCAAGCGCCTCGATGACATCCGCGACGCTGACACCGCAGCCGAGGTTCCGGAACCATCCGCTGAGTAGGGGCAGACTCCTATCGAAGCGACACGCCCGGGATTCGCAATTCGCGGCCTGTGGGGTTACGCTGGCTTCGCCCTGTTCGCAGAACATTGGAATGAAGTGACCATTATCGACACCCGCGCTTAAGCGCTGATTGTCGACCCACTTCGGTGGCATCGCCTGTTTGACGGCCTTTCAGGTCTCGCATGTGAGCCACACCGCCATCACGTTTGATGGCGATTTGGTGACGACGCAGCGTTTTCCGCGCGTGCGTCACCGGCCTTCAGTGTTTGGTGCGCCCGCGCAGCACAGACACTGCGGCGTCTGCGCGACGTCGCCGAAACGGAGGCCCCATGTTCAATCCTGCTGTCGTCATTGACGACCTCTCTTTCATTTGGCCGGATGGCCAGGTTGCCCTCGACGCGTTGTCGGGGAGTTTCAGTTCGGCCCGCACCGGGCTGGTTGGGCGCAATGGTTCGGGCAAGTCCACGCTGTTGCGACTCATTGCCGAACAGCTGACGCCCACGGTCGGTGGCGTGCGCGCGTCGGGAACCGTCGCGATGCTGCCGCAACGCATCACCGCGCAGGCAGATCTGCCGGTTGCCGACCTGCTCGGTGTTGGCGATGTGCTGCGCGCGGTTCGCGCTGTCGAATTGGGCGACGTCGACCCGGCGCACTTCGACACGATCGGCGATGACTGGGATGTCGAGGCCCGCGCGCACGCCGCACTGGCCGACATCGGGTTGCCGCCGGAGGCGCTCGAACGCACCGTCGGCACGCTGTCGGGTGGTGAGACGATGCTCGCGGCGATCTCGGGATTGCGCCTCAGCGGTGCCGACATCGTGCTGCTCGACGAGCCGACGAACAACCTCGACCGCTTCGCGCGGGCGAAGCTGTGCGGGCTGATTTCGTCGTGGCCAGGAACCCTCGTCGTGACCAGCCACGACACCGAACTGCTCGAGCTCATGGACGAAACGGCCGAGCTCTACAGCAACGAACTCACCGTGTTCGGCGGGCCGTACTCGGAGTTTCGCGCGTGGCTCGACCAGGAGCAGGCCGCAGCCCAACAGGCCGAGCGTGTTGCCCGAGCCACCGTGAAGCGTGAGAAGCGGGTGCGCATCGAGGCCGAGACGAAGCTCGCCGGCCGCGAGCGCACCGCAGCAAAGGCCGAGCGGGAGAAGCGGGTGCCGCTCATCATCGCGCACGGTCGCCGTCAGGATGCGCAGGTTTCGGCCGGCAAGCTCCGCGTCGACGCGCGGGAAAAGGAGAACGCGGCTCGTGCCGCCCACGATGCGGCCGAGCGCCGGCTACGTGACGACGATTCGATCCGCATTGATTTGCCCGACCCCGATGTGTCGTCGGCGCGACGCATTGCGACGCTCGGCGATGGCGAACGCGAGTGGATCATTCAGGGCCCGGAGCGCGTCGCCCTCGTTGGCCGCAACGGCGCCGGCAAGACGACGCTGCTCGAGCGGCTCGTGGGGGTGGAACCACGGGGTGCGGGTGACGGGCTGGCTTCAGAGATCACTGGCAAGCTTCACACGGATCGCGTGCGATTCCTTCGGCAGAGTGCGGATGGACTCGACGAGTTTCTGTCCGCCGAAGCCAACGTGCGTGCGGCGGCGCCCCACATCGAGGATCGCGAACTCCGCAACCGGCTCGCCCGGTTCTTGATTCGGGGTGATGCGATGACCCGGCCGGTGTCGACGCTTTCGGGTGGTGAACGCTTTCGGGTGGCGCTCGCCTCTCTACTGCTGGCCGAGCCCGCGCCGCAGCTGCTGATCCTGGACGAACCCACCAACAACCTCGACATCGACACCGTGAATCAGCTCGTCGACGCCCTGTCGGCGTACCGCGGCGCGATCCTGGTGGTCAGCCACGACCAGCCCTTCCTCGACCGGCTGGGCATCACCCTGACCCTGCACCTCTCCGAAACCCTCGCCGAGGTTGTCTAGCCGCACCGTGGTTCCGCAATCCGTGGTTCCGCCCCCCGATTCCGCACCCTGGTTCCAGCCCCGGTTCCGGAACCCCACCACTCAACGACCGTTATGCACGATTGAAATCGGTAGGCACGCAAAAAGTGCCCCACCAGCCACTCCAGCCCCACCAGTCACACCCAATCGTGCATAACGGTTGTTGGAGCAGCCGCTGGTGACCGTTACGCAGGATCCAGAACGATCTGCAGGAAAAACAAGCCCCGTTCGCGGTTTTCACCGACGAAATCCTGCAGAACGGTCGCGGGGTCGGTTGATCAGGCGGCTCCGGAACCGCGGGGGCGGGGCGAATGTCGGTGGCAGGGATAAGAATGGTGGGGTGAGTGATGTTCTGGATCGGTTCGGCGCGGCGACGCGCGAATGGTTTCAGGGCGCGTTCACGAAGCCGACCACGGCGCAGACCGGCGCGTGGGAGGCAATCTCCCACGGCAAAAACGCCCTCGTTGTTGCGCCGACTGGTTCGGGTAAGACGCTGTCGGCATTCCTGTGGTCGATCGACCGGGTGTTTCACGAGCCCCGCCCCGACGGGCCACAGCGCACGAGTGTGCTCTATATCTCGCCGCTCAAGGCTCTCGGCGTCGATGTTGAGCGCAACCTCCGTTCGCCCCTAATCGGCATATCGCACGCGGCACGCAGGCTCGGCACCGAACCTCCCGTTGTGACGGTGGGTGTGCGTTCCGGAGACACCCCCTCGAACGAGCGCACCAAGATGGTGCGGAATCCGCCCGACATCCTCATCACGACGCCAGAGTCGCTGTATTTGATGCTCACGAGTCGCGCGGCCGACACCCTCAAGGGCGTGCACACCGTCATCATCGACGAAGTGCACGCGGTCGCAGCAACCAAACGCGGGGCCCACCTCGCGGTGAGCCTCGAGCGCCTCGACAACCTGCTCGAAAAGCCCGCGCAGCGCATCGGGCTCTCGGCAACCGTGCGCCCGATCGACGAGGTCGCGCGCTTTCTCGGCGGCTCAGCTCCCGTCGAGATCGTCGCACCCAAAGCCTCAAAAACGTTCGATCTCAACGTCGTGGTGCCGATCGATGACATGACGAATCCGCCGGTGCCCGAAAACGACGGTGCCGACTGGTTTGACGCCGATGGCCCCGTTCTCACCGAAGTCACCGGGTCGGTCTGGCCGCACGTCGAAGAGGCCATCGTCGACAGAATCGTCGCCAACACGTCGACCATCGTGTTCGCGAACTCGCGCCGCCTCGCCGAGCGCCTCACCGGTCGACTCAACGAGATTTACGCCGAACGATTCGGCCTCGCCGTCGACGGCACACCCCTCAATCTCGGCGACGATTCTCACACCGGAGGTCGCGCAACCAACGGAACCATGGGTCGCGGAACCAGCACCGGTGCGGGTGCGAAGATGAAGATTCCCGACATGGTGGCACAAGCCGGCATCAGTGCGGGTGTCGCACCGGTGCTTGCGAAAGCACACCATGGTTCCGTCTCGAAAGAACAGCGCTCACTCGTCGAAGAAGAGCTCAAGAGCGGCGTGCTGCGCTGTGTCGTGGCGACGTCGAGCCTCGAGCTCGGCATCGACATGGGTGCCGTCGACCTCGTGATTCAGGTGGAGGCACCACCGTCAGCCGCGAGCGGACTCCAGCGCGTCGGCCGCGCCGGCCACCAGGTCGGCGAGATCAGCCGGGCCGCCCTCTTCCCCAAGCACAGAGCCGACGTCCTGCACACCGCGATCGTCACCGAACGCATGCTGAAGGGGCAGATTGAGGCGATCGCGATTCCGCAGAATCCGCTCGACATTCTCGCCCAGCAGACGGTCGCGGCCTCCGCGCTCGACGCGCTGCACGTCGAAGACTGGTTTGAGACGGTCAAGCGGTCGGCGCCATTCCGCAACCTGCCGCGCTCGGCGTTCGAAGCGACGCTCGATCTGCTCGCCGGCAAGTATCCGAGCGAAGAGTTCGCCGAATTGAGACCTCGTGTGGTGTGGGATCGCGACCTCGGAACCATTACCGGGCGCCCGGGCGCACAGCGGTTGGCGGTGACGAGCGGTGGCACAATTCCTGACCGCGGGTTGTTCGGTGTCTTCGTCGCAGGCGAATCCCGTGGCGCGCGCGTTGGCGAACTCGACGAGGAGATGGTCTACGAATCGCGCGTGAACGACGTGTTTACGCTCGGTACGACGTCGTGGCGCATCGTCGAAATCACGCACGATCGCGTCAACGTCGTGCCCGCGTTCGGCCAGCCGGGTCGCCTGCCGTTTTGGCACGGCGATGGCTTGGGCCGACCTGCCGAACTGGGCGAAGCGCTCGGCGCGATGAGTCGCGCCCTGATCTCTGCCCCGCGCGAAAAGGCCGAAGCGCGGTTGGCCGACGCCGGACTCGACGACAAGGCCCGCGATAACCTCCTCGCCTACCTCACCGAGCAGCGCGAAGCGACCGGAACCCTCCCCACCGACAAAACGCTCACCGTCGAGCGCGGCAAAGATGATGTCGGCGACTGGCGCCTCATCCTCCACTCGCCGTACGGGCGCTCGGTGCACGCGCCGTGGGCGCTCGCGATCGGCTCACGCATTCGCGAACGACTCGGCGTCGACGGCGCCGCGGTCGCGAGTGATGACGGCATCATCGTGCGTATTCCCGATGCGATCAGCGAGCCAC
Source organism: uncultured Microbacterium sp. (assembly GCA_947503655.1). GTDB lineage: Bacteria > Actinomycetota > Actinomycetes > Actinomycetales > Microbacteriaceae > Microbacterium. The sequence continues at coordinate 13,175 of CANNEP010000067.1, forward strand.
CGGGCGCCGACCTGTTCGTCTTCGACGCCGACGAACTCGAGCAGCTCGTCACCGAAGAAGTCGGCGGTTCCGCCCTCTTTGCCGCACGATTCCGCGAATGTGCCGCCCGCGCCCTGCTCATGCCACGCGTCAACCCGCACAAGCGTACGCCGCTGTGGCAACAGCGCCAGCGCTCGGCACAATTGCTCGAGGTCGCGCGCAATCACCCGACCTTCCCGATCATCCTCGAGACCCTCCGTGAAGTGCTCCAGGACGTCTACGACCTACCCGCGCTCCTCCGCATCACGCGGCAGATCGCCGAACGCCAGATTCGCCTGATCGAAGTCGAACCCGCGCAGGCATCGCCGTACGCGAAAGACCTGCTGTTCGGATACGTCGGCGAGTTCATGTACGAGGGCGATTCGCCCCTCGCCGAACGCCGCGCCGCGGCCCTCAGCGTCGACCCGACCCTCCTTGGCGAACTGCTCGGCAAGGTCGAGATGCGTCAGCTTCTCGACCCCGACGTTATCGCCCAGTTCGAAGCCGAACAGCAGCGCCTCACCCCCGACCGTCGCGCCCGCGGCGTCGAGGGCGTCGCCGATCTGCTGCGTGTGCTTGGGCCGCTGACCGCGACCGAGCTCGCCCCGCGATTGCAAGGGTCAGAGGAGAACGACGGAACCACGGGTGCGGCTGAGCGCGAAGCCTCCGACACCCCGCACGACCCCGGTCACGCGACGCTCGCCGAGGCCCAGGCGTTCGCGAACGCGCTCGTCGACACCCGTCGCGCGATCGTTGTGACGGTCGCGGGCGAGCAGCGGTTCGCGGCGATTGAAGATGCCGGGCGTCTGCGCGATGCGCTGGGTGTTGCCCTGCCGGTCGGGGTTCCGGTCGCTTTTCTCGAACCGCTCGCCGACCCGCTCGCCGACCTTGTCACGCGCTTCGCGCGCACCCACGGGCCGTTTGCGGCAGAGCGCATCAGCACGTGGCTCGGACTCGGCGTCGCGATCGTGCGACACACGCTGCAGCGACTCGAGTCTGCCGGACGCGTGCAGAGCGGATTCTTCCTGCCCGAAGGCCGCGGCGACGAGGCCGAATGGTGCGACACCGAAGTACTCCGCCGCCTGCGACTACGATCGCTCGCCGCCCTGCGTGGCGCCGTCGAACCCGTCGCGCCCGAAGCTTACGCACGGTTCTTGCCCGATTGGCAGCACCTCACGCGTCCGCTCGAGGGCATCGACGGCGTGGTTGCCGCGATCGATCAGCTCGCGGGAGTACCGATTCCGGCGAGCGCGTGGGAGTCGTTGATTCTGCCGTCGCGCGTGCACAACTACACGCCCGCGATGCTCGATGAACTCACCGCAACCGGCGAAGTGCTGTGGGCCGGTGTTGGCGCCCTGCCAGGCTGCGATGGGTGGGTGAGCCTGCACCTCGCTGACTCCGCCCCGCTGACACTCACACCGCCCGAGGGTGAGGTCGCCGAGGGAAGCCTCGGCCAGCGACTCGTCAACATTCTGGGTGCGGGAGGCGCGTACTTCGCATCACAACTCCAGCATCTCGCCGATGCCGAAAACGAACAGTCCGTCATTGACGCGCTGTGGGAGCTCGTGTG
>CANNEP010000068.1 GCA_947503655.1 uncultured Microbacterium sp.
GTTAACGGAGAATCATGACGGATATTGACTGGGACGAGCTGCGCAGTGCAGCAACCGAAGCGATGAAGAAGGCGTATGTGCCCTACTCTCGCTACCCGGTCGGAGCCGCTGCTCTTGTGAGCGATGGCCGCATCGTTTCGGGCTGCAACGTCGAGAACGCGTCGTACGGCGTCACGCTGTGCGCCGAGTGTGGTCTGGTATCGCAACTGGCGATGACCGGCGGTGGCAAGCTCGTCGCGTTCGTGTGCGTTGACGGCCACGGCGCGACCCTCATGCCGTGCGGTCGCTGCCGTCAGCTACTGTTCGAGCACGCCCTGCCCGGCATGCTGCTGGAGACCGTTTCGGGCATTCGCACGATCGACGAGGTGTTGCCTGACGCCTTTGGCCCGCGCGACCTGGAGGAGTTCGGACGATGAGCATTGAAGCTTTTGACGCGGTTGACGTCATTCGCGCCAAGCGTGACCACCAGCCCATCAATGAAGACGCGCTGCGATGGCTCATTGACGCCTACACGCGCGAGTACGTGACCGACGCGCAAATGGCGTCGTTCGCGATGGCCGTGTTGCTGAACGGCATGACGCGCGACGAGGTTCGTGTGATGACCGATGCGATGATCGCATCGGGGGAGCGTATGAGCTTCGCCGGTCTGGGCAAGCTGACGGTCGACAAGCACTCCACGGGTGGCGTTGGTGACAAGATCACCCTCCCTCTCGCTCCGCTGGTTGCCTCGTTCGGCGTTGCGGTTCCGCAGCTCTCCGGCCGTGGCCTCGGCCACACTGGCGGCACGCTCGACAAGCTCGAGTCGATCCCCGGTTGGCGTGCGGCCCTCTCGAATGACGAGATGTTTGCGCAGCTCGGCAGCGAAGTCGGTGCGGTTATTTGCGCTGCAGGCTCAGGTCTCGCACCGGCAGACAAGCGTCTGTACGCCCTGCGTGACGTGACCGGAACCGTTGAAGCGATTCCGCTGATTGCGTCCAGCATCATGTCGAAGAAGATTGCCGAAGGAACCGGTGCTCTCGTTCTTGATGTGAAGTTTGGTTCCGGCGCCTTTATGCAAGACATCAACAAGGCGCGCGAGCTCGCGGAGACGATGGTGGCGCTCGGCACTGACTCGGGCGTTGCGACGACGGCTCTGCTCACCGATATGAACAGCCCGCTGGGCCGGGCGATCGGTAACGCGAACGAGGTTCGTGAGTCGGTTGAGGTGCTCGCCGGTGGCGGCCCCGCCGATGTTGTTGAACTGACCGTGGCACTCGCCCGCGAAATGCTGGCGCTTGTCGGCCAGCCCGACGCCGACGTTGAAGCGGCGCTCAAAGATGGCCGTGCGATGGACTCGTGGCGAAAGATGATTGCGGCGCAAGATGGCGACCCTGACGCCGCGCTGCCCGCCCCGAACGAGACGCACACGATCGTTGCTCCGTGCTCGGGTGTCATTACCCGACTCGAAGCGCTGCCGTTCGGTATTTCGGCGTGGCGCCTGGGCGCTGGCCGCGCTCGTCCGCAAGACCCGGTTATCCACGCCGCGGGCATCGATCTGCACGCGCAGGTTGGCGATACGGTTGAAGCTGGTGCGCCGCTCTTCACGCTGTCGGCCAACGACGAGTCTCGTTTCGCCCGTGCGCTTGAATCCCTTGAGGGAGCGTGGGAGATTGGAGACACGGCGGCTGGCCGTGGTCCTCTCGTGCGCGAGCGCATCACCGCGTAAGACTCTTAGAACAGGGGTAACTCATGTCAATCGACCAGCACGGTGACGCAGGGCTTGAAGGCGTCTCGCTGCGCGGCCTTCCGAAGGTGTCGTTGCACGACCATCTTGACGGTGGCGTGCGCCCGGCGACGATTCTCGAACTCGCAGAAGAAGCAGGCCTCAAGACGCCAGCGTCTGACGCGAAGACTCTCGATGCATGGTTCGCCAAGCAGGGTGAATCCGGTTCGCTCGTTGAATACCTGAAGTCGTTCGAGCTCACAACCTCGGTCATGCAGACCGAGGCGGCGCTGACCCGCATCGCGCGCGAGTTTGTCGAAGATCTCGCCCACGATGGTGTCGTCTACGGTGAAATGCGTTGGGCGCCGGAGCAGCACGTGGCCGGTGGCCTCACGCTGGAGCAGGCCGTTGACGCGATTCAAGACGGTATCGATGAGGGGGAAGACGCGGTCGCGAGCCGTGGCCAAGACATCCGTGTTGGTCAGCTCATCACCGCGATGCGCCACACCGACCGCTCGCTCGAGATTGCAAAGCTCGCCGTTGACTACCGCGGCCGTGGCGTCGTTGGTTTTGACATCGCGGGTGCGGAAGACGGCTTCCCCGCTTCGCGTCACCGCGAGGCGTTCGACTACCTCGCCGCGAATTTCTTCCCGACCACGGTGCACGCCGGTGAAGCGGCGGGTCTCGACTCGATTCGTTCCGCCCTCATCGATGGCCGTGCGCTGCGCCTCGGTCACGGTGTGCGCCTCGCTGAAGACCTCGACGTTGTCGGTCGTGACGATGAAGAGGTGCGTGTGCAGTTTGGCGACCTCGCCCGCTGGGTGCGCGATCGTGAGATTCCGCTCGAACTGTCGCCGTCGTCGAACCTGCAGACCGGCGCGATCGCCGCGTGGGGCACCGAGATGGTGGACCACCCGTTTGACCTGCTGTACCAGCTCGGCTTCGCGGTGACCGTAAACGTCGACAACCGCACGATGAGCCGCACGTCGCTCACCCGCGAGCTCAAGCTCCTGTCAGACGCTTTCGAGTACACGCTGGAAGACATCGAGGCGTTCCAGCTCAACGCGGCAGCGGCTGCCTTCTTGGCTGTCGAAGAGCGCGAAGAGCTCATCGAGATCATCGCCGAGGGCTTCGAGAAGTAAGCAAACGTCAACCGGCGTCACGTCATACGTGGCGCCGGTTTTGCGTTGTCAGCGGGCGACGCCGGGGTGGGTTGCGAGATAGTGTTCGAACGCTTCATGCGACGTGTGTGACGGCTCGAAACCGAACAACTCACGCAACGCCGTGTTGTCGAGCACCGGCCGATAGCGCAGAAAGCCAACCTGCGCCGGCCCATGCACGGTCAATCGCAACGCATGGGCAATGCGCAGGGCGAATGACAAAACCCCGGCGGGCACCCGCAACATCGGCTTGTTCAGTCGTGACGCAATCTCGGTGACCGTCAGCGCCCCCGTGCCGGCGATATTGAAAATGCCCGCCGGACCATCGGTTGAGGCCCGTACCATCGCAGCCGCAACGTCGTCAGCCCACACGAAAACGAAGGGCGATTCGGAACCACGGATCGCCAGAATGCGCTTGCCATCCCACAGCGCCGTGATCTGATTCTTCACCGTGGGCCCGAGTATGGTTCCGATGCGGAACACCACCTGCTCGAGCTCTGGGTGCGCAGCGCGTGCGTCCGCCAGCATCCCCTCGACGAGCGCCTTGTGCTTCGAGTAGGGAAACTCGTCGCTGCCGCGAGCCGGCCACTCTTCGGTAATCCACGCGGGATTGTCGGCGTGGTAGCCATACGCGGCACCTGAGCTCGACACCACGAGCCGCCCCACACCCGCCGTGATACACGCGTCGATGACGTTGCGCGAACCGGTGACGTCGACGCGATACTCCAGCTCCTCATCGTGTCCGGGGTTCACGATGGCGGCGAGATGCACGACGGTATCGATGTCGTACTGGTCGAGAAGCGGAACCAGGGTGCCGGGGGAGGTGACATCGAACGGTGCATCGATAACACCGTCGCGCGGGTGCTCCGGCGTGCGCACATCGGCGGACACGACCACATCAACATCGGGGTGCGCGGCGAGGGCCGTGACGACGTGGGAACCGAGGAATCCGGAACCACCGGTGACGAGTACGCGGGTCATGCGGATGGTTCCGCCGCCGGGGGTGCCGCTAAGGGCGCGTGCCGCGAGGCATCGCCCTGTGCTGAGCCCGTTTTACGCTTCGTGTGTAGGGCCCACAGGCTCGCAACGATGAGGCCGGCGATGATGTCCCAAATGCCCCACCAGCCGGCGACGATGGCCATGCCGCCGAGGCCGTCGAAGAACATGAAGACGAGGCCGAGACCAAGGCCGGCATTACGGATACCGACTTCGAACGTCATGGCCTTGCGCTCACGCGTACCCAGGCCCGAGACGGCGGCGGTGGAATAGCCGATTGCGAGTGCCACGGCGTCGTGCACCGTGACCACGAGGATGATGATGCCGAGGAACGCGATGAAGAACGCCCAGTTGCCGACGAGCGCGATCACGATGAACGCGAGCAGTGCGATGAGGCTGAACCACTTCACCGCGGGCTGCACACGCTTCGAGAACGTCGGGAACTTCGCGCGAATCGCGAGCCCGAGCAGGAATGGCACGCCGATGATGAGAACTATGTCGAGCAGGAGCTGCCACGTGTTGAGCTCAACAGCGCGCAACAGCTCGTGTGCGGTTGGGTGCAGCGAACCCCAGAACGCGATCGAGAGCGGCATCGCGATGATGTAGAGCAGGTTACCCACGGCCGTCATGGAGACGGATAGGGCAACGTTGCCGCCGGAGCGGTGCGTCAACACCTGGGAGATATTGCCGGGCGGGCAGCACGCCACCAGAATCATGCCGAGTGCCATCGACGGCGTCACCGGCAAAATCAACGTCAACCCAAACGTCACCGCCGGCAGAATCAACAGCTGGGCGAGGATCGCTACGATGAACGGCTTCGGGTGTTGCGCCACGATTTTGAAGTCGCGTGGTGCGACGTCCAGCGCGATGCCGAACATGATGAGCGCGAGCACGACATTGAGCAGCACAAGCGAGTTCGGCGAAAAGTTGAGAACAACCTCATCGATGTTCATGTGCCCACCTTCAGGGTCTTCGCGGTCGAGGCCACGACGCGTCGGTACGCGTCTTTGTTGACGTAGTAGCTCATGCGGTCAAGGCCCAGGTAGTTGTAGCCGCCCGTGACGTCGGGCCACGGGGCGTTCATAACGCGCTCGCGGAACGCACGTGCCTTCTCGGGGTCTTCGCGCTCGGCGCGGAGGTACGCGGCAACGAGCTCGGCCTGCTCAGCGCGACCCTGCCAGCCGATACCGGAGGCTTCGATCATGCCAAGCACGTAGAGCCCGTTGAAGCTCGGCGGAAAGACGTTGAGGTACAGGTCTGGGCTCGCGCCCGTCCAGTGCAAGTCGGCGCGATCAGCGAACGGGTAATCAAGCTGGTAGCCGGTGGCCAGCAGAATCGTGTCGTACTCACCGGAGGATCCGTCACGAAAGCGCACCGTGGTTCCGTCGAACCGATCAATGTCGGCACGAATGCGCAGGTCGCCTTGACCCAGGTGGTTGAGAATCAGGGTGTTCACGATCGGATGTGACTCGTAGATCTTGTATTTCGGCTTCGGAAACCCGAAGCGCACCGGGTCGCCGGTGAACGCCTGCAGAATGCGCTTATCAATGAACTGCTTGATCTTAGCGGGCAGCGGACGGCCCTGATTGAGGGTGTCGGACGGGCGGCCAAACAGGTAGCGCGGCACGAAGTAGTAGCCGCGGCGTACACTCATGTCGACCGAGCGTGCGTGGTGCACGGCGTCGACGGCGATGTCGCACCCGCTGTTGCCTGCGCCGATGATGAGCACGCGTTTGCCGGTAAGCTGCGTTGCTGATTTGTACGCGCTCGTGTGCATGATTTCGCCGGTGAACTCGCCGCGGAACGCCGGCACGTTCGGCTCCGCAAGCGTGCCATTCGCAAGGATCACACCGGCATGCCGGTGGGTCTCTTCACCGTCAGGGCCGTCGACGGTGACGAGCCACTCGGATCCATCACGACCGATGCGAGATACGCGGGTATTGAAGCGGAACGTTTCGTCGAGCCGGAAGTGCGCGGCAAAGTCGTTGAAGTAGGTCTTGAGCTCACGGTGGCTGGGGTAGTCGGCCGTGGACGACATCGGAAACTCGGTGAACTCGGTCGTCGTGCGCGATGAAATCAGGTGTGCTGATTCGTACATCGTGCTGCGGGGGTTCTCGATGTCCCACAGCCCACCGACACCGGTCGATGCTTCATATCCCTGAAACGGAATCTTGGCTTTTTGCAGGGCTCGCGCGGCCGCGAGTCCGGTGGGTCCTGCGCCGATGATGGCATAGGGCAGTGGGGGCACGACATTCTCCTCGCACGACGGTGTGCGCCTCGGGTAGGCAGTAGCGCAATCCTACTCAGCGGCCCCGCTGGTTCCGAAGCCCGCGAGCACGCGAAAGAGCGAGGCTACCCGAGCGGGCTACCCGGCCATGATGAGCATCACGCTACTGAGGCTGAGCACGGCGAAGATGACCTGAATGGTGGCGGTGAAGCTGCGTTGATTCCAGTTGTCGCCGACGGCGTGGGCTGCCAGGGGAGGGCCGGAGAGTCCACTCGTGACGTGCATGAATCCGGCGGCGGCCCCTGCCGCTGCCGCACCCTTCTTCCGACGAACAGGGCGAGCGTCATCGAGTGTTGGCCGCCGTTGCGAGCGCCGCGATGCGGCTGGTGAGGCCCAGACGCACCGTGGGCCACTCGTGCGGCAAGATCGAGAACACCACGGTGTCGCGGAGCGTGCCATCGCGGCCGATGCGGTCGTTGCGGAGAATGCCGTCTTGCTTGGCGCCGAGCTTTGCGATGGCGGCGCGCGAGCGCAGGTTATGGGCGTGCGTGCGGAACTCGACGGCGATGACGTTGCACGCCTCGAATGCGTGCCCGAGGAGCAGGAGCTTCGCGGCGGGGTTGATGACGGTGCCGCGAGCACGCGGCGAATACCAGGTGTAGCCAATCTCGGTGCGCGGAGTTTCGAGGTTGATGTTACACAGCGTGCTTGAGCCGACGACGCGGCCGTCAGCCTTCGAGCGCACGACGAACGGGTTCATCATGCCTGTCTCGCGCAGTTCGAGGCGTCGCGCCGTGTCGGCAGGCACCTCGTCGGCGCGCGGAACCGATGTGAACCACAAATCTTCCGTGATCTCACCCGCAGCCACGGCGAGCTCGGCGTTGTGTGCTTCGCTCAGGGGCTCCAGCACGACGTGGGCTGATTCGAGAGTGGTGATATCGGTGAGGCGCACCCTACGAGCATAGGGTGCGCCTCACCGGTTATGTTTTCAGGACAGCTGTGCGAGGAGCTCGCGCATCGCGGCGTCCATCGACGCGATGCGCGCGGCAGAGGCTTCGGCCGAGTCTGCCTTCGCATCGAGGTACGCCTTGAGCTTCGGCTCAGTGCCGCTCGGGCGCACGATAACGCGCGAGCCCGACGCGAGGCGATACCGCAGCACGTCACCAGACGGCTCGCCCGCGGGTACAGCCAGCAGGTCGTCGGCGCTCACGATGGCGTCATCACCGATGCTCGTCGGCGGCGTTTCGCGCAGCGCGGCCATGATGCGCCCGATGACCGCCACGTCGTCAACGCGAATCGACACTTGGCCGCTCGCAAAGTGACCGAACGTCGCGGCCGACTCCTCCAGACGGCCCGCCAACGTGGTTCCGCTCTCGCGAGCGTCTGCGGCGAGGCCGAGCATCGCTACGGCGGCCGAGATGCCGTCTTTATCGCGAACGGTTTCGGGGTTCACGAGGTAGCCGAGCGCTTCTTCGAAGCCGAAAACCATGCCCGGTGCGCGTGAAATCCACTTAAAGCCCGTGAGCGTCTCGTGGAAGTCGAGGCCGAAGTGCTCGGCAATCGCGCCCAAACCGGGGGAGGAGACGAGGGAGCACGCGAGCGAAGCACCCGCGGTACCCTGTGCGGCGCGAGCGGCACGCCAGCCCAAGAGCAGTCCGACTTCGTTGCCGGTCAGGCGGCGCCAGCCACCGTCGACCGGAATTGCAACCGCGAGGCGGTCGGCATCGGGGTCGTTCGCAATGATGAAGTCGGCGTTCGTGGCGGTGGCCGTCTCGTAGGAGAGGTCCATCGCGCCGGGCTCCTCCGGGTTCGGGAAGGCGACCGTCGGGAACGCGCCGTCTGGCTGCAACTGCGCGGTCACGGTCTCGGGCAGCGGGTAGCCGGCGGCGGCGAGCACGCGCTCGACGGTCTCCCAACCGACGCCGTGCATGGCGGTGTAGACCCAGCGCATGTTGGCAGCGGCGGCCGGAGCGGGCGCGACAGCAGCGGTCGCGGCCACGTACGCGTCGACAATCGACTCGGCACCGATCTCGTACCGGTCGGAACGCTCCAGGTCGGGAACCGACATCGTGTCGGCAACGCGCTGAATGTGCGCGGCGATTTCGGCGTCGGCGGGGGCAACGATCTGCGCGCCCTGGTCAGCGCCGCCCAGGTACACCTTGTAGCCATTGTCGTTCGGCGGGTTGTGGCTCGCGGTCACCATGACGCCCGCATCGGCGTTCAAGTGACGAACCGCGAACGCCAGCACCGGCGTCGGCAGCAGCCGCGGCAACAGCACCGCTTTGAGCCCAGCGCCCGCGAAGATCTCGGCAGAGTCTTTTGCAAACACGTCGGAGTTGCGGCGACCGTCGTAGCCAATCACGACGGTAGGAGTGCGGCCCGGGTTCTTCGCCAGCAGGTACGCCGCGAATCCGGCGGCTGCCTGAGCAACGAGCACCCGGTTCATGCGAGCGGAACCTGCGCCCAGTTCGCCACGCAACCCTGCGGTTCCGAAGGCCAAGCGCGAGTCGAAACGATCGATGATGTCAGCCTGCGCGGCGGGGTTGCCGTCCATCGCGTGGTTGATCAGTTCATCGAGCTCGTGGTGCGTCGTGTCGTCGGGGTCTTGCGCGAGCCACGCGACCGCGCGGCGTAGCGCCGTGGTGAGATCGATCGTCATAGTGCCTCGATAATTTTTGCGAGCAGTGCCGAAATGATCGGCTCTGCGGTCTTGCCCGCCTCGATGACCTCTTCGTGGCTCAGCGGCGTCTGCTGGATGCCGGCGGCGAGGTTGGTGATGAGGCTCAGGCCGAGAATCTCCATGCCAGCCTCGCGAGCGGCGATCGCTTCGAGCGCCGTCGACATGCCGACGATGTGGCCACCAATGTTCTTCGCCATCTGCACTTCTGCCGGGGTCTCGTAGTGCGGGCCACGGAACTGCGTGTACACGCCCTCGTCAAGCGTCGGGTCGATCGTGCGAGCAACGCCGCGCAGGCGCGACGAGTACAGGTCGGTGAGGTCAACGAACTTTGCACCCTCAAGCGGCGAGTCAGCCGTCAAGTTGAGATGGTCGCTAATGAGCACCGGCTGACCGGGGCTCCACGTCTCTTTGATGCCACCGGCACCGTTAGTGAGCACCATGATTTTGGCGCCGGCCGCAGCTGCCGTGCGCACCGAGTGTACGACGCGGCGCACGCCGTGGTTCTCGTAATAATGCGTACGTGCGCCAATAACAAGCACATTCTTGCCATCTGGCGTGCGAACGGAGCGAATGGTTCCGACATGGCCCGCCAGCGCCGGACGAGAGAAGCCGGTGACATCCGTTGCCGGAATAGTTGCGACGGTTTCACCGATCAGCTCGGCGGCCTTGCCCCAACCACTGCCCAGGGTCAGGGCAATGTCGTGCTGTGCGACGCCCGAGAGGCGAGCAATGTCGGCTGCGGCCTGGGCTGCGATCTCAAACGGATCAGCGGCCGGGTTCTCAAGAGGGTTATCCCACGAATCAGACATTCCTCTACTCTAGGAACCCGCGCGCGTGCGCGCCAGGAGCGCCGCTCGCTCATCTGCGCGCCAGAAGGCAGGAGTGGCGTTTTCGAACTCGCTCCCGGTGAGCGAGAATAGACACATGTCTTCTCTCTCGTTTGAGCGCACTCAGTCCGTGGCAATTCTGGGTGGCGGCCCTGGCGGGTATGAAGCGGCGCTCGCGGCAGCACAGCTCGGTGCCGACGTGACGCTCATCGAGCGTGCCGGTGTCGGTGGTTCCGCTGTTATTACCGACGTGGTTCCGTCGAAGTCTCTCATCGCGACGGCCGACGCCGCCGTCGCTATTTCTGAAGCTTCTGATCTCGGCGTGCAGTTTTTCGCTAAGGGTGCGAATGGCAAGCCGCTGAAGCCGGAAGTTGCCATCAACTTGGCGGCTGTCAACAAGCGTCTGCTGGCGCTGGCTCGTCAGCAGTCCGAAGACATGCGCAACGCCCTCGTTGAGGCTGGTGTGCGCATCATTAGCGGCTACGGTCGCCTGGAAGACGCCCACACCGTCGTTGTTTCGACCGGCCCCGACGGCACCGACTTTGACCGCGTTGAGGCCGACACCCTCGTGGTTTCGGTCGGTGCGTCGCCGCGCCAGCTGGCCTCCGCCATGCCCGACGGCGAACGCATTCTGACGTGGACGCAGCTGTACGACATGAAGGCACTGCCCGAGCACCTCATTGTGGTCGGTTCGGGTGTCACCGGTGCCGAGTTTGCCTCGGCCTACATGAACCTGGGTGCGAAGGTCACCCTCGTCTCGTCGCGCGACCAGATTCTTCCCTCGGAAGACCAGGACGCCGCAGCTGTGCTCGAAAAGGTCTTCACCCGTGGCGGTATGACGGTCTTGAACAAGTCACGTGCTGACAAGGTTGAGCGCACCGACAACGGTGTGACGGTCACGCTCGCAGACGGACGCACGGTTGAGGGCTCGCACTGCCTCATGGCTGTCGGTTCCATTCCGAACACCGCGGGTATCGGTCTCGAAGAGGCGGGCATTCAGCTCACCGACTCGGGCCACTTGCGTGTGAACCGCGTTGGTCGTACCTCGGTGCCGAACATCTACGCGGCCGGTGACTGCACCACGCTCATGCCGCTCGCGTCGGTTGCCAGTATGCAAGGACGCACCGCCGTATTCCACGCCCTCGGTGACATCGTTATTCCGATGGATCCGCGCCGTATCACCGCCAACATCTTCACCGGCCCCGAAATTGCGACGGTCGGTTGGTCGCAGGCCGATGTCGAGGCTGGCCACATTAACGGCGTCGTACACAAGCTACCGTTGTCGGCCAACCCCCGTGCCAAGATGATGGGCATCAAGGACGGCTTCGTGAAGGTTATCGCCCGCGAAGGCTCCGGCACCGTCATTGGTGGTGTCATCGTCGCGCCGAAGGCCTCCGAGCTGATCTACCCGATTGCCGTTGCCGTCGAGCGTCGCCTCACCGTGGACCAACTTTCGCGCGTCTTTGCCGTGTACCCGTCGCTCACCGGCTCGATCACCGACGCCGTTCGCGCCATGCACATCGTCGAACGAGACAACAGCGGCGAGTGACCGCGACGCCGCCAAACCCACCGCCCCTGGCTTGGCCAGAGGGGTGGCCGTGGCCGCGCGTGCAGCGACGCATGCTGCACGTCGGTCTCGGATTCTGTGCGGCGTTTGTCTACGGACTGATCGTCATGAGTGTGCCGCTCATGACGATCAGCGCGGTGATCGCCTTCTTGTGCCTCACCATATCCTCGTCCGCACCCCAGGTTCCGCACCCCCGGTTCCGTGCAATTCCGGAACCTCAACAACCGTTATGCACGCAACTGTGTGACTCATGAGGCTGAAGTGGCAGGTGAGGCATTTTTTGCGTGCGTACCGTTTTGAGTCGTGCGTAACGGTCGTTCGACGGGCACACGGGTGCGACATCACGGTCGCACGGTCACGCAGCGCCGGAAAACACGTCAGCGCCGTCCTTCCAGAGAAGAACGGCGCCGAAAAGAACGCGTGTTAGCTGATCGTGAGCAGCTGGTGGCCGGCCGAAACCGTCGCACCGGGCCCGGCGTTGATGGCGCCGATGACGCCATCCTTGTGGGCCTGAATGGGCTGCTCCATCTTCATGGCCTCGAGCACCACAACGAGGTCGCCCTTGACGACCTGCTGGCCCTCTTCGACGGCAATCTTGATGACGGTTGCCTGCATGGGGCTCTTCACGGCGTCGCCGGAAGCACCGGAACCAGTGGTGCTGGCTGCATGCGAGCGGCGGGCCGGGGGAGCGGCGGCGGGGCGACCCACCGACTGTGTGGCAACGATGTGGTCGGGCAGGCTGACCTCAAGGCGCTTGCCACCGACCTCAACGACAACCGTGTGGCGGCCGGGGGCTGCCTCGGGGGCATCCATTTCGCCGTCCCACGCCGGAATCTCGTTAACGAACTCGGTTTCGATCCAGCGCGTGAAGATGCCGAAGGTGCCGTCTTCTGCGGTGAACGCGGGCTCAGTGACCACCTGGCGGTGGAACGGGAGCACGGTCGGCATACCGGTCACTTCGAACTCGTCGAGCGCGCGGCGGGCACGGGCGAGAGCCTCGTTGCGGTCGCGGCCAGTGACGATGATCTTCGCGAGCAGCGAGTCGAACGCGCCCGAGATGGAGTCACCCTGCGTGACGCCGGAGTCCAGGCGAATACCCGGGCCACCGAACGTCTTGAAGGTCTTGATGGGTCCCGGCTGCGGCAGGAAGCCACGGCCCGGGTCTTCACCGTTAATACGGAACTCGAACGAGTGGCCCACCGGGGTCGGGTCGTCGTAGCCGAGCGTTTCGCCCGCGGCAAGACGGAACTGCTCACGCACCAGGTCGATGCCGGTGACCTCTTCAGAAACCGGGTGTTCCACCTGCAGACGGGTGTTGACCTCGAGGAAGGAGATGGTTCCGTCAGCACCGATCAAGAACTCGCAGGTGCCGGCGCCAACGTAGCCGACCTCCTTGAGGATCTTCTTCGATGCGTCGTAGAGAATCGCGTTCTGCTCGTCGGTCAAGAACGGCGCGGGCGCCTCTTCGACGAGCTTCTGGTGGCGACGCTGCAGCGAGCAGTCGCGCGTCGAGATAACAACAACGTTGCCTTCGGCGTCGGCAAGGCACTGCGTCTCAACGTGGCGCGGCTTGTCGAGGTACTTCTCCACGAAGCACTCGCCACGGCCGAACGCCGCGATCGCTTCGCGCGTCGCCGACTCAAACATTTCAGGGATCTCGTCGAGCTCACGAGCGACCTTGAGGCCACGACCGCCGCCGCCATAGGCAGCCTTGATTGCGATCGGCAGACCGGCCTGCTTGGCGAAAGCGATGACCTCATCAGCCGTTTCAACCGGCCCCGGGGTGCCGGGGGCAAGCGGTGCGCCCACCTTCTCAGCAACGTGGCGCGCGGTGACCTTGTCGCCGAGGGCGTCAATTGCCTCGGGAGACGGGCCGATCCACGTGATGCCAGCGGCAATTACGGCGCGGGCAAAGTCTGCGTTTTCGGCGAGGAAGCCGTAACCAGGGTGAATGGCGTCGGCTCCGGAGCGGCGAGCGATCGACAAAATCTTGTCGATCACGAGGTATGTGTCGGCGCTGGTCTGGCCGTCAAGCGCGTAGGCTTCGTCAGCCAGGCGGGTGTGCATAGCATCGCGATCCTGGTCGGCGTAGACCGCTACGGATGCGATGGCGCTGTCACGCGCGGCGCGGATGATTCGTACGGCAATCTCGCCGCGGTTCGCGATGAGAACCTTCGAGATTTGAGGCATGACAGCCAGCCTACCGAGCGAATGGCCGTCGTTTTTGACCACTCTCGATAAAGTAATCGGAAATTCGTTGAGCGGAACCTACAGGCGATTCCAGAGGGACGGCCAGGAGATTCCGAGGCGCGCGGCAAGCACACGCACGGTCGACAGCGACATGCCGACGACCGTTGATGGGTCACCCTCGACGCGATCGATGAATGCACCACCCAGGCTATCGACCGTGAAGGCTCCGGCGACTTCGAGCGGCTCACCCGTCGCGACGTACGCCGCGATCTCTTCGTCTGAAATGTCGGCGACGAAATGCACGGTGGCCTCGGCGATATCGTCAGCCGCATCGACAACAGCACCCTGTTGCACGAGCAGCACGCTGTGACCGGAGTGCAGCACACCTGCCTGGCCACGCATGTGTAGCCAGCGCTCGGTGGCCGCTTCGGGGGTGTGCGGCTTGCCGAAGATCTGTCCGTCGAGCTCAAACATCGAGTCGCCGCCGATGACGATGCCCGTGAAATCGGGGTGCGTGATCGCGAGCCCCTCGGCAACCGCAGCGGCCTTTGCCTGCGCGAGCAACAACACGTGCTCTTCGGGGGTGAGCGGCCTGCCAGCCTCTTCTTCAGCCGCAACGATAGCCGCATCTTCGTCGACGTCACTGGCAATCGTGAGTGGTTCAATGCCGGCCTGACGAAGCAGCATGAGTCGGGCGGGAGATGTAGACGCGAGACAAACCTGCATGGCTTCAACGCTAGCAAGGTGTGGGTCTCTGTGGGTGAATCGCCTGGTTGCCGGTGAACCGGCTTAGACTCGGTGGCGCAATGACTGATACCTCCCTCCTCCTCGGTGCCCGCGAAGAACTCATTCGCGGGTTGCGCGATCGAGGCGCATTGCGCGATCTTCCCCCGGTCAATGAGGCACGCGCCCGGCGCTCTGCCGTGCTCGTGTTGTTTGGTCAACGTCCCGACCGCACGCATCTGCAACCCGCAGACGTCACCGCCGCCGATCTCGATCTGCTGTTGGAGGTGCGAGCCGACACGCTGCGATCGCACCCCGGCGAAGTTTCCTTTCCCGGTGGTTCCGTCGACCCCGAAGACATCGACGCCGTCGACACAGCGTTGCGCGAAGCAGAAGAAGAGACGGGTCTTGACCGCACCGGCGTTGAGATTCTTGGTGCGTTGCCTGACCTCCCGCTGCTTGCCAATAACTTCGTGGT
>CANNEP010000069.1 GCA_947503655.1 uncultured Microbacterium sp.
GACGCTGCCGGCGGACGCGAGCGGCCGACGAGGCCAGCGACAACGATGATGGTGAGGACGTACGGAACCATTGCCAGGAAGCTGGACGGAACGCCCGAGTTCATGACAGAGAGCGTGCTCTGCAGGTTTGACGCGAAACCGAACAGCAGCGCCGCCAACGTTGCCTTGATCGGGTCCCACTTACCGAAGATGACGGCCGCGAGGGCGATGAAGCCGGCGCCGGCGGTGATGTTCTCACCGAACTCGGGGTTCACCACGAGCGTGTAGTACGCGCCACCAATACCGGCGATGCCACCGGCGAGCATCGTGTTCAGGTAGCGCGTGCGTGCCACCTTGATGCCGACGGTGTCAGCGGCCTGTGGGTGCTCGCCAACGGCACGCAAACGCAGACCCCAACGGGTGCGGAACATCGCGAACGTCACCGCGAACACGGTCACGTACATGATGTACACGAGCACCGACTGGTTGAAGAGCACCGGACCGATGATGGGAATGTCACCGAGCACAGGAATCTTGATGATCGGCAGCAGCGGCGGGTGGTTGAGATCAGCCTTATCCAGCCAAGCCTTCACGAGGAAGGTTGTGAGGCCCGCCACCAGCACGTTCAACACGACACCGACGATCACCTGGTTGACGTAATACGTGATGGCGAAGACGGCGAGCACGAGGCCAACAAGCGCTCCAGCAACGACGGCGGCGAACAGGCCCCACCATGCGGAGTGCGTCATGGTGCCGACCGCCGCAGCCGTGAACGCGCCACCGAGTAGCTGTGCTTCGATCGCGATGTTGACGACACCCGCGCGCTCACCGATAACACCGCCGAGGGCACCGAACACGAGCGGAATGGCGAGCGCCAGGGTGCCGGAAAGTAGCGTGACAACCGTCAGGAGTTTGCCAGACGATGCCCACGTCGCGAAGGCGAAGATCATGGCAAAGACGTAGATCGAGATGAGCCACAGCGGCGCCTTGCGACCCTGCTGGCTGAGCCAGAAGGCCACGGCGGCAGCGAGCAACATGACAACGGCGGCACCAATGCTGAACGGGCCTGCGGGTACCGACACCACGCCCTCGCCGCCCTGGCACAGCACGGCAATACAGAAGTTGGCCATGTCGCGGCGGGGAACCAGCACGACGAGTGCCAGCATCAGCACGCCCACGATCGCCATCACGATCGGAGCCTTGAAGGAACGAACGGCAACCGTACGAAGCGTGTTCGTCACCGGAGTAACATCCAGAGCCATCACTCGCCCTCCTTCGTGTCGGAGATATCCGCTTCGACCGCATCAGCATGCAGCGTCTCCGGCGGGGCTTCCTCGGTCAATACGGTGGTGCGAGCCGCGGGTGCCGTCTCAGCGGCACGAGCGGTATCGGCCTCATCAACGGCAATGGCTGCGGCGGCGAGACCAGCAACCGAGGCCTGGGCGGCTGCTGCGCGTTCGGCGGCTGCTGCCTTCTTCGCTTTGCGCTCAGCACGCGTCGGCTGACCGGGCTTCGGGAGGCCGAAGATCGCGCGGACGAGCGGCGGTGCCGCGATGAACAGCACGATGAGCGCCTGCATGATGTCGACGAGTTCAGCCGGAACCTGTGCGATCTTCATTGTCACAGAACCTGCCTGCAGAGCGCCGAACAGGAGGCCAGCGGCGAGGATGCCGAAGGGTGACGAGCCACCTAGCAGGGCCACCGTGATGGCGTCGAAGCCGATGCCGGCGTCGACGCCATCACCGAACGGCGCTTTAGAAGAGAGCGCGAGCGAGACGCCAGCGATACCAACCAGACCGCCAGCGATGAGCATCGCAACGAAATACATGCGTCCGACGTTGATACCGGCCGTGCGGGCAGCGGCGGGGTTTTCTCCCACCGTGCGCATCCGGAAGCCGAGGCTCGAGCGTTCCAGCAGCCACCAAACGAAGATGACGGCTGCAACGACCAACACGAGGGCAACCGTGACGCGGTACTGGTCACCGAAAAGCTTGGGGAACACTGCCGTTTCTGCCATGTAGCCGGTCTTGATCTGGGTGGAACCGGTGGCCTGCAGCAGCCACTGGGTACCGAGCGCAAACAACAGCAGGTAGCGGCCGATGTGGTTGAGCATGATCGTCACGATCACCTCATGCGCACCGGTGCGTGCCTTCAAGATACCGGCGATACCGGCCCACAGCGCGCCGAACAAAACACCAACGAGCAGTGCCACGATCAGGTGAATACTGGCGGGCAGCTCCATCCGGGTGGCTACCCAGCCCGCACCGGCGGCGGCCAGCAGAATTTGTCCTTGGCCACCAATGTTGAACATGCCGGCGCGGAACGCGAGGCCCACACCGAGACCGGCCGCGATGAGCGGCGTGGCCTCGTAGAGCGAGTTCATCAGCGGCGTGATGGCGTCAGCAAAGTTCGTGGCGGTGTAGTCGTAGATGGAACCACGAAACAGTGCGGAGTACGCTGCACCGATGGCAGCACCGGCCGCGGCAATCGTGTCCATCGGTCGGCTGAAGAAGTAGCCGGCTGCCGTCTGCACGTCGCTGTTGGTGAAAATAATGAGCAACGAGCCAGCGAGGACGGCTAGGACAATGGCGCCGATAATGACCGGGAAAGTGGAGGTCATGATCTCGCGGCCAACGCCCGCGAACCGACTGGGCTGCTTCAGCGGCTTGGTTTCGGTCTGAGTGGTCATGCGCTGATTCCTTCTGCGGGGATACCGGCCATCATCAGGCCCAGCGTGTCACGGGGCGTATTTCCGGGCACGATGCCGACAACCTTGCCCCGATACATCACCATGATGCGGTCAGCGAGGGCGGCAACTTCGTCAAGCTCGGTCGAAATCACAACGACCGGAACCCCGGAGTCACGCGTCTCGACAATGCGCTTGTGAATGAATTCGATAGAACCAACGTCGACACCACGCGTGGGCTGTGCGGCGACGAAGAGCGAGAGATCGTGGCTCAGTTCACGAGCCAGCACGACCTTCTGCTGGTTACCGCCTGAGAGGCGACCAGCGGGCTGATCCGGGCCCTGGGTACGAACATCAAATTCTTCGATCTTGTCGCGCGTGAACTCCAACAGGCGCGCGCGCTGAATGGTGCCCGCCTTCACAAACGGTTCGCCATAGGAGCGTGTCAGCAGCATGTTCTCGGTGATCGAGAAGTCGGCGACGAGGCCGTCTTCCTTGCGGTCTTCCGGAACGTAGCCGATGCCCTTTTCAATGTGCGATCGCACCGACGTGCCGAGAAGTTCGTCACCATTGAGGGTGATGGAGCCACGGGCGTTGGGCTGTAGGCCCATGAGCGCTTCGGTGAGTTCCGTTTGGCCGTTGCCCTGCACGCCCGCGATGGCGAGGATCTCACCCTGGCGGACTTCGAAGCTCACGTCGTCGACGACGGCAACACCCTTGTCGTCGAGCACGGTCAGGCCCGTCACAGCAAGGGCACCGCTACCGAGGTTGGGCGCGCCCTTACTCACGGTCAGTTCGACGGCGCGACCCACCATAAGGGAGGCCAGCTGTTCGTTTGAGTCGGTCGGCTGTGCTTCGCCGACAACCTTGCCAAGACGAATAACGGTGATGCGATCAGCGACAGCGCGCACTTCGCGAAGTTTGTGAGTGATAAACACAATGGCGGTGCCATCTTCGCGCAGCTGGCGCATTGTGTTCATGAGTTCGTCGGTCTCTTGCGGGGTGAGCACGGCGGTCGGCTCGTCGAATACGAGAACCTGCGCGTCACGCGAGAGCGCCTTGATGATTTCCACGCGCTGCTGCACACCCACCGGGAGATCTTCGATGACGGCATCGGGATCGACATTGAACCCGAAGCGTTCTGAGATCGTGCGCACCATTTCGCGGGCGGCCTCAAGGTCAAGAACGACGCCGGCCTTGGTCTTTTCGTGGCCGAGCATGACGTTTTCTGCCACGGTGAAAACCGGAACCAGCATGAAGTGTTGGTGCACCATACCGATACCAGCCGCCATAGCGTCACCAGGACCAGCGAAGTGTTGCACGACGTCGTCAAGCAGAATTTCGCCCTCGTCGGCCTGGTAGAGACCGTAAAGCACGTTCATCAGGGTGGATTTTCCCGCCCCGTTCTCACCCAGGAGGCAGTGGATCTCCCCCGGGTTGACGCTCAAACTGATGCGGTCGTTGGCGGTCAATGCGCCAAACCGCTTCGTAATGTCGCGGAGCTCGAGCTTCATGCGGCGGACCCTTCACACAGTGTATTTCGCCCTCGATGGCGAGCATATAGACAAGAGAGGGAGGTCGGCGAGTGGCCGACCTCCCTCAGCGACTGAATTAGTCGAGGTAGCTCGTGACGGTGACCTTACCGTCGATGATCTCCTGCTTGAGAGCCTCAACCTCTGCCATCAGGTCGGCGTCGACCTTGTCAGCGAAGTTGTGCAGGTCAGCAATGCCAACACCGCCGTTCTCCAGCGTTCCGATGTATGCGTCGTAGGAAAGCGTGCCCTCAGCCGATGCCAGAACAGCTTCGCTCACCGAGAGCTTCATGTCCTTGAGGATCGACGTCAGAACGAACTCCTGCGTGTTCGGGTCGGTCTCGTAGAGGTCAGCGTCAACACCGACGATCGCGATGTCGCGACCCGAGTCCTTGATGGCCTGCAGAGCTGACTGGTAGATCGGGCCACCAACGGGGAGGATCACGTCGACACCCTGACCGATGACGTTTGCTGCCACCGTCTTGGCGTCGTTGTTAGCTTCAAAGCCGCCCGTGAACGAACCGGTCTTGCCGTCCCAACCAACAACCTCAACCGTGGTTCCGTTGACCTCGTTGTAGTGGTCAACACCCTGCTTGAAGCCGTCCATGAAGATCGTGACGGTCGGGAATTCCATGCCACCGAACGTGCCGACCTTGCCGGCCTCCGAGTAGCCGGCCGACAGGTAGCCAGCCAAGAACGCAGCCTCAGCCGTGTTGTACAGCAGCGGCTTGATGTTCTCAGCGTCCTTGGTGCCGTCGAAGTCGTTGTCGGCAGCGTCATCCACGAGGACGAAGTCGATGTCGGGGTTTGCCTCAGCGGCAACGACGGTTGCCGCTGAGAGCGCGAAGCCCACAGCGACGATGGCGTTGCAGCCGTCAGCAGCGAGGCCGTCGATGTTCGGCTGGTACTCAGCCTCGGTGTTCGACTCGATCTCGGTGCCCTTGGTGCCAAGCTCGTCGGTTGCTGCGACTAGGCCCTCGTAGGAGAGCTGGTTGAACGACTTGTCGTTGAAGCCACCGAAGTCCGAAACGATGCAGCCCTTGAAGTCGGATGCGCCAGCGTCAGGGGCGGTGGTTGCGCCCGAGTCTTCGGTCGGCTTGGTGGTCGGTTCCGTCGTCGGAGCCTGGCCACAAGCGGCAAGCGAGAAGATGAGGCCTGCGGCGAATACGCCCACGCCAAGCTTCTTAGTGATGGAAATAGTCAAGGTTGCCTCCGCGATTGTTCGCCCGCGCGGTTCACGGGTTCGCTCCCAGAAAGTTACCCCGCGTGACGCGGATATTGCCTTACTCTCGCGCTAAAGGTTACAAAGCCGAAACAGATTGCTCATATGAGCAACCCGATCAAAGCGCCGCTCTCGTTAGAGTACGTCTCCCCGACCCGTGAGTTTTAGGGCATCGACGACACCCTTCACCCGCTGCGCGTGCTCACTTGTTGTCACCAACAGGGCATCCGGCGTATCCACGATCACGATGTCTTTCACACCGACGACCGAGATCACACGGTTCGTCTGTGAAACCAAGATGCCGCTCGAGGCGTCGGCAAGAACACGGGCGTTCTCTCCCAGGATCGCCAGGTCACTACCGCGGCCACGCGAGTTCAACTTCGCGAGGCTCGCGAAGTCTCCGACGTCGTCCCAATCGAAGTGCCCCGGAATCACAGCCAACGTGCCAGCCGCAGCCGCTGGTTCCGCCACCGCATAATCGATGGCAATCTTCTTCAGCCCCGGCCAAATGCGATCGACCGCGGGCCCACGCTTGTCGCGGTCGTCCCACGCCTCAGCGAGCTCAACGAGCCCCGCGTGCAGTTCGGGCTCATTCTTGGCCAGCTCGGCCAAAATCACGTCAGCGCGGGCAATGAACATACCGGCGTTCCACAGGTAGGTGCGTGCTTCGACGTAACGCTTCGCGGTTTCAAGGTTCGGCTTCTCGACGAACTCCTTCACAAGCAGAGCCTCAGGCGCGCCCTTAATCTCCAGCTCATCGCCACTGCGGATATAGCCGAAGCCGACGCTCGGCTCAGCCGGCGGAATGCCGATCGTGCAGATATAACCTTCGCGAGCGACGGCAACGGCCTGCTCGACGGCCCATTCGAAGCGGTTGGTGCCCTGGATGACGTGGTCAGCGGCGAACGAACCAATGATGACGTTGGGTTCGCGGCGGTGCAGAATCGCGGCGGCCAGACCGATGGCAGCGGCCGACTCCCGCGGCTCGGACTCCAGAAAGACGTTGAGGTCGGCGACGCCGGGGAGTTCCTTCTCAACAGCGGCGCGGTGCGCGCGTCCGGTTACCACCGCGATGCGGTCGCTTCCGGAAAGGGGCTCGAGGCGATCCCACGTGTCGCGGAGCAGAGATTGTCCGGAACCGGTGAGGTCGTGCAAGAACTTTGGTGCGTCTGCGCGCGACAGTGGCCAGAGGCGGCTACCAATCCCACCGGCAGGAATAACGGCGTAAAAGTCAGAAAGCTTGCCTTGCATGGTGCAAGGCTAGCCCGGCTTACTCGTCACGACTGCACGCCACGGCGGTGTGCCACCAGTGCAAATGACCTACGCGGATGGTCACGGTTCAGGCACATTGTGGTCATTATTGCCCGATATTAGGTATGCCTCATTCGCCCCCAGCGAAATTACAGGAATAGGATGGAGACCTACGCTCGCGCTTTTTTGGCGCCCGCACAGCTTCGCATCGATCAGGGAGGACGACGTGTCCGCAAGCGCTCGCTTGACACCGTCGGTATCCGAGACCACCTCAAAAACGCCGCGGGGAACGCTCTACCGCGGCAACGAGGGCATGTGGTCATGGGTGCTGCACCGAATTACAGGTGTCGCGATTTTCTTCTTCTTGCTTGTCCACGTTTTGGACACTGCACTCATTCGCGTCTCTCCTGACGCCTACGACGCCGTCATGTCGACGTACAAGAACCCCCTCATGGGCTTCGGCGAGCTCGTGCTCGTTGCCGGCATCGTCTACCACGCGATCAACGGCCTTCGCATCATCCTGGTGGACTTCTGGTCCAAGGGTGCGAAGTACCAGAAGCAGATGTTCTGGATCGTGATCGGTATTTGGGTTGTTCTCGTCGGCGCCTTCGCCGTTCGTCATATCCCGAACGTTCTGGCCCACGCGGGAGGTGGACAGTAATGACTGCTGAAACTCTCGCAGCTCCCCGCTCCTCGGCATCGACGCCGCGCAACGGTGGTGCCAACCTCGAAAAGTGGGGCTGGCTGTACATGCGCGTAAGCGGTGTTGTACTGGTCGTGCTGATCTTCGGTCACCTGTTCGTCAACCTCATGGTCGGCGACGGTATCTCCGCAATCGACTTCGGTTTCGTCGGTGGCAAGTTCGCTACGCCCTTCTGGCAGTGGTGGGACGTCGCAATGCTGTGGCTTGGTCTCATTCACGGCGCCAACGGTATGCGCACCATCACCAACGACTACGTCTTGAACAAGACGGCACGTAAGGTGCTCGTTTCCGCGATCTGGATCGCTGTTGGTCTGCTCATCATCCTCGGCACGCTTGTTGTCTTCACGTTTGACCCCTGCAACGGAGTCTTCGAAGACGGCGCGCTGTGGGAAGCATGTGCAGAACTGACGGGCAAGTAGAAAAGCTAGGCACACACACGTGAATACTTCAGATTCCGTTATCCGCGACGGCGTTCACTACCACCAGTTCGACGTTGTCATCGTCGGCGCCGGTGGCGCAGGCATGCGCGCAGCTATTGAAGCTGGCCCTGGCGCGAAAACCGCCGTTATCACCAAGCTCTACCCGACGCGTTCGCACACCGGTGCCGCGCAGGGTGGCATGGCGGCAGCCCTCGCCAACGTTGAGGAAGACAGCTGGGAGTGGCACACCTTTGACACCGTCAAGGGTGGCGACTACCTCGTCGACCAAGACGCAGCTGAGATCCTCGCGAAGGAAGCCATCGACGCGGTCATCGACCTCGAGAACATGGGTCTTCCGTTCAACCGCACGGAAGACGGCAAGATCGACCAGCGTCGCTTCGGTGGCCACACCCGCGACCACGGTAAGGCTGCCGTGCGCCGTGCGTGCTACGCCGCTGACCGTACCGGTCACATGATTCTGCAGACGCTGTTCCAGAACTGCGTGCGTCTCGGCATCAACTTCTTCAACGAGTTCTACGCTCTCGACCTCATCACGGTGAAGGACGAAAACGGCGCCACGCAGGTTGCTGGTGTTGTTGCGTACGAGCTGGCTACCGGTGAGCTGCACGTCTTCCACTCGAAGGCTGTCATTTTCGCAACGGGTGGCTTCGGCAAGATCTTCAAGACGACGTCGAACGCACACACCCTCACCGGTGACGGCGTTGGCATCATTTGGCGCAAGCGCCTGCCGCTGGAAGACATGGAGTTCTTCCAGTTCCACCCGACCGGCCTTGCTGGCCTCGGCATCCTCCTCACCGAGGGTGCTCGTGGTGAAGGTGCCATTCTCCGTAACGCTTCGGGTGAGCGCTTCATGGAGCGCTACGCCCCGACGATTAAAGACCTCGCACCGCGTGACATCGTTGCGCGATCGATGGTTCAGGAAGTCGCCGAGGGTCGCGGCGCTGGCCCCCACAAGGACTACGTTCTCCTCGACTGCACGCACCTCGGTGCTGAGGTTCTCGAGACCAAGCTCCCGGACATCACGGAGTTTGCTCGTACCTACCTGGGTGTTGACCCGGTTGTCGAGCCGGTCCCCGTGATGCCGACCGCTCACTACGCCATGGGTGGTATCCCCACCAACGTCAACGCCGAGGTTCTCGCCGACAACACCACCGTTGTTCCGGGTCTCTACGCTGCTGGCGAGTGCGCCTGTGTTTCGGTGCACGGCTCGAACCGCCTCGGAACCAACTCGTTGCTGGACATCAACGTGTTCGGTAAGCGCGCGGGCCGCAACGCTGTTGAGTACGTCAAGACCGCTGACTTCGTTCCGCTGCCGGAAGACCCGGCCAAGGAAGTTCGCGACATGATCGAGGGTCTGCGTTCCAACCCGGGCACCGAGCGCATCGCGACGCTTCGCAAGAAGCTACAGGACGACATGGACGCGAAGGCTCAGGTGTTCCGCACCGACGAGTCGCTCGGCGAAGTTCTCGAGACGATTGAAGAACTGCGCGAACGCTACAAGAACGTTCACGTCGACGACAAGGGCAAGCGCTACAACACCGACCTGCTTGAGGCTGTTGAGCTGGGCTTCCTGCTCGACCTCGCCGAGGTTGTTGTCGTCACCGCAAAGAACCGCAAGGAAAGCCGTGGCGGCCACATGCGCGACGACTACCCGAACCGCGATGACGAGAACTACATGAAGCACACGATGGCGTACCTCACCGGTGACCCGCACTCGTCGAACGCTGACGACCACATCAAGCTCGATTGGAAGCCGGTCGTCGTGACTCGCTACCAGCCCATGGAGAGGAAGTACTGATGTCGACTGCAGTTGCTGAGGCCAGCACGCCCGAATCCGATGAGGTTCAGTCTTTCCTGGTGACGTTCATCGTTCGCCGCTTCGACCCTGAAGTAGACGAAGAGCCGCGCTGGGTTGATTACGACGTCGAGCTCTACTCGACTGACCGCGTTCTCGACGCCCTGCACAAGATCAAGTGGGAGGTCGACGGTTCGCTGTCCTTCCGCCGCTCTTGCGCGCACGGTATTTGTGGCTCCGACGCTATGCGTATCAACGGCCGCAACCGCCTGGCTTGCAAGACGCTGATCAAGGACCTCGACATTTCGCAGCCGATCTACGTTGAGGCCATCAAGGGTCTGCCCCTGGAAAAGGACCTCATCGTCGACATGGAGCCGTTCTTCGCCTCCTACCGCGAAGTTCAGCCGTTCCTGCAGCCGTCCTCCCCCACCACTCCGGGCAAGGAGCGCACGCAGTCCATCAAGGATCGTGCGATCTTCGACGACACCACCAAGTGCATCCTGTGCGCTGCGTGCACCTCGTCGTGCCCGGTGTTCTGGACCGACGGCCAGTACTTCGGCCCGGCAGCCATCGTGAACGCACACCGCTTCATCTTCGACTCGCGCGACGATGCTGCAAACGTGCGCCTCGACATCCTCAACGACAAGGAAGGCGTATGGCGTTGCCGCACCACCTTCAACTGCTCCGAGGCCTGCCCCCGTGGCATCGAGGTCACCAAGGCTATTGCTGAGGTCAAGCAGGCCGTTCTGCGCGGCGGCCGCTAAGCCGCTGAATTCAGTGGGCGTCACCTTCGGGTGGCGCCCACTTTTTAGTGGCGGAATGGCGTGGTTTCAGTACGCTGGGGGTGTGAGCGACGAACGGAACCAGGAGAACACGACCGCCGATGACCGCCCGTCGGTGGTCGAGAAAGCATCTGAGACCGCGCAGAAGGTCATGGCGTGGTTTCCGGTGCGAGTTTTTAAACGATTCTCCGTTCGAAACGGCCCCATTCTCGCCGCCGGTTCATCGTTCCAGGCGTTCTTCGCGGTGGCCGCCGCAATATACGTTGCGCTCGTTATTCTCGGTTTATGGTTAGGCGCAAGCGACTCCGCAATCGATGGCCTGATCAATCTCATCAACCAGTATCTTCCGGGTCTTGTCGATGAGGAGGGCGGGCTTTTCGGCCCTGAAGAAGTACGCGAAGTTGTTGCCGGCTCAGCCAGCGCCATGTCAATCACGGGTGTCGTCGCGCTCCTCGCGGTCGTGTGGACAGCGATCGGCTGGATGGGATACGTACGAAAAGCGGTGCGCGACATTTTCGATTTGCCACCGGAAGAGGGCGCGTTCGCCTTACTGAAGGCCCGTGATCTGCTCGCTTCGCTCGGCTTCGCGTTATTGCTTCTACTGGGTGCCGTGCTGTCGACGGTCGGAACAAGCACGCTGAACTTCGCTCTTGACCTCGTGGGCCTGTCTGACAACGTCTGGATTGCGCGAACGGGAACGCAGATTCTTGCGGTGATCATTGCTTGCGCTATCAATGTGTTTACGTTGATCGTCCTGTTCCGGTTCCTCACCGGCACAGATCTCAAGACACGTGTCATCCTGCCGGGCGCTTGTCTCGGTGGTCTTGGTTTGGCCATCCTTCAGCTCGCCGCTGGTTTTCTGTTGGGCAAGACTCCCTCAAACCCGTTGCTCGCACCCTTCGTTGTCATCATCGGACTCCTGCTGTGGTTCCGACTCATCATGACGGCTATCCTCCTCTCCGCGGCGTGGGTGGCGGTGAGTGCCGAAGATCAGAACATTGCCATTGTTTTGCCGACACACGAGGAGCGCGCCCTTCTCGAAGCAGAAACCCTTCGAGACGCCGCGCTCGTGCGATATCGGGAAGCGCGCATTAAGCGTGCCGGGGCACCGTGGTACGCGCGCCCCATCGCGACCCGGGAGGTTCGCCATTGGGCTGATCGCGTCGAAGAAACCCGACAGCGTGTCGCCGCCGCGGAAGAAGAATTGGCATCCTCTGGCAAGCGAAAGGTGACTGTCGGACCGCGCCGCTAGGCTGGTGGCATGGTGCGTATCTCTTCGGTCAATGTCAACGGCGTCCGTGCGGCAGCACGCAAGGGCATGCACCCGTGGCTTGCTGACGCGGGTGTCGACATTCTGACACTGCAAGAGGTGCGGGCACCTCGTGACGAGCTCGAAAAGGCGCTGCCGGGGTGGACGCTCGTTGATGACGAGGCAACCGCCAAGGGCCGCGCCGGTGTGGCAATTGCGTCGCGTCAAGCGCCCGTTGCCGTGCGCACGGCTTTCGGCCTCGATGAGCACGATACGAAGGGTCGCTGGATCGAAGCCGACTTCGACATCAACGGTGAGCGCGTCACCGTGGTGAGCGCGTACGTTCCGACCGGCGAGGCTGAAACGCCCGCTAAGCAAGACCCCAAGTGGGCGTTCTTGGACGCGATGAGCCTGCGTCTTCCCGAACTTGCCGCGAACTCGGCACTCGCCGTTGTCACCGGAGACCTCAACGTCGGGCACCGCGAGTACGACATTCGTAATTGGAAGGGCAACGTCAAAAAGGCCGGCTTTCTTCCGCGTGAGCGCGCCTACTTCGACCGCTACTTTGGCGCGCACGGTGCCGACGTTGTTGCTGTCGACGGAACCACGGGGCCGGGTCTCGGCTGGGTGGACGTGGGGCGCGCCTTCCACGGTGACATCGACGGCCCGTACACGTGGTGGTCAAGCCGCGGCAAGGCGTTCGACAACGACACCGGCTGGCGTATCGACTACCACATGGCCTCCCCCACGCTCGCCGAGCGCGTCGAGCACTACGCCGTGTGGCGTGCCCCGAGCTGGGACACCCGCTGGAGCGACCACGCTCCGGTCACGGTCGACTACCGTATCGGCTGACGCTTACGCGGCGATGTTATCGCGTGCCGTAGCGATCGCTTCTGGCGCGAACGCACGCACCGGCAGGGCCAGGTAGTTTGTTGACCCGCGAAAGCGCAGGATCAGCGTGTTGCCGATGACGCGGGCTTTTTGAAACGCGCTGAGCTCAAGCGTTTGGGTTGCCAGTGGCGACTGTAACCAGACGGCTTCTGCCGTGATGCTGGTGGCGAGCTTAGAGCCCTCCGGCGCTGCCGCGCGGAGCATCTTCTTTGCCTGAGACCGCAACAGGAACGGCACGAGCGCGGTGATGACGATCATGCCGAGTCCGGCAATCAGCATCGTGAGGTTGCCACTGGTGGCACCGACAATAATGGCGGCAATGCAGGCAAGCGCCACGACGGCAAAGGCGATCAGCATCGTGGGTGTCGTCATCAGGTAGCGCGTGACGTCCCGGCCATGCGCGCGCATGTCGTCGGTCGTGATCGTTATCGTGCGCTGCGGCTTTGGCATGGAGTCAGTATGGCAGTTGGGTATTGTTGAGTGGTGACTGAGAAAGCGCGTCTTTATTCCGGAATGCAGCCGTCCGCCGATTCCCTCCAGATCGGTAACTACATTGGCGCGCTGATGCAGTGGCGCGACCTGCAAACTTCTTACGACGCGTTCTTCTCCGTTGTTGACCTGCACGCGATCACGGTCGCACAAGATCCCAAGATTCTCGCTGAGAAGACGCGCCGCACGGCCGCTCAGTACATTGCCGCTGGCATTGAGCCGGCAAAGTCGACGCTGTACGTGCAGTCGCACGTGCCCGCTCACGCTGAGCTGGCCTGGATTCTGTCGACCATCACCGGTTTTGGTGAGGCGGGCCGCATGACCCAGTTCAAAGACAAGTCGCAGCGCTACGGTGCCGACTCGACGAGCGTGGGCCTGTTCACCTACCCGGTGCTGATGGCAGCTGACATTCTTCTCTACCAGGCAAACGTGGTTCCTGTCGGCGACGACCAGAAGCAGCACGTCGAGCTGACCCGCGACCTCGCGGAGCGCTTCAACTCCCGCTTCGGCGAAGCATTCGTGGTTCCGAATGCCATGATTCAGCAAGACACCGCTCGCATCTACGACCTGCAGAACCCGGTCGCAAAGATGTCGAAGTCGGCCGAGACCGACGCGGGTGTGCTGTGGCTACTCGATGAGCCATCGAAGACCGCGAAGAAGATCATGCGCGCCGTGACCGACAACGACGGTGTCGTGAAGTACGACCGCGAAGCGAAGCCCGGTGTGTCGAACCTCATGGTGATTTATGCGGCCATGACGGGTCGCCAGATTCCGGCGATTGAAGATGAGTTCGCTGGTCGCGGCTACGGTGACTTCAAGAAGGCCGTTGCTGAGGCTGTCGTGAATGAGTTTGGCCCGGTGCGCGAGAAGGTTCTCGAGCTGCTCGCCGACCCGGCTGAGCTTGACCGCGTGCTTGCTCGTAACGCCGAGAAGGCGGAAGAGGTCGCCAACAAGACCCTCAACGACGTGTACGACAAGGTCGGCCTGCTGCGCCGCGCACGTTAATCGTGACGGCTTCGGCCGTCGATATCGCACCGCTCACCACCGCACGTTTGGTGTTGACGCTCGCTTCGGCGCGCGATATCGACGATATTGTTGACGCTTGCGCAGACCCGACACTGCGCGAGTGGACGTCACTGCCTGAATCGGCCTGACTTTCGTTCCGTTCTTCAAGTAAGGATGGAACACGATGAACAGGAAGTATTCACCGGAGATG
>CANNEP010000070.1 GCA_947503655.1 uncultured Microbacterium sp.
CACCGTTCAAGACTCACCCACCGAGGAGCGGAACCTCTTGATCAACACGCCCTAGCACCACAGCGCCCACGCGCCACAAAGCCGCAGCGCTCACCTAGCCCGCGAGCGCACCGTGGCCGTCCCTCAGCCCACGCCGCGAGCGCACGTTGAAGAGATCACCCAACGGCGCAGCGCGTCGCCGAGCATACGTCGCCGCACCGAGCGCCAACGCCCTCACCAGCGGTTGTGCACGTCTTCCGCGAACCCAATGATGTTCTCGAACTCGACGACCTCTGACCCGGTGTCAAAGGTTCCGCTCCAGTAGCCGAAGCACTGGTCGGTGCGGTTGCTGAGCACGCCGAGGTTCATCGACGATTCTTTGTTGTAGAACGGTCGCAGTGTCGCGTCGAGGCCGCCGCCGATGATGCGCCACGGGTCTGCCCAGTTGTCGAGGTCGTAGCTCCACTGCAGCTTTTCGTGAATCTTGTACAGCGTCGTCCCAACGAGCACGGAGTTCTCCGTCGACCCGGTGCCGTCGGTCCAGCGGTCGCCAACCTGCAGCCCGATAACCCGCCCGTTCATGGTTCCGGAGCCCGCACCCCAGTTCCATGCGATGTCGTACGGCCAGCGGCCGCGGCCGTGATCGAGGACCGCCCACGACTGCCCCGCCGGCACCGGGTAGGTGCGGCCGTGAATCGTGACCGACCCGGATGCCGGGCGTGCGACATCTTTCACGGTGTATTGAAACCGCTTCGTGCTCCACGGCACTACAACCGCGAGAGACTCGTGCCCCTCGGGGCGCTCAGCAAACACGTCGAATGTCGCACCCGGAATCGACGCCTTCAACCTGGTTCCGCCCGCCTCCTCGACGATGTCGATCTTGAGGGTGCCGCTCTTCGCGCGCGCCGGGCCGTCGCCGAGCGTCGCGATGTGCGTGGGCGTGATGACGTTCCAGTACTCCCACCGCTTGTTGCGGCCCCATGCGGTGCGGCCGTTGATGCCAGCGGTCGTGACGAGCGGCTGACGCGCCCAGCCCACACTCTCCGGGTTCAGCAGACCCTGTTCGTTCGTGAGGCTGACGGGTGCGGTGAGTTCACGCAGAATCATCGTCTCGGTCCTTTCCGGGGGTGCTGTTGCTCTTGCCAGCGAACACGCGCCGCAGCTGATCATTGATCGCGCGCACGGCCGATTCATCAAACTTCACGACCTCACGGTCGTACGTCACCATACCGTTGACCTCGTTCTCGACGTCGCTCAACTGGGTGTAGACAGTGGCGGCGAGGCCATCGGTAATCGCGGGGGTAATCTCCTCCACGTGCAAGCGCATGAACCCGTTCAGCAGGTCGCCAGCCGATGTGAATTTCTTGTAGCCCATCGGCTTCGCACCCCACGTGTGCCGCTTAATCGCGTGGCTGTAGCCGCCGTATTCGGTCAGCGCGATCACGCGGTCATCGCGCTTCCAAGCACGGCGAATCTTCACCGGCCGGAAGTAGATGTGTTTGCTCACCAGGTCGCCCGCGCCCTGATCGTGCCATCCACTCGCGTGGTCGACGCCGCGCGTCGGGTCGGCAGCCTTCACGACCTCCGCAATGCGCGCCGCATCGAACTGGCCCCACCCTTCGTTGAAAGGCACCCACATCGAAATGCTCGTCACCGATCTCAAGTGCTCAATCATGTCGACGAGCTCAGCCTCGCTCATCGCGCGCCCAGCCTCGTCGCTGCGGGCGAAGAGTCCGTACGCGCGGTCGCTGATCGTCGGCGACACGATCGCCGGCATCGTGACGATCGGCGCGCGGTACTGCTCGCCACCGTTGACGTGGTCTTGCCACACCAGCATGCCGAGGCGATCGCAGTGGTAGTACCAGCGCAGCGGTTCGATCTTGATGTGCTTGCGCAGCATCGTGAATCCCATGCGTTTGGCGAGCTCGATGTCAAAGATGAGTGCTTCATCGCTCGGAGCCGTCAGCCCGCCGTCGGGCCAGTACCCCTGGTCAAGGAGACCGACCGGCAAGTAGGGGGACCCGTTGAGCGTCAGACACGCGTGCCCAACGGGGCTCTTGCCGATGCCAAACGAACGCATGCCAACGTAGCTCGTCACGCGGTCTTCACCGAGACTCACGGTGACGTCGTACAAGAACGGGTCTTCCGGCGTCCACGTGCGCACCGGCTCATCCAGCCGCACCCGCGTCGGAATGTTCGGCTCGATCTCCGCAAACCCGTGCCGCTCGCCGTGCGCCAAAATCTCAACGGCAACCATGGTTCCGTCTGCCGCCGCATGACTCACCACCGTCACCTCAATCTCGCGCGAAGCGAGCACCGGTGTGAGAATCAGTCGGTCGATGGCGACGGCGGGCACACGCTCGAGCCAGACTGTCTGCCAAATGCCCGACTGCGGCGTGTACCAAATGCCGCCCGGCTTCGATGACTGTTTGCCGCGTGACAGCCACGACTTGTCGGTGACGTCGCGCACGGCGACGACGATCTCGTGCGTTTCGCGGTCGCCGAGCGCGTCGGTGATGTCGAGCGTGAACGGCAAGAATCCGCCGGTGTTGCCGCCGATCTCGACGCCGTTGATAGCAACGCGGCATGACTGGTCGACCGCACCGAAGTGCAGGAGCACGCGGCCACCGACACCCGCTGGGGCGGTGAACTCGCGTCGGTACCAGAGCACTTCGTCTTCGGCCAGGGTGCGAAAGGCGCCACTGAGCGGCATCTCTGGGGAGAACGGAACCAGAATCTCGCGATCGAAGGTGGGCGGATGTTCCGGGTCGGCTACGTCGAGCGGATCGGGCGAAGGGAAGCTCGTAAATGCACACTGCCACGTACCGTTGAGGTTCGACCACCCCTCGCGCACCAGTTGCGGGCGTGGGTATTCGGGCAGCGGGGTGCCCTCGCGGGCGGCGGCGCTCCAGGGCGTCGTCAAAGTCATGCGGTGGGCTCCGTGGGTTCGGGGGTTTCGCGGCGTTCGGGCGGCGCGGGAGTATCGGGGTGATCGGCGTCAGTCGCGTGCGCTGCGTGAGGTTCGGGTGCCGCGTCGGGCGCGTGCGCTGCGTCAGATTCGGCCGGGAGCGACCGGAGCCACACCCACGGAATCACAACGAGTACGGCGATACCCGCCGCCACGAGGAACATCCACGCGGTCGGCACCTGGCGCACCATGCCCAGCTCTTCGTAGGTTGCGTTCGCACCGATGATGACAGCGGCACCGATGAACGGGCCAATCAGCATCGGCACCAGCACCGTCGCGATCATGCGCAACCCTTGCACCATACCAACGCGACTGCTTGGCGTCGCATCGCGAACGCTGGAGACGAGCACCGTCTTGCCCGCGTCGGCGAGTTCGCGAAGGACGGTCCAAATGCCTTCGCGCAACAGCGGGTCAAGGCCGACCGCCAGGCTCATCGAGCACGAGGAGTTCGGGGTCGGCAAGGAAACCCACCTCATGTCCATGAACACAACGACCTCTCTACTGGAGCAAGCAACGCTCACCCCTGAACTACTCGCCTCCATCGAGCGCCTGCGCGAGATGGCAGACGAGGACTGGATCGCCTCGATCCTCTATGGACGCGCCTCGCAAGACCGGCACAAGCTGATGCGCTCGATCAACGATCAGATCGCGGAGTCGCTGGGCTGGTTCCTGCCGATTCGCTGGTATCCCGATGTGATCGTGCGAGACTCCGACCGCTCTGCTTCGCAGTGGCGCAAGAAGGAGCGCGAGGGCTTCGACGAGGCGATGGCCTTGATCGAAGAGGGCAAGCACGGCGGGTTCGCCACCTGGGAACCGTCTCGCGCCGGGCGCGAGCTGGAAATCTACGTCCAGCTGCGCAAGGCGTGCCAGCGCGCGAACGTGCTCTATCTGACGCACGGGAGGGTCTACGACCTGTCGCGCTCGGATAACTCATTCATGATGGGCTTCGAGTTCCTGCGGGCCGAGGCCGACGCTAACACGATGCGCGAACGCCAGCTGCGCACAGTCAAGCTGAACGCAGAGCGCGGACGACCGCATGGTCGCCTCCCGTTCGGATACCGGCGGGTCTACGACCAGCACACGGGCGTCCTGCTTCGCCAGGAGCCTGACCCGGTGAGAGGGCAGCGGGTGCGGGATGCCGCCCGTGATGTGCTGGCGGGCAAGTCGCTGTACTCGGTGGCGATGCGGTTTCAGGATGCCGGGGTGCAGACCGACGACAAGCCTCGCGTGGAGGCCCCGCGCGGTTGGGATTCCAACATCGTCCGCAACATCCTCTCGAATCCGACCATTGCAGGAAAGCGGGTCTACCGGGGCGAGATCATCGGCGATGCACAGTGGGAGGGGCTGATTTCCTGGGAGGATTTCCAGAAGCTCCAGCGCCTGTTCGCCGATCCTGGTCGTCGCGTCAAGGGCGGTGGCGGCACGCCCGCGAAGACGCTGCTGACGCATATCGCGTGCTGTCACTACTGCGGTCGCCCGCTCAAGCGAGCCGTGTACCGGCGCAAGACCAAGGCCGACGCGGTGAAGTACTACTGCGGGTTCCGGGGCTGCTACAAGACCACGATCTCCCAGCCCGGCTTGGACGCCTACGTCGAAGAGGCGGCGCTGGCGTGGTTCGAGCGACCGGAGAACATCGCCCGGCTGACTGGCGGCGATGGATCGGAGTGGCTGGAGAAGTCGAACGCGGCGCAGAAGCAGCGCGACTCCTTGCAGGCGCGGCTCGATGAGGCCATCGCGCAGTACACGGCGGGCAGTCTGAATCTGGACACCCTGACGAAGATCGAGCACTCGCTGCGCCCTCAGATCGCCGAAGCCGAGCGTGCGCTCATCCCGCCGATCACCGACGACCGTATCCGTGCGTTGGTCACCGCCGACGACCTGCGCGCCGCATGGTTGGCGATGCCGCTGGCCGAGCAGCGCAAGGTCATCAAGGTCGGGTTCATCGTCCGAGTGCAGCAGACGCAGAATCGCGGACAGAACGCTTTCGAGCCGGAACGGGTGCTGATGGAGCCGCGCGCCCGCTGACCACGACGAGGCCAAGTGAGAGGCCCGCATCCCGAGGTTCAGGGATGCGGGCCTCTCACTCTGCGCGGGCAACGTCATGTAACGCCGCCGCGCAGGAGCCGTCGAGTGAGCTTTGCGAGTTCATCGCTCATCGGAGGCCACGATGCGGCGGTCTCCTGTGCCGCCTCACGGATGTGTTCCTGCTCGTCTGGAGTCAGCACACCGGGCGCTGTCGATGGTTCGTGCGCCAGTGGCTCGGTGGTCGTTTCTGTGCCGGTCATGGCAGGCAGGTGCTCGCCACCGGCCCGAGGCCAGACACGATTCAGCGCCCGGCACCGAGTGCCGGGCGCTGAATCGTGGCCGGTAGTTCAGGTCGCGTAGATGCGGTCTGCGGGTTCTGCCTCGGAGACGCGGTGTGCCTCGTCGCGGACTGCGCGACGCTCCTTGCGGCGGGCGGCGCGGAGCCGGAGGTAGATGCCGAAGCCGTGGAAGAGGAAGCGGAAGCCCTCGCAGATCCCGATCAGAACGAAGAGGTGGAGCCACTCGGTGCCTCCGTTGTCGATGAAGACGCTGCACCCGTAGGCGACGCCGAAGTAGGCGACCCCGACGAGCATGGCCCGCAGGCCCCACTTCGGGTCGGAACCAGATGCCGTCAGGCGGCGTTCGCGTAGCGGTCGGGATCAGCGTCGAACAGGGGTCCGCAGGCGGCGCAGCAGAACCAGTACCGCTGGCCCTGGTAGTCGCGGTAGAGACCGGCTTCCTCCGCCTGCGCCTTGACGACGGGGGTGCCGGCCATCACCTTGCATTCGGTCATCTCATCGGCCGGAGTCTGAGCGATGGCCTCCGCACTGGGTGTGTGTCCGCAGCAGCTCCCACCGCTCGAGGACGTGTCGTTCAGGTTCAGGTTCTCGTGTGCAGTCATCGTGCTTCCTTTCGTGTTGTGTCGATGACGGGTGGGTCAGGCGTTCACCGGTTCGCGAGCCGGTGTCGGTCCGGCGGGTGCCGGAGCGCTGGTGTCGTCCGCGCGGGCCTTGAAGGTCCGCAGCCGCAGGCTGTTGGACACGACGAACACGGACGACAGGGCCATGGCCGCGCCGGCGAGCATGGGGTTGAGCAGCCCGAAGGCGGCGAGCGGGATCGCGGCGGTGTTGTAGGCGAAGGCCCAGAATAGGTTCGTCTTGATCGTTCGCAGTGTGTGCCGGGCGAGCCGGATCGCGTCGGCGGCGGCCCGCAGGTCGCCGCGCACCAGGGTGATGTCGGCGGCCTCGATCGCGACATCGGTGCCGGTGCCCATCGCCAGGCCCAGGTCGGCTTGGGCGAGCGCAGGGGCGTCGTTGACGCCATCGCCGACCATCGCGACGACCTTGCCTTCTGCTTGCAGCCGGGCGACGACATCGACCTTGTCCTTGGGTAGCACCTCGGCGATCACCTGCTCGATGCCGACCTCGGCGGCGACCTGCTCGGCCACGGCCTGGTTGTCGCCGGTGAGCAGCACCGGGGTCAGACCGAGTTCGGT
This sequence comes from uncultured Microbacterium sp., assembly GCA_947503655.1. Taxonomy (GTDB): domain Bacteria; phylum Actinomycetota; class Actinomycetes; order Actinomycetales; family Microbacteriaceae; genus Microbacterium. Next base: position 6,468 of record CANNEP010000070.1, read on the forward strand.
GAACTGGGCGATGGCCTGCTTGCTGGTGGGCTTGATCTGGTCGGAGACCACTAGCACGCCACGGGCGGCACCGTCCCAGCCGATCGCGATCGCGGTCTTGCCCTCGGCTTCCGCGGCCTGCTTCGCGGTCCGGAGGTGGTCATCGAGGTGGATCGACCAGTCCGTCAGCAGGGACTCGCGCCCGGCGACGACGGCGTGGCCGTCGATGACGCCCTGCACGCCCTTGCCCTCGATGTTCTCGAACGATTCGGGGGCGGGCAGGTCTCCGACCTCGGACGTGGCGCCGGCGGCGATGGCCTGTGCAATGGGGTGCTCGGAGTAGTCCTCCAGTCCGCCCGCGATGCGCAGCAGCTCGGCCCGGTCCACACCGTCGGCGGTGATGACGTCGGTGAGGGTCATCTTGCCGGTGGTGACGGTGCCGGTCTTGTCGAGGACGATCGTGTCGACCTTCTTGGTGGACTCCAGTACCTCGGGCCCCTTGATGAGCACACCCATCTGCGCGCCCCGGCCCGTGCCGACCAGCAGCGCCGTCGGGGTCGCAAGACCGAGGGCGCAGGGGCAGGCGATGATGAGCACCGCGACCGCGGCGGTGAAGCCCGCGCTGAGCGGAAACCCGGCCCCGGTCCACGCGCCCAGGGCGCCGACCGCCACAGCGATCGCGATGGGCACGAACACTCCGGAGACCTTGTCGGCCAGGCGTTGAATCTCAGCCTTGCCCGACTGGGCATCCTCGACGAGCTTCGCCATCTGCGCCAGCTGCGTATCCGACCCCACGCGGGTGGCCTGGACGACGAGCCGGCCGCCGGCGTTCACCGTCGCGCCGGTCACGGTGTCGCCTTCGCTGACCTCGACGGGCACGGATTCGCCGGTGAGCATGGAGGCGTCAATCGCGGAGTTGCCGGAGGTGATCACCCCGTCGGTGGCGATCTTCTCGCCGGGCCTCACCACGAACTCATCACCCACGGTCAGCTCATCGATGGAGACCCGCTGCTCCTGACCATTGCGGAGAACCGCGACTTCTTTCGCGCCGAGTTCGAGCAGGGCGCGCAAGGCGGCGCCGGCGCGCCGCTTGGAGCGCTTCTCGAAGTAGCGACCGAGCAAGATGAAGGTGATCACCCCGGCGGCAACTTCGAGATAGATGTGCCCGAGCCCGTCGGAACGGGAGATGGTGAACTCGAAGGGGTGAACCACGCCCCGGTCCCCGGCGGTGCCGAAGAACAGGGCGACCAGCGACCAGATCATCGCCGCGGTCGTGCCCACGGAGATGAGGGTGTCCATCGTCGCGGCGCCGTGCTTCAGGTTCATCCAGGCGGCCTTGTGGAACGGCCAGCCCGCCCACACCACGACCGGGGCGGCGAGTGCCAGAGAAGCGAAGCCCCAGTAGTCGAACTGCAGCGCGGGGATCATCGCCATCGCGATGACCGGCACCGCCAGCACCGCGGAGCCGATGAGCCGCTGCCGCAGCGACCGTAGCTCGGCGTCCTCACGGGACTCGCCTCCCTCACCATCCTTGGGTGTTTCGCCCTTGGGGGTGGGGAGCTCGGCGGTGTAGCCGGTCTTCTCCACCTCGGCGACGAGCAGCTGCGGATCGTAGCCCTCGGGTGCGGTGACGCTGGCCTTCTCAGTCGCGTAGTTCACGCTCGCGGTCACTCCGTCGAGCTTGTTGAGCTTCTTCTCGATCCGGTTCGCGCACGACGCGCACGTCATGCCACCGATCTGCAGCTCGATCCCGGCAGCGCGGGCACCGGCCGCGGTGGCGCTGTCAGTGCTCATGGTCTCCTCCTTCCTCATGCCCGCCGGCGCCCTCGTGGCTGCCGCCGTCCGGCGATGCCTCGCCGGTGGTGTCCACCACGAGCGGGGCGGTATGCACCTGCCCGTCGATCTGGAAGTCGAGGAACAGCAGATACCGGCCCGGCGTGGGCGCGGTGGCCTCGAACACAATGTCCGGCCCCGACGTCTCACCCGCGGCAGGGGCGTCGCCGTGCGGGTGGACGTGCAGATAGGCCAGGTCCCCGTCGCGCAGCGCGACGAGGTGCCCGAACGCTCCCAGGTAGGGCTCCAGCGCGGTGACCGGCTCACCGTCCTGGGTGATCGTCATCGTCAACTCCGACCCGGAACCGGCGACCAGATCGCCGGACACGGCGACGGTGTACTCGTCGATCGTGGTCTCGGTCACCGGTCCGTCGGCGGGAGCGGGCGCGTAGTCCCCGGCGACCTGCACCGAGGTCGACAGCGTCATGCCCGAGCCGGTCTCGGCAGGCACGAAGTCGGCGAACACCCGGTAGGAGCCGGCGGCCTCCCACTCCCACGGGATCGACCAAGCACCCTGGTTGTCGCGTTCGGGGTGGACGTGGCGGAAGTGCTGCCCGTCGGAGCGCACCACAATCAGGTGCAGCTCCTTCTCATGCTCCAGCTCGAAGTCGGTGACCGGGTTCCCGTCGGGCCCGGTGACCGTCAGCGACAGCTCACCGTCCTCGCCGGTCGCGGTCGGGGCGGTGACGCCGGTGAGCTGGTAGCCGTCGTGCGCCAGCCCCAGGCCCAGCGACGTCGCATCGGCGCCGGAAGTGTTGCCTGCGTGGGGGTCGTCACCGGTCATGTCGTGTCCTTCCGTGTGGTCGTTGTCGGTAGTCTCTCCTGCCCAGGCCTGCACAGTGGAGTCGGGGACGATCGCGTTCGCCGTGAAAGCGGCCACCGCGAACACGGCCACGAGAACCAGCCCGTACAGGCCCAGCCGTGCAGGGGCTTTCATCTCAGCTCCTGACGGCGGTGTAGCCTGCCTCATCGACCGCCGCGATCACCGCGGCGTCATCCACCGGCTGATCGGCGGTCACGGCCAGGCGACCCGTCTGGGCGCTGACCTCGATGCCGGTCACACCGGGGATCCCGGAGACCTCGCTGCGGATCGCGGTCTCGCAGTGCCCGCAGCTCATCCCGGTCACTTGGTACTCGGTCGTCGTGGTCATGATTCCTACTCCTTCACTCGGGTATGACTTCTCTAACATAATACCCCCTAGGGGTATTCCTGGTTGGTGTGACCTTCTTCGGTGGACTGCTGCACTTCACCGGTAGGGCGAATGTGACGCAGGCGAGTCGCTGCGATGATTGCGGCCACGCCGGCAATGACGGCCGAGATGACCGCAGCCATGTTCAGCCCACTAGAGAAGGCTGCCTGCGCTGCGCTCACGAGCTGATCGCCCAGCGTGCCCGGCAGTTCAGCCGCAGCCGCGAGCGCACCGTCGATACTGTCCGAAGCGGCAGCCGTCACCTCCGGGGAGAGCCCCTCGGGCAGGCTTCCATCGATGCTGTTGCGATAGGTGGCGATGCCGACACTGCCGATCACCGCAACGCCGAGCGAGATGCCCAGATCGTTCGCCGTGGTCGCCAGCCCCGACGCGCCGCCGGTCTTCTCCGGCGGCACCGAGCTGACGACAAGGTCGGTCGTCAGCGCCATCGAGGGCGCGACGCCGGGGTAGGTGATGACGAAGCTCGCGATCACCAGCGCCAGCCCCGTGCCTGCGTCGAGCTGGGTGAACAGGACGTAGCCAACCACCTGCGTGAGCAGACCGATCGCGATCACATTCCCCGGCCGGAACTTCCGGGCGAGCACGGGAGAAAGCGTGGAGACGACGATCAGCACCGCGGCGGCGGGCAGGATCGACAGCCCGGCCTGGAGCGGCGAGAGCCCCTGCACCTGCTGGAGGTACTGAGTGAACAGCGAGTACACGCCGCCCAGTGCCGCCGCCGACAGCAGGAACACCGCGAGCGCGCCGGAGACGGTGCGGTTGGCGAACAGCCGCACATCCAGCAGCGGCTGCTCGGCGCGCAGCTGCCGGAGCACGAACCACAGCCCGATCAGCGCGCCCGCGGCCAGCAGGCCGACCGACGGCCAAGCGGGCTCCTGGGCGGCGAAACGCTTGATGCCGTAGATGATCGCGAGCAGACCACCGACCAGCAACAGCGCGCTGAACAAGTCGATCCGCGCAGACGGGTCGCGGTGCTCGGGCACCAGCAGCGGTGCGCCGATCGCGACCAGCGCCATGATCGGCACCGCCACCAGGAACGTCGCCTGCCACCCGAACCCTTCCAGGAGTAGGCCGGACAGGAGTGGACCGAGGGCGACGCCGGCGGAGATGCCGCCCGCCCAGACGCCGATGGCGACGCCGCGCTGCTTCGCGTCGGCGAAGAGCACGAAGATCAGGCCGATCGTCGCGGGCACCATCATCGCCGCAGCCAGTCCGAGGACGGCTCGCCAGACGATCATCAGCTCGGGGATCGTCGTCAGCGCGGCCGCAACGGAGACCGCGGCGAACAGGATCGCACCGATGACCATCAGCAGCCGCTTGCCCACTCGGTCGCCGAGTACGCCCATCGCGACGAGGAAGCCGGCCATGACGAAGCCGTAGATGTCGAGGATCCACAGCAGTTGCGTGCTCGTCGGGTTCAAGTCCGCAGCGAGGTTCGGGGCGGCCAGGAACAGGATGGTCAGCATCATGAACAGCAGAGTCGAGGGAATCACCAGGATCGCCAGACCCCACCACTGCTTTGCCCCTGCCCTGGGGGCGGGTGTGCTCGTATCGCTCATGTCGCGCCCCCTGTGATCGTGCGTGTCGTGTTCATCGCCGTGTCTCCTCTCCTTCGTCCCGCCGCCGGATCGGGCGACGACACCGTAACTCGGTCATCGGTGTACAGGTTGCAACAGCTACACTATCTCATACATTCCAGTACGACTTGAGAGGTGGAGCATGCCGACGAAGAAGGCCCAGCCTGCCGGCGGCGCTCGGCGCGGCCCGGCGACAGCGACCCGCGCGGCCAACCAGCGCGCCGACGCGCAGCGCAACCGGGCGAAGATTCTGGCCGCGACAGTGACCGCGATCCGCAAAAGCCCCGACGCTTCCGTCGCAGACATCGCTGCCGAGGCTGGAGTGGGCCGGGTGACGCTCTACGGGCACTTCCAGACTCGCGCCGAGCTCATCGAGGCAGCACTGGTGGACAGTCTGGAACGTGCCGAGGACGTGCTCAGTCAGATACCCCTTGATGGCGACCCGCGTGCGGCCTTCCAGCGCTTGGTTGCATCCAGCTGGATGTTCGTCGACCAGTCTCGCGCCCTGCTCGCTACAGCGCAGAAGGAACTCTCCGCCGCCCGCATTCGCGAACTGCACGAGAAGGCCGAGGCGCGCATGCGCGGGCTGCTGCTGCGCGGACAGCGCGAAGGCGCCTTCCGCGCCGACCTGCCGGTGTCCTGGCTGCTGACTACCACGCACGTCGTTCTCAACGGCGCGGCCGAGGAGGTGCGCACGGGCCGGATCGACCCCGATGATGCGCCATGGTTCATCGACGCGATCCTGCTGCCCGCGTTCGCGCCCACCGCGACCACTCAGGGCGACGGATGAGCGCCGCGAGGGTCGGGATCATCGGTGCCGGGGCCGCTGGAACCAGCGCCGCCAGACTCCTGCACACCCAAGCCCCGGAGATCGAAGTTGAGCTCTTCGCCCGCACTGGCGAGAAGCCCGCCAATCGCACCCTGGTCACCAAAGGCGTCATGTCGGGGCTGCTTGAACCCGACCAAGCGACGCTCCCAGACACCGGTGCGTCACTTGTTTCGGACACCGTGCGCGGCCTCGATCCCCGCACGCGCGAGCTACGTCTCGACTCCGGCGCCACCCGTATGTTCGACGCGCTCATCATCGCCAGCGGCAGCAGACCTCGCCTGCTCGACGAGGACATCCTCGGCCGTGACGAAGCTCTCCACTCGGGGCGCCTGACCACCCTGCACTCGATGGCCGACGGTGCTCGCGTCCGCGACCGACTCGCGAGCAGACCCGCATCCCGTGTCCTGCTCCTCGGCGGCGGTATCCTCGCCTCCGAGGCCGCGTCTTTGCTCACCGACGCCGGCCACGACGTGGCCCTGATCGCGCGTTCGCTCGTCCCCGGCGCGAACGCGATCGGTGCGCACGCCGCCAGGCGCGTCCTCGATCTGCACCACCCCCAGCACGCCGCCTACCTCGGGGTCAATCCGCGCGCGATCCGCACCCACCCCGACCGCATCTCCATCACGCTCGACCGTAGCGGCACCAAGGTCGACGGCGACCTGGCGATCGTCGCCCACGGCACCCTGCCCGCAGCCCCGGCTCCCTGGACCGGACCTGAGGGCATCCCGGTCGATAGCCGGCTGCGCTCGATGCACGCGCCGCGCCAACGGATCTACGCCGCGGGCGGCGTCGCCGTGCACCACTATCCCGGCCACAGCTCGTACCGGATCGATCACTGGGACGACTCGGTCGCCCAGGGAGCCCATGCGGCCAAGACTCTGTTGCACGACCTCGGCCTGGAGGACGATCCCGGCATCTACCTGCCGTCTTCGCCGTTCTCCGCACGCGTCCACGGACACACCCTGGTCGGAGCGGGGTATCCCGCTTTGGGGTCCAGTACGCAAATCGTCTCCGCCGACCCCTTGCTCACGGCGCACTACCTCGGAGATACCCTCGTCGCTCTCACAGGGATTGACGCCACCGGCCTCGTCCGCGACTGGATACCTCGGCTGCACCGGCGAGCACCGACTCGCCCCTGATCGACAAGCCAGATCGCGGGCGCCTCGGCAAGCACGACGCGCCGGTGGCGGGCGGAAGCATTCGTTCCGCCCGCCACCTGCGCGCTTATGCGGTGCGCACACAGGCGCACTGGGACGCCGCGAGGGTGCCTTCGGCGGCTTCGGTCTCCTCACGGAGCACCAGGTCACCGACCGCGCCTTCTCCGGTGGCATCGGCGGCCTCGATAGTCTCGGTTTCCTTCTCGCGGGGCCAGAGCATCTGCGCTGTGACGGCACCGCCGATGGCGAGAGCGGCAAGGATCGACCAGGCGAGAGTGAAGCCGGACGCTGTGCCTACCCATCCCGCGATCGGGTAGGTGACGAGCCAGGCCAAGTGAGACAGTGAGAATTGTGCCGCGAAGGCCGCCGGGAGCTCGCGCTTCGCGACCGAACCTCGGATGACGCGTCCGGTGGGCGTGACGATCAAGGCCATGCCGCCGCCGATGACCACCCAGATCGGTGCCGTGATCATCCAGGAAGCCGCCTGGATGGCGGTCATCGCGACGGCCGCCAGCACGCCAGCAAGCAGAACTGCGGCACCGGTCATCATCACGACCCGCTCGGCGATCCGATCGAGCACGCGTGGCAGGAACAAAGCGACCAGCAGTGTGCCGCCGCCGGAGGCTGCAAGCATCCAGGCGACGTCGGCCTGCGTGCCGCCCAGTTGATCTCGGACATAGTTGACCGTATTGACCACCACGATCGATCCGGCTGCGGCGACCACCACGTTCAGGGCCATGACGCCGCGCAGACGAGGAGTCGCGAAGAAGACCTTCACGCCCGAGGTGACCCGGTTCCACGCATCCGCGTGCCCGCTTGGTGCCGCATTGGGGATGCGAGTCGAGAGCACCAGGACGGCGGAGAGCACGAAACCTACCGACGTGCCGACGAACAACCAGTTGAACGTCATGAACGTCAGAGCGACCGCCGCGAGCACCGGGCTGAGCAGGCTCTCCATCGTGTAGGCCACCTGCGACGCGGACAGCGCCCGCGTGTAGTCGGACTCCTCGACCACGATATCGGGGATGACCGCCTGGAACGTCGGCGTGAACGCAGCAGAAGCCGCCTGCAGTACCCCGATGAGAACGTAGATCTGCCAGATCTCCGTGACGAACGGCAGAGCGAGCACCACGGCCGCGCGCGCCACGTCGAGCA
>CANNEP010000071.1 GCA_947503655.1 uncultured Microbacterium sp.
GCTGTTGAGTTCTCAAGGATCGGATGCTCCCCCACCAAACCATCACTGGCCTGCCAAAGGGCAACTTCTCTATCTTACCCAGCCGCTTCGTTCTGTCAAACCGACACGCGGTTTGTTTAGAACAGTTTGGGGCTGGATTTCCACTGTAGCTCATCCTTGCGGATCTTGCTAACCGGGATGTTCTCCGCTTGAGGGGAGCCAGGCCTTCTGGCCTTTCGCTCTACCCTGTGGGGCGAACAGGTAATAACTTACGCGGCTTCCGGGGGTCGGGCAAATTCGGCTCAAACCTCGGGCGTGTCGCAATACTGATTCCGCGGAATCACGCTAGTTTTTGCCTTTTGGGCGCTTTTCGCGTCATCGCCCTCGCGTGCGGTGATCTGTCGTCCGTACAGTGAGCACATGCTTTCTGCTGCTCCCCGCCGCACCACCATGGCGATCTTTGCGAGTCTTGTATTGGCGGCGTGTTGCACGGCATGCGCGCCCACGATGTCGACGGAATACGCGCTTCCTCCCGCGCACGGCTCCCTCTCCTACCAACTCGGTGGTTCCTATTCCCCGCCCGACGGCACCGCGATTGTGGTGCGCGACCGCACCGAGCTCCCCTCCCCCGAAGCCGACTACAACGTTTGCTACGTCAACCTCCTGCAGACGCAACCCGATGGTTCCGCTCCCGACGCGGCGGCCTACGGAACCACGGCATGGTGGCTTGCGAATCATCCGACGCTGCTGTTGCGAGACGGGGCTGGCGCGCTCGTCATCGATGGCGAGTGGAACGAGGCGCTGTTCGATGTATCGACTGCCGATAAGCGACAAGAGTTGTTCGGCATCCAGCAGGAATGGCTGAGCGGGTGCGCGAGCGCCGGGTTCGACGCGATCGAACCCGACAACCTCGACGCCAACGAACGATCCGACGGCCTCCTCACGCATAGCGACATTCGCGACTACCTCACGATCGTCGTGCCCTACGCGCATGACGCTGGCCTCGCGATCGCACAGAAGAATGCGATCGATACCGAGCACGGGTTCGGCAACGAGGGTGCGACCTTCGTGAACGGAACCGAGGGATTCGACTTCGCAATCGTCGAGCAGTGCGGAGCGTTCGATGAGTGCGCCGACTACGCGGCGGTGTACGGCGAGCGCGTGTACGACATCGAGTACGACAGTTCCGGCTTCGCGCACGCGTGCGAGGAGTATGGGTCTGCGATCTCGATCGAGCTGCGCGATCGCGACCTCTCCACGCCGAGCGACGACGCCTACGTTGAAGAGCGCTGCTGACCGTTAGTGCTCAGCGGGCGACAGCAGGCTGTCGAGGTGCTCACGCGTCGGCGCGGTCGCCGGCCCTGGCCGGGTGACCGAATCGGCCGCCGCAACATTCGCTCGACGCAACGCCGTCGGCAAGTCGAACCCTTCCGCCAATGCCGCAGCCATGGTTCCGGTGTGGGTATCTCCGGCGCCCGTCGTGTCGACGGCGACAACGCGCGGCGCCGACACGTGACCGTGCGCACCGTTCGAGCGCCACGTGCATCCGGTGGAACCACGGCGAATGACGGTCGCTGTCTCCGGTCGCAGCCGAAGGCGCTCGCGAAGCGCGAAGTGCTGCTCGGCGGGCACGGAACCAGGGGTCAGTTTTTCGGCTTCTTGCTCGTTGAGCGTCAGCACGTCGGTGCGAGCGAGCAAGGCGTTCCACACCGGCTCCGGGATATCGGCGACCAGCGGACCCGGATCGAAAATGATCGTGGTGCCGAGCGGCAGCGACATGACCCACTCGGTCAACGCATTGCGTGAACCTTCGTAGACGGCGTCGTATCCCGAAACGCACACGATATCGGCCGCCTGCGGGCGCACCGCATCGAGGTGTTCAGGAGCAAGCCGAGACTCGGCACCCGGCGACGTGATGAAGGTGCGCTCGGCGTTTTCGTCGACGAGCGTGATGCACACGCCGGTGTCGCCGGTCGCGGCGGCGCCCGGAATGCGGGTGATGCCTTCGGCAGCGAGCGCGGCTGAAGCGAGTTGTCCGTAGGGGCCGGTTCCGATGACTCCGGCATAGACCACGTGCGCGCCATGTCGGGATGCGGCGGCCGCGAGGTTAAAGCCGCCGCCAACGAGGGCTTGGAGTGGCGACGCGAGGACGTCGCCGCCGGGTTCGGGTACCGCCGGAACCGTCACCGTGAGATCTACGATGATGCTTCCCGTGCTGATGACCCGGCTCATGCGGCCGCCCGCAACTCGAGGAGGCCATCGACGAGCGCGTCGAGGTCGAGGCCCGCGTTGACGGCGATGAGTTGTGCGCGCGCCTCGGCGGGGAAGGCGGCGGAACCATGGTGGGCTCCGAGCATCGCGCCGGCCATCGCGGCGATCGTGTCGCAATCGCCGCCAATGCTTGCGGCTTCGCGCACCGCGCGCCACGCATCGCCACGGAACAGGTGTGCGATGGCGATGGCCGCCGGAACCGACTCTTGCGTTGCGACGCTCGTGCCGACGAGGTCGGCGATCAGGTCGAGCGCGGTCTGCTCGTCGTTCTCATCAACGATGTCGAGTGCCCACTGCACGCGAGCAAGCATGTCGGGTGCCGGAACATAGTGACCGCGAGTGGAACCATCGGCGATCGCATCGAAGGCAAGGTTGATGCTGTCGTGCCAGTCGTATCCGGAGATACCGGCAGACACGATCGCTGCGACGGCAGCAGCGCCGGCGATCGCAACGCCCGTGTTATGGGTGACGAAGCTGGCATCGACAACGGCATCGACGAGTACGGTCGCGTCGTGCGCTGGCGTCGCGATACCGACCGGAGCGACGCGCATCGCAGCCCCGTTGGTGTCGCCCCATCTCCCGGAGTCGTGTGGCGAGGTTCCATTCGCCACCGCCGTGAGTGCACGGATCGTCGAGGGGCCGAGCAGGTCTGCGGAACCCCGTGCCTGCATGCGCTGCTGCCACGCGAGAAAGCGCTCGGCGAGCTGGTGCGGGTTGACGTGGCCGTGACCGTCGATGAGGAGCTCGGCAATCATGACGGCCTGATCGGTGTCGTCAGTGACGCGGGCAGCGGGCATGCCCCGGCTGATCTCGTTGTCTGCGGGTGCCTGCTCGAATCCGGTGAGGACGCCGTAGCGCTCGTGGATGAGCTCGCGCGAGAAACACTGCGTCGGCATGCCGAGGGCGTCGCCGATCGCGAGCCCCAGGAAAGATCCGAGTGCCCGGTCACGCAATGCGGCAGTCATGCGTTCAGCGTAGCGCGCGGGGGAAAAGCAAAAGGCCCCTTGCGGGACCTTTTGTTTTGGTAGCAGGAGCGGGGCTTGAACCCGCGACCTCACGATTATGAGTCGTGCGCTCTAACCAGCTGAGCTACCCTGCCACAGTCATCCAGAAGATGGCTGAGCCCCGAGTCAGGATTGAACTGACGACCCCTTCCTTACCATGGAAGTGCTCTGCCACTGAGCTATCGGGGCGTACCTGAGCGATTCAGGCAACTAGAAAATCGTAGCATCACTTTTGAGTGGTTTTGACCACTACCCAGCGTGCTCCTTCATCCACGGCATCGGGTCGATGGTGGAACCATTGACGATGAGTTCGAAGTGCAAGTGCGCACCAAACGAACGACCGGTGTTGCCCGTCAATCCGATTGGGTCTCCGACCTTGACTTCTTGTCCTTCGACAACAGCGAGTGAGCCGTACTGCATGTGCGAGTAGTGGCTCGTGATGACCTCGCCGTCGATCAGGTGATCGACATAAACAGTCACGCCATAATTGCCACCATTTTCGGTGGCAATACGAACAACACCATCGGCAATGCTCTGAATAGGAGCCCCTGCGCCGGGGGTGAAGTCGATTCCTTCGTGCAGACGGCCATCGCGCATGCCATAGCCGTACGACATGTCAACACCGACCGCGAAGGGCCACTGAATAGCAGCGTTGCGGTTGTTGGTGAACACGTTGGACGAGTAGTTGATACCGGTCTCGTCAGCGATCTGCGCCGCGGTGACCTGCGAGTAGTCGCCTTCACGGGTGACCGTCGCGTTGTTCACTTCGCTCGATGCGACGAAGGCTTGAATCTCGGAGTCATCCACCGGCGTCAGCGATGCGGCCGCGGCCGTTTCAGGCTTCGCGGTTGGTGCACCCATGAACGGCATGCTCATCGAGAGAACGAAAGCACCGATGACACCCATCACGCTCATCGAGAAACCGGCGGTCGCGATCTTGCGGAAGTTCGAGCGAGCCTTGCGGGGCTCGGAACCACGAACGTCGCTGAGCGGGTCGTCGGCGGTGGGCACGGTGGTCGGCTTTTCGACCACGTCGGTCAGCGCGATCTCACCGGTAAAAGCAAAGAGTCGAGCAGCGTGCTCGAAGGCGTCGGCGTGGTCGGCCGGGGTGTCATCTTTGACGGACGTCGCGGCGGGGCCGAAAGCAGCGCCGGGTTCCGCAGCGTGTTCAGCGACCGGTGCGGGTTCAGCAACCGGTGCGGGCGGGGCATCAGCAGCGGGGGTCTCAACAACCTCGGCCGCGGGAGCCTCAACGACTGTTGCCGCCGAGCGAACACGAGAGCGACGAGTCGGAGCCGGAGTGATAACCGGCGCAACTACGCTCTTCTCGACAAAATCGCCGAATTTAGTTACTGGTTCCGCAACGACTGCGGCGGTCGCCAAGGCGCGCATGGCACGACGAGTCAGAGGTGAAGTGGGTGTAGCCAAAGCCTCTGATGGCCGTGCGCCACCGTGTGCGCGTGCTTCGGTCACGCGCTCAGCTTGATTCGTCAATCGGGGAGGACTTTCGGGGTGTTCGCCATTCGGGTGGCGATTGGGGGGACTTGCACTCTCTCAGAGAGAAAGTAACGAATAGGTAAACACTACATGCGAGCGCCTGAGAACTCTATGGCAACGCCCACTTTTGTTAGGAATCTATCCGTTCAAGAATTTCACGCACGAGTTCTTTTGTACCAGCTACACACATGGGGCGGCCGGAATCGAGCATCGTGCGCCGCACTTCTCCCCCGGCTTCGGCAACGAGGAGAGCCCCCGCCGCATAGTCCCACGGCTTGAGTCCGCGCTCGAAGTAGCCATCCAACCGACCGGCTGCGACGAAGGCTAAATCCAATGCCGCTGAGCCCATACGGCGCAAGTCACGGGCGATCGGCATGACCTTGGCCACGTTCGCGAGATCACCCTCGTGGGTCGCGGGGTCGTATCCAAACCCCGAAGCGAGCAGTGCGCCAGCGGGCCACGCCGTCGACACCGCCAGACGTCGAGAACCCAGCCAGGCGCCACCACCACGCGAAGCGGTGAACGTCTCACTGAGCGCCGGCGCTGACACCACGCCGGCGAGTGCCGTCCACGATTCGAGCGCGTTACCGCCCGTGACCGCGGCAATGCTCACCGCATAAGAAGGAATACCGAACGAGTAGTTCACGGTGCCGTCAATCGGATCCACGACCCACGTCACATCCGTGGTTCCGCTCGCATCGCCAGATTCTTCACCGATGAAGCCATCGCCCGGGCGCTCCGCGTTGAGCCGGGTGCGGATGAGGTCTTCGACTTCGCGGTCAGCTTCGGTGACGATATCGGCCAGGGTCGACTTGCTCGCGGCAACCGCGACGCCCTCAGCACGGCGCCGCGCAGCGAGCGCTGCCGCCTCGTCGGCGATGTCGACGGCGAGGGCGAGCAGGTCAGCTTCCGAAGTCATGCCTCCACGGTAGCCGGTGACGGCGTCGGTGCGGCTGGTTCGTCGTCGAGGTTCTCTGGCTGTTCACCCAACTCATTCGCATCGGTTTCGGCGGGGTCATCAATGTCTTCGAGCGTGTCGGGGCTCGTGACAGCGGAGCGCACACGATGCGTGCGCCGTGCGAACAACGCCGCCAGCGTCGAGATCAGGAGCGCCCCGACGAGCCAGCAACTGAGCACACCGATCGCAGCACTCACGCCAAGGTTGCCGCCCGCAATCATCGAGCGCATTGCCTCGAGCGAGTGCGTCAGCGGGAGTGCGGTATGGATGCTCTGGAAGAGAGATGGCGCCGTTTGGATGGGGTACGTGCCACCGGCTGCGGAAAGCTGCAGCACGATCATGACCAGCGCGAGGAAACGACCGGGCGCGCCGAGGAGAGCGATGAGCGCCTGGTTGATGGCAACGAACGTCAGGCTCGTCAGCAACGCGATACCCCACAGCCCCCAGGGATTGACGGCGTGGATACCGACCGGGCCGGTCAAGATCATCACCGCGAGCACACTCTGCGCGACCGCCATCGTTGCACCAGGAAGATATGACTTCACAGCCGCACCGATGGCGGTCCGCGATGAGACCAATGCACGCTTGTTCATCGCCGGGAACATCAGGTAGAACGCGAGTGCCCCCACCCAGAGCGCGAGCGATAAGAAGTAGGGTGCGAGGCCGTGGCCATATCCGGCAACCTCATTGAGGCGCGAGTTGTCGGTCGTGATGGGGTCGCTGGCGACGGTGCTGAGAGATTTTGCTTCGCCGTCGGTATAGGTCGGAACCTCGTCTGCGCCGTCGACGAGACCGTCACGAAGTTCGGTGGTTCCGTCGGCGAGTGTGTTGAGGCCCGTGGCGAGATCTGATGCCCCTGTCGAGGCGTCTTGAGCGCCGGTTTCGAGGGACGCGGTGCCGTTCGCGAGAGTGCTGGCTCCGGTTGCGAGGTCACCAACACCGGCCGCGAGATCGGTCGCGCCGGTGGATGCCGTCGCGATTGCGGAGGTCAGGGTGGGTGCGGCGTCGGCGAGGGCCTGCGTACCGGTGGCGAGTGTGGCAGCCCCGGTGCTGAGCGTGGTTGCCGACGTTGCCGCCGTCGTCGCGCCAGTCGCGAGTGCTGTCGCACCGTCGGCGAGCGCGGAGAGCCCGGTGCCGTCTTCGGACGAGCCGACGAGCTGGGTGCCGCCGGTGGCGAGCTGCTGAACAGAGGCGTCGGCCACGCTGAGTCCGTCGGCGAGATCTTGCGCTCCGCTGCTCAGCGCGCTGAGGGAGGCAAGTTTCTGTTCGTCGGTGAGCAGGGACCAGGCCGCGGTGAGGCTATCGATTCCGGTCTTGAGGTCTTCGGCGCCGGTTGTCGCCGACGGTGTTTGAGCGGCGAGCGCGGTCAGCCCATCGCTCAGCAGCTGTGCACTGTCGCGAGCTGTTGCTGCTCCCGTCGCGAGCGTCGTGGTTGAGTTCGACAGCGTCGAAAGCCCCGTCGATAGTTGCGAAGCGCCTGTCGCGAGCGCGGATGCTCCGGTGTTCAACTGCGTGGCCTGTGTCGGCAGATCCGCGGCGTTGAGCGACAGCAGCGCGAGACCCTGCGCCAACGTGTCAGCACCGGTCGAAGCTTCTCCTGCCCCCGTTGCCAACGTTTGTGCGCCCGTATTCAGCGTCACGGTTCCGCTCGCCAAATCGGTCAGACCCACCACGAGAGTGTTGGAACCATCTTTCGCTTCGTTCGCGCCGGTGGAGAGCTGGGTGGCGCCATCGCGTGCGTCAGTCATGCCGGTGTGGATGTCGGTGAATCCGAGGTAGATCTGCTCGAGGTACGCAGCACTCACTTCGCTCGCGAGACTCTCGCGCACCGACGTCGCAATCGTTGCGGCGATGGTTCCGCTGATCATATTGGCGCCATCGTTCGTTTCGATCGAGATGGTCGCGACCGAGGCGTCCACGGGATTCGCTTCTGCAGGCGATGCTGCGTGCTGCGAGAAGTTCTCGGGGATGGTGAGCACCGCGAGCACGTCGCCGTTTTCGAGTGCCGCTGCGGCGTCAGCCGCGTCATACTCAACCCAGTCAAAGTTGTTCTTTGCGGTCGAGTCGACGAGTTCTTTTGTGACCTCATCGCCCAGCTCAATTGTGCTGTCACCTGCCTTCGCGGGAACGTCGTTGTTGACGACGGCGGCGGGAATCTGGTCGAGATTGTGCGTCGGGTCTTGATTCGACCACGTCAACGCCCCGGCGTAGATCAGCGGGATGGCGGCGATGGCCGCGATGACCACACCGGTGCGGAGGCGAGAAATCAGGCGCGCAGAGGGGCGCTTCTTCGACATGAGTCGGCTTTCGGGGTTTCAGGCGGTGAGGGGCCGTGAGCTAAAAGAGAGGAAGACCGTGACGATACGCTCGGTCATCCGCGCGGGCGACTCAGGCTCATCGCCGTCGAGCCAACGGCCGATGAGAGCAAAGAGTCCGGCGGCGAGCACCAGAATGTGGTCAGGAATTTCACCCGCGGGAAGATCCCGGTAGGCAGCGCCGAGCGGCGAGGCCCGAATGATGCGATCGGCGATAAACGCGATGACCCGATCGCTCAGGCGGCGGGAGCCGGCCTCGCGCAGCGCGGTTTGGTAGAAGGCGTGGTGCGCATACAGGTGCGTGGTGAGCGCCGTCCAGGTCGGAGCGATTTGCGCTTCGCCGCGCTGCCCTTCGCCGGGCATTGGAATCAGATCAAGCTGCCGCTGAATACGAGCGAGGCCCGTTTCGGCGTAGGCCGTCTGCAGGTCACCGAAGTGCTGGTAGAACGTCGGTCGGCTCACGCCGGCGCGCGTCACGATGTCGGTGACGGTCGGGGCGACGCCCTGCTCGAGGAACTCCGCGATGGCGCGCATCAATCCTTCGCGCGAGCGTACGACGCGGGGGTCATCCATCAGTAGCCTTCTTTACATCTGTAAGTTATTTACATATGTAATTTAGTTCGCTGGCTGTCACGGCGCAAGGTGACGGGGCGCTTGTCAGCAAATGCAAAGAAAATGCCGGAACCACGGTGCGAGTACTTCCGCTTGTTGCGGGTCGCGCCGTGGTTCCGGCAGGTGTTCTGCGACGTTACGCCTTCGGCGACTCGCCCTCTGCTGGGTCTTGCTCTGATGGTTCCGGAGCAGCAAGGGCCTCGCGATGAGATGCCTCGATCGCCTCGTGTTCGACCGATTCGAGAGCCTCGTGCTCGACGGCTTCGAGAGCTTCTTGCTCGGCCTTCTGCGCGAGGATGACATCAATCTGGCCGGTGCGGGCGTCGTCGTACCACTCGGTGAGCTCGGGGTTTTCGGTGTCGAGCCAGGCTCCGGCACCCTCGTCGGGCGCGGTCGCGGAGGCTTCGAAGACGAAGTCATCGCCGTGCTCTTCGATGCCGCGTTTGATGCCCTCTTCGATCGCGACTTCGGCGAACCTGTTACGGAGAATGAGCGGGTCAGTGGAGAGGTCGCGCCACCACGCGAACATGATGCCGATTATCACGAAGGCGAACGGGAGCGCAGAAACCGTGACGAGTGCTTGGAGCGCTGTGAGGGCGTCGCGTCCGCCGGCGAGAAGAAGTGTTGTCGCGATTGCCGAGAGCGCCACGCCCCACGTGATCGTGACCCACTTGGTCGGTTGCGGGTTGCCGCGCTGGCTCATCTGACCCATCACGATCGACGCAGAGTCGGCGCTCGTGACGAAGAAGATGATCACCGCGACCATCGCGATCACCGACGTGACAAGTGGGATCGGCAAGTTACCGAGCAAGCTGAACAGGATGTCTTGACTGTCTTCTGCCTGCGAGAGACCCGCGCCGCCTTCTTCCATGCGCATCGCGGTTCCGCCGAAAATACCGAACCAAATGAGGCACACAATGGACGGCACGATCATCACAACGAACGTGAACTGCCGGATCGTGCGACCGCGCGAGATCTTCGCGATGAACATGCCGACGAACGGCGTCCAGGAGACCCACCAGGCCCAGTAATAGGTGGTCCAAGTCTTCATGAACTCGGCGGTTTCAGCACCGTCGACGGGAGAACGCTGCATCATCGTGGTGAGGTCATTAAAGAACGCGACGCCGGATGACGGAATGAAGTTGAGCAGGAAGAGCGTCGGGCCGCCGATGAACACGAAGGCCGCAAGAATCGCCACCATCAGCATGTTGATGTTGGAGAGCACGCGAATACCGCGCTTCACGCCCGATACCGCCGACAGGATGAAGGCGCACGTCAGGACGGCGATGATCGCGATGATGATGCCGTTGCCGACGGGGCCAATGCCACCCACGATCTCGATGCCACGCGCGATTTGGAGCGCACCTATGCCGAGGGAGACGGCGGTACCGAACAGGGTCACGATGATCGCGAAGATGTCGATGACGGTGCCGACCGGGCCTTTCGTCTTCTGACTGAAGATCGGGTCGAAGATCGAGGAGATGAGGGGCGAGCGCGCACGGCGGTAGGCAACGTACGCGATCGCTCCACCGACGAGGGCGTAGTAAGCCCACGCCATCGGGCCCCAGTGGAACATCGTCTGCGCCATCGCGTGAAGCATGGCGTCGCGGGTTTCGGCCTCCCCCGAGAAGCCCGACGGCGGCGCCATGAAGTAGACGAGCGGTTCGTAGGGGCCGTAGAAGAGGAGTCCGATGCCCATACCGGCGGAGAACAGCATCGCGACCCATGACACCGTAGAGAACTCGGGCTTCTCATCATCGGCACCGAGCACGATGCGGCCGCGCTGGCTGATCGAAACGATCAGCATGAAGAAAAACACCGCGATCGTCAACAGCGAGAACAGCCAGCCGAAGCCGGACGAGACACCGTTCAGCGCCTTGGTTGAGAAGGTTCCCATGCCCACGGTATCGAGCAGACCCCACACCACGAAACCAACCGCGAACGCGGCGGTGATAACAAAGACCCACCAGTTGGTGCTGAATTTTTTGCCGGTGTCGTCAACGCCGATGCCGGGGATCAGCGCGGGGTGCACGCCATATGGCGTATTGACCTCATGGAGGATGCGCTTCGCGGCGTCTTTGCGTCCGCGACGCGTAAATTCTGGCTCCGTTGACGATGATTGTGTCATTGTGGTGGCCCCCTATATGCAAGATTTTGCCCCATCAAGCCTATAAAGCGGGGATGCAATTTGCGCCCTGGCGTCGCTCAGGTGCGTGTGAGACGCGCGCGAGCATACCTGATGCCCTGGTGAGTGGGGGCGGCGCCACGCAAGCGAGGGCTCCAACGCCGGATAAACGAAGAAGACCCTGACTTTCGTCAGGGTCTTCTTCGTCTGGTGGCAAGTGAGGGATTCGAACCCCCGAATGCAATGCAGGCTGATTTACAGTCAGCTCCCTTTGGCCGCTTGGGTAACTTGCCAGGTGCATCCCCGTCCGACTTGTACAGCCGACCGGAGGCGCGATTACTGATACTACCCTGCGAAAGCCGATCGGAAAAATCGAACTTGTCGCCCGCGAGTGTCAGCGTCGAGCGCCGTGAAACGATGCGCACTCACGTCTCGATGCGGTCGTAGCTTTCGCCCGGTTGCGCAGGAATTTGCAACAGCGCACCCTCATGTCGAACGGTCGCAGCGGCAACATCCATTGCCCGCTCAAGGCCAGCTGCCCAATCGACGGGCTGCGTGGCGGTGAGCGTCCACGACACCATCGCCGACAGCACCGCATCGCCGGCACCCATTGTGTCCACCACGGCGCCAGGCATGTGCGCAATGCCGCGCTCGACGGCGACATCTTCGGTATCGATGCGGGCACCGTCGCGCCCGAGCGTGGAAACCACCACCGGCACCCCGCGCTCCCGCAACCAGCCGCGCACTGGTTCCACTCGCGAGTTGTACAGCAACTCGGTGTCGTCATCGCCGACCTTCACGAGCCGCGCGCGAGCGATGAGCGCCTCAAAACCGCGCACGAACTCATCGCGGTCGCGCATCATGCCGGCGCGCGGATTCGGGTCGATAAAGAGGTCAGCGTCGGAACCATCAAGTGCGGCGCGCAGGCCCATCACCTGCGCCGGGTCGTCGAGGGCCATACAGCTCACCACAACCGCGCGGGCGGAGAGGATGGCGTCGCGCTCGGCGCTGCCGAAGACGATTGAGCGGTTTTTCGACGCGTTATTAAAGATGTACGTGGGTTCGCCATTTATGCGCTCGCTAATAGCTCGAGCCGTGCCGAGCGGTGACGGCGTGGCGATCAGCGTCACGCCGAACGTCGAGAGGTAGGTACGCACGCGAGCGCCGTCGGCATCTTCGCCGACCATCGCGATAAGTGCCGCCGAGTGGCCGAGCCGTGACAGTCCGACAGCAACGTTGAGCGCCGCACCGCCCACAAACTCGCGCACGCCGCGTTCGTCGCGTAGCTCGTCGATCAGCGCATCGCCGACGACAACGACATCGGCTGTCATGCGAGCACCTGCGCGACGAGGTTTTCGGCGCGGAGCCGGGTCGAGTCGATGCGGCGATCAACACTCGCGCGTACCTCGCCGGGCGCGAGCGGAGCAGCCAACCGCACGTTGTCGTGACACGACAAATCCGCGCACATCATGGTTCCGATGCTGTCGCCCTTCTCCCCTGCGTGCCCCGCCTTGCGGGCGGTGAACATCGCGACCTGGTCGCCTGGCTGCATCGTGTGACAGATATTGCAGAGTGCCGAACGCACGCGGGAATGCCCGTCGGCGCGACGCAACACGATGCCGGTGGCTTCGTCGCCGGACTGCACGATGAGGTATCCGCGGCCGGCGTGACGCGGGTCGGCCCACGCGTAGAAATCCTGATGATCCCAGTCGGCAATATAGAAGCCGATCGGCACGGTGAGGTGCTTCATCTCTTCTGCGGTGGCATTGCGGAGCGTCTGCGCGACATCCGCCTCGGTCAAAGCCTGCATTGGCTGAGTCTATGAGGTGCGCGAAGTTTCGGCACCCTCCGTGTCGGCGTGCGTTTCTGGCGCGCTGCTGCGGTCGCCAATGATGAACCCGAAGGCGAAAGCGATGAAGAACATGAGTACGCCGTAAACGGCGGCGGGGAGGCTGAGTTCCATCGAGCCCATCACTGTCTGCGCGATCACGATCGCGAGGGTCGCGTTGTGAATGCCGATCTCGAACGACGCGGCGATCGACTGGCGCTTGCCGACGCGGGCGAGGCGCGGAACCACGTAGCCGACGGCGAGGCTGATGATGCAGAAGAGAACGGTGATTGCGGCGAGGGCACCGACGTTGTCGACGAGCAGCTGCCAGTTGCTGGCGACGGCGCCGGCAATCACGACAACGAGCACGATCATCGAAATGATGCGCACCGCGCGGTCGGCGCGCTTGGCGAAATCGGTCGCGAAGTGCCGCACGATCATGCCGAGCACGACCGGCAGCAGCACAATCGCGAAGACCTCAATGACCTTCGACCATTGCATACCGAGCTGGTCATCGAACGGCTTGAAATACATGATCGCAAGGTTCGTGATCAGCGGCAGCGTGACCACAGCGATCACAGAGTTGACGGCGGTGAGCGAAATGTTCAGCGCCACATCGCCACGGAAGAGGTGGCTATAAAGGTTCGCCGTGGTTCCGCCCGGCGAAGCCGCCAGCATCATCATGCCGACGGCGAGAATCGGCGGGAGTTGGAACAACAACACGAGTCCGAAACAGATCGCCGGCAGCAGAATGAGTTGGCACAGCAGCGCCAAGATGACCGCCTTGGGCTGTTTCACGACGCGCGCGAAATCGCCCGGTGTGAGGCTGAGGCCCAGGCCAAACATAATGATGCCGAGGGCGACGGGTAATCCGATGGTGGTCAACGCTGAACCCATGGCTCACAGTGTGGCCGAAAGTTGCGAGGAAGTCGATCATTTTGGGGTTGGTGAGCGGCTGGGCGGCGGTTGGTAGCTATGGTGGCGGGCGGCGGTTGGGCTGGGCGGCATACGGGATAGGGCGGCGTGGGCTGGGGCGGCGCGCGGCTCGGGCGCGCGCGGCTCGGGCGCGTCACCCATGGAGTGAGCAGAACGAAACGGAGCACGCCGCTACTTCTTCCACAGTTCGGTTGTCTGGTGTTCTCATCCACAGATTCTCTCGTATCTATTTACTAATATCTGTGGTGCATGTGAGAATGGGGTATGGCAAATTTGAGCGACGTTGCGGAGCTGATTCCCACCCTGTG
>CANNEP010000072.1 GCA_947503655.1 uncultured Microbacterium sp.
GGTAGCAGCTCCACTCTGCCTTGGAGGTTCTCGCCACGTCAGGGCATCCAGATCAAACAACGTCCCTGGGCACTACAGCTAGCCCCTCACCTGTTGTGTCGGCGTTAGCCCTTCGTCGCACCGGCCAACAGGCCGCGCACGAAGAAGCGCTGCAGCGAGAAGAATACGATGAGCGGCACGATGATCGCGATGAACGCACCGGCTGACTGCAGGTACCACTTGTCGCCCCAACTGCCGGAGAGCGAGTTCAACGTCTGCGTCAGTGGCAACGATGTGTCTGGCGCGAAAATTGTCGCAACGAGCAGGTCGTTCCACACCCACAAGAACTGGAAGATACCGAACGACGCGATCGCGGGCATTGCCAGCGGCAGAATGATGCGGAAGAACACCTGACCGTGACCGGCACCGTCCACGCGTGCCGCCTCGATAACCTCATTCGGAATCTCCGCAATGAAGTTGTGCAGCATGAAGATCGCGAGCGGCAGAGCGAAGATCGCGTGCGCAATCCACACCGTTGCGAAACTGTGGTCGACGTCGCGCAGGGCGAGGCCCGGGAAGATCGTGACGTCGTTGATCGTGAGTCCGCGGGAGAACAGCGAGAGCAGCGGAACCAGAGCCATCTGAATCGGCACGATCTGCAGGGCAAAGACAAAGACGAAGAGACCGTTTCTGCCCTTGAACGGAATCCACGCGAACCCGTAAGCCGCGAGCGACGCGATGACGATCGGAATGATCGTCGCCGGAATCGAGATGGCGAGCGAGTTGATGAACGACTCCCCCAGCGTCAGCGAGGTTCCGCCCGCCGTCAGTGCTGAGAAGTAGTTGTCGAGCGTGAAGTTGGGGTTCGTGAATACTGTCCACCAGCCCGTCGTGGAGGACTCAGAACCCGGACGGAACGACGTCACCAACAGGCCGAAGGTGGGGATGCTCCAGAAGATCGCGATGATCGCCGCGGCAATCGTCGCCCCCTTGGAGGTCAGCCGCTTCTGCGCGGTCTTTTCATTGCGTCGGGTTTCGCGCTCGATGTCACGAGCGGAGCGATTGTCCATGACGATTGACGTTGTCGCACTCATCAGCGGATCTCCCTTTGCTTCGTGAGTTGTCTCGCATTGAAGATGATGAGCGGCAGCACGAACAGGAACAGCACGACGGCCAGGGCGGATGAGTGACCATAGCTCTGGAAGCGCTGTTGCTGGTTGACCATCTCAAAACCAAGCACCGTGGTGTCGGCGCGACCACCCGTCATCACGGCGACGATGTCGTACACCTTGAGCGACATGATCGTGATCGTGGTCAAAACCACGATGAGCGAACCGCGAATGCCGGGCACCGTGACGTTCGTGAAGCGCTGCCACGAGTTGGCGCCATCCAGGGCCGCGGCTTCGGTCTGCTCCGTCGGCACCGCTTTGATCGCGGCGGAGAGGATGACCATAGCGAAGCCCGTTTGGGTCCAGATGAACACGACCAGCAGGAACAGGGTGTTCCAAATCGGGCGGGCATCGAGCCAACTGACCGGATCACCGCCAAAGGCCGTCACGATCGCGTTGAGCAGACCGATCTGCTCGCCCTGGCG
Source organism: uncultured Microbacterium sp. (assembly GCA_947503655.1). Classification (GTDB taxonomy): domain Bacteria; phylum Actinomycetota; class Actinomycetes; order Actinomycetales; family Microbacteriaceae; genus Microbacterium. Next base: position 1,574 of record CANNEP010000072.1, read on the forward strand.
CACGTCATACATGAACTTCCAGATGATGCCGGCGCCGACGAAGGAGATCGCGACGGGCATGAAGACCAAAACCTTCAGCACCTTCTCACCGCGCGCCCGGTCAATGAAGACGGCGTAGGCAAGACCAATCGCGGTCGCGAACGTGGGCGCGAGGAGTGCCCAAATCAGGGTGTTGATGATCGACCACGTGCCCTCAGGGTTCGTCACCACCCACTGGTAGTTCTCGAACCAGACGAAGTTCTCGCCCTCCTTGTCAAAGAAGGACTGCACCACGGTGGAGATCGCCGGGTAAATGAGGCCGATTCCCAACAGAATGGCCGCGGGCGCCATAAACAGCATGAGCTGGAACAGGTAGCCGGAACCTTGGCGGGCACGCAGGTCGGCGAAGAACAGCAGGCCACCGGTCGCCAGCGCGATCGCGACGACGTAAAGAATCGCGTTGCCGTAGGGGCGGAGCAGCATGAACGCGATGAACGGAATCGCGAAGGTGGCGATCAGGCGAATCCAGAAGTACACCTTGCCGCGGCGCGGTGCGAATTCGACCAGCAGAAGAATCAAGCCCACGACAACCGCGAAGACCGCGACCACGATCGGGATCTGCACGAGCGGCTGCATATCGCCGAGCCACTGGAAGAAGGCGTTGAGCGAGAAGCCCAGCGTTCGTGGATTCGCCTCGGGGTTCGGCGTGCTCATGAGGAGCGCCACGATCAGCCCAATGATCAATACGAATCCGCCGACCACACCGGCGGTCGTTATCTTGCTGTTGTACTCACCCGATTTCGGGAGCGGTTCGGTAGCGAGACTGTGAGACATCATTACCCCTTCGGAGTGCACCTATGAACTCGAAGCCGCACCGGAGATGAGTGAGGGGCCGGGGCGTAAGGCCTCGACCCCTCATGAATCTCTGGCGTGACGACCAGACTAGTTCTTAAAACCAGCCTGGATGTCGCTCAGAACCTCATCTGTGCTCTTTCCGTCAACCCAGCTGACCATTCCCTTCCAGAAGGATCCGGAACCAACGGTTGCGGGCATCAGGTCGGAAGCGTCAAAACGCACGACCGTCGTGTCGTCCTGCAGGACCTTCATGGCCTCCGTCAGGAACTCGCTCGAAGCGAGCGTCGGGTCAGCGTTCTTGTTTGCGGAGATGGCACCGCCGAGCTTCACGCGAGCGTCAGCAAATTCCTTGCTCGCCATGAACTCAAGCACGGCCTGCGTCGCGGCGTCATCGCTGAAGGCAACAACGAACTCGCCACCAACTTCAACCTGCAGCTCGCCCTCTGTCATGCCCGGCATGATGAAGGCGTACAGGTCGCCATCGGGTGCGATAACCGGCTTCTCGCCAGACGCGGTCGTCGTGTCAAGCAGGTTTGCCGTCAAGAACGAGCCCTGGTGCGTCAACGCGCATGTGCCGTCAGCAAGCTTCGCTGCAACGTCGCCGAAAGCGGTCGTGTTGATGCTCTTGACGTCACCGAAGCCAGCGTTGACGTAGTCCGGGTTGAGGATGATCTCACCCACGGCGTCAAAGGCGCTCTTGATCTCCGGGTCGGTGAACTTCACGTCACCGGCAATCCACTTGTCGTAGACGTCGGCACCAGACTGGCGCAACACGAGGTCTTCAATCCAGTCGGTTCCGGGCCAACCGGAAGCGTCACCGGAAGCGAAACCAACACACCACGGTGCTGCGCTCGTCTTCTCCTGGATCGTCGCTGTGAGGGTGAGCATTTCATCCCACGTCTTGGGAACCTCGACGCCCCACTCCTTGAACTGCGAGGGCGAGTAGTACACGTAGCCCTTGACGTTCGCAAGCATCGGTGCCGCGTAGAACGTGCCGTCTACGGTTCCGTAGCCCTTCCAGTCTTCCGACCAGTTCTCGTCAACGAGCTTCTCGACTGCTTCTGTGGCCGCCTTTGCTTCGCCGGTACCGATCAGCGTTTTCAGCAGACCAGGCTGCGGAACAATTGCAATGTCAGGGGCAGAACCGCCGTCAACCTTCGTGACGATGTTGCCCTCAAAACCTTTATCTCCGGTGTAGGTGACCTCAATACCGGTGTCTTTTTCGAACTGAGCGAACGCTTCGTTCAGCGCTGTGTCTTCGGTGCCGGTGATACCGCCGGAAATCTTGACCGTTTCACCCTCCAGCGAGCCGCCTTCACCAGGCGCGGCACCGCCGTCTTCGGATTCGGCGCATCCTGCGAGAGTAAGTGCCGCGATGCCAGCGACGGCGACGCCAACCAGCAAACGACGTCGGGTAGGAACACCCATGTCGATCCTCCTTTCCAGCGCGAGGAGCTCTTCCTTGCGCTCCCGGTTCGATAAGGAACCGTTTCCAGCCGAATCTATTGACTGTTCCGCTCGAGCACAAGGGTTCACAACATTACGACTCTGTAACCTCTCTCGATCGCGCATGGGAGCGCTCCCGAACCGTATCGCGAACCGCACCACAGTAGACAAAACCTGGAACCGGTTCCATATTTTGAGAATTCTTCCCCTAGGCTGGTGAAGCGAATCGAGCAAGGGAGGGCATTGTGAGCGGGATTGCAGACGTTGCGCGTCGCGCGGGCGTGTCGAAATCGACCGCGTCACGAGCGCTCACCGGCAGCGGATACGTGTCGGCCGCGACGAGACAACGAGTGCGCGAAGCCGCAGATGCCCTTGGCTACGTGGCGTCAACGCACGCTGTGTCACTCGCCACCGGCAAGACCCAGACGATCGGCGTCATCGTGCCGCACGTCACTCGTTGGTACTTCGGCGAAGTCGTCGACGGCATTCAGAACGCGCTGATTGCCCGCGACCTCGACTGTGCCCTGTTTTCTGCTGAGCCCGGTTCGCTGCATCGGCAACGCATGTTCGACACGTACCTCGGCCGCCGTCGTTTTGACGGGCTGATTACGGTGGGCATTGAACCGTCCACGCGAGAACTCGAACGCATCACCACGATCGGAAAGCCCCTCGTCACAATCGGTAGCTACGACGCCGGTACGAGTGCCGTATCGATCAACGACTTTGACGCTGCCCGGCGCGCAACCGAACACCTCATCGGGCTCGGCCACAGCAACATTGCGTTGGTCGGCGGCGCCGCCGAAGGCAGCGACCACAGTTTTGGTGACACCCGTCGCTTGCTCGGATACCGCACCGCGATGGCCGAATCTGGCCTCGCTGAGTTCGCACGACACATTCCATGCGAAGTCGATATGCCCGACGGCTACGCGACCGCCGTTGACTTCCTCAGCTCCCCCCGCACGCGCCCCACCGCGATCGTGGGTGTGTGTGACGAGGTCGCGATTGGTGCCGTCATCGCGGCTCGGCGTCAGGGCCTCGGCGTCCCCAATGACCTCAGCGTCATCGGCATTGACGACCACGCCCACGCCGAGATGTTCTCGCTCACGACGCTGCGGCAGAGCCCGCGCGACCAAGGCGAAACGGCCGTCGAGTTATTGACGCGGTTGATTGCCGACCCGACCAGCCCGCCCGAGCGGGTGTGGGCACCGGCCACGATGGTGATCCGCAACTCCACCACCGTTCCACCCGAGTCTGCGCGCCCCTAGCCAGCCCGTGGTTCCGGAACCACGCAACCACGCAACCACAGAACCACAGCCAGGCTGCCGCGGCTTGGACACAACGACCGTTATGCACGAGTTGCTGTTACTGGAGTTAATGGTGTTACTGGAGTGGCAAATGTCCACGTCAACACCGTGACGGTGCGTGCATAACGGTTGTCGATGGTTCCGGAACCAGGAACCACGGGACAAGAACGAGACTCCCGCAGAAAATGACACAGGGCCACGGGAGAACCCGGAGCCCTGTGTAAAAACGCGAAGCGTGATTACTTAACGGTAACCGTTGCGCCAGCTTCTTCGAGGGCCGTCTTAGCCTTCTCAGCAGCTTCCTTGTTTGCGCCCTCAAGAACAGCCTTGGGTGCACCGTCGACGACAGCCTTAGCCTCGCCGAGGCCGAGCGAGGTGAGCTCGCGGACGACCTTGATGACCTGGATCTTCTTGTCGCCAGCTGCCTCGAGAATGACGTCGAACGAGTCCTTCTCTTCCTCAGCCTCTGCAGCGCCAGCGCCAGCTGCGCCTGCAACTGCAACGGGAGCAGCAGCGGTAACGTCAAACTTCTCTTCGAAAGCCTTGACGAACTCGCTCAGTTCAACGAGGGTCAGGCCGGCGAACTGCTCGAGCAGCTCCTCAGTGGTGAGCTTAGCCATGGTGGTATCTCCTAGATAAATGTGGTTTGTCGAAGAATCGGGGGCTGCTTACGCAGCTTCGGCCGACTCCAGCTTTTCGCGAAGAGCGTCGATGGTGGCAGCTGCCTTGCCCATCGTTGCCTTCATCATGCCCGCAGCCTTCGCCAGCAGAACCTCACGGCTCTCGAGCGAGGCGTACTTGTTGATCTCGTCAGCGGTGAGAGCGTTGCCCTCGAACACGCCGCCCTTGATCACGAGAAGCGGGTTTGCCTTGGCAAAGTCACGCATAGCCTTCGCGGTGGCGACAAAGTCACCGTGCACGAATGCGATTGCCGACGGACCCTTAAGGTCGTCGTCAAGCGACGTGATTCCTGCCTTGTTGGCAGCAATCTTGGTCAGCGTGTTCTTCACCACGGCGTACTCAGCGTCCTGGCGGATAGCCGTACGCAGCTGCTTGAGCTGGGCTACCGTCAGACCGCGGTACTCGGTCAGCAGGACGGCGTTGGCGTTCTCGAAGTTCTTCGTGAGCTCAACGACCGATGCATCCTTCTGCGCCATGGTCACTCCTTGATGTGTACATAACACCGCGCGGGTGCGGGGTGTCTGCCTTGACCTCACCGCAACAAAAAAGCTCCGGCGCAAGCGCACGGAGCAATCAGAAGATATTTCGTGTCACCTGCGTGGGCCTCTGCTGAGCAGTGCTTCGATTGCCATGCGAACATGACAATGACCGACGGTCTTTGGCTTCCCCCAGAATAGCCGACGCTCTCCGTCACACCAAATCGAGGCCGTGGTTCCGGCGACGCACCGCCTCAAGGTCAGAGCAACACGTAAAAAAGCGTAGCCTCGAAGGGTGACTCCTGAACTTGCTGCCCGAATCGTTGCGGACTCCCGTGACCGGGTGGCGTGGGTGCGAGCACGCTCGCGCGGCATCACCGCGACCGACGTCGCGACGCTGTCGTCAGCGGCCTCGATTCAGCGCGCCGCCACGGCCAAGCTTGGTGGTGGCGCGCGCTTCAGCGGCAACGCCTACACCGACCACGGCCGCCGCCGTGAGCCCGAGATCGCCGGCTGGATGGCCGCGACGCACGGCATTATGTCGTCGTCAGCACTCTTCCACGCCGAGGTGGAAAAGCGTCACTTGGCGACTCCCGATGGCATCAAGCAAGACGCCGAGGGCCGCGTCACGCTGGCCGAGATCAAGACGACCAATAAGCCGTTCCGCTCAATCCCCCGCAACTACCTGCGCCAGATCTGGTGGCAGCAGCACGTGCTGGGAGCCGAGCGCACCCTGTTTGTGTGGGAAGAGCACGACAATTTTGTTCCCCTGCACGACGAGCCCAAGTGTCAGTGGGTTGACCGCGACGACGCCGAAATCTCGAAGCTCGTGGGTCTCGCTACCAACCTGATCGACGAGCTCTACAGCCGCACGACCGGCAACGTGGTTCCGTCTCGCGCCACTCGCGAACAGTTCCGCGCGCTCGCCCTCGCTGACTAATACCTCGTCGAAGCGCCGACAGCACCGACGGAGAGCGGAACCTCGGCAGCGGTCGAGAGTTAGCGCCCGGTCGTCTGCGAGATGGCTTTGCGAACTTCTTCGCGATCGTCGATGTCGATGAGCGCACCGGCAATGTCTTGCACGGTTTCGTGACCGCGGCCGGCGATCACAACGATGTCGTCAGTCGCCGCCATCGCGATCGCGGCAGCAATCGCGTCAGCACGAGGGAAGATCTCCAGCACTTCGCACCCCTCGCGAAGCTCAGCGGTGGCGCCCTCGATAACCTGGGCGCGAATCGACGCGGCATCTTCGGTGTGCGGGTCATCGTCGGTCACGATTGCGATGTCGGAGTATCGCGCAGCAATCTCACCCATCGAAGCGCGCTTGAGAGCATCTCGTTCTCCGGCAGCGCCAAACACCAAGATCACACGACCGGTGGCGGTCTGCACGGTCTCCAGCATGCGCATGAGGCCGCCCGGGTTGTGCGCGAAGTCGACATAGACGGTCGGCGACGTGTTCACGATTTCCATACGCCCCGGCACACCCTGTGAGAGTGGGCGCTGGTCGGAGTTTACGGCCGCGGCGACATCGGCCACGTCATAGCCTGCTTCGATGACCATCGCGAGCGCGAGCGCCGCATTGGAGACGTTAAACCGGCCGGGAAGCCCGACGACCGCGTCAAGCGATCGTCCGTCGCGATGCGACAGCGTGAAAGAGTGGCCGATCTCAAGCGAAACCACGCCAGAGACAACCCAGTCACCGTCATGCGAACCATCGGTGCTCACCGTGACCGCTGGCACGCCGGTCTCTGACGCCATACGCTGACCCCACTCGTCATCGACAACGACGACGGCGCGGTCAACGTGCTCGGCTTGGAACAGCGCCTTCTTCGCGTCGAAGTAAGCCTCCATCGTGCCGTGCAGGTCGAGGTGATCTTGCGACAGGTTCGTAAAGCCGGCAACTGCGAAGCGGAGACCTCCGACGCGTTGAAAAACCATCGAGTGCGAAGAGACTTCCATCACCGCGGCATCGATATTGTTCTCGGCCATGCGGGCCATGAGCCCATGCAATTGCGGAGCCTCCGGGGTCGTCATCGTCGAAGGAACATAGTCGTCACCAACGGCGATGCCGATGGTTCCGATGGTTCCGATTCCGACGCCCAGTGCCCGCAGCAGCGACGAGATCATGAAGGTCGTCGTGGTCTTACCGTTGGTTCCGGTGACACCAAAAAGTTGCGGCTGGTGTGCTGCCGTCGCATAGACCGCGGCGCTGACAGCGCCCAGCAGGCCGCGGACGTCATCGAGCACGATGGCGTTAATGCCAGCATCACCCATGAGCTTGAGCCCGGCTTCGTCGGTGACGATCGCGTTCGCGCCGCGCTCGAGCGCGGCGCGAACGAACTGTGCACCGTGTACGTGTGCCCCGGGGAGGGCGGCGTAAAGATCGCTGGGCAACACAGATCGCGAGTCAAGCGAAACGCCCGTCACGGCGACGGAACCATCTCCCACAAGTCGAGCGCCGGGCAGGGCCGTCACGATCTCTGCGAGGGTGACCGGAACCACATGGCTCGGTCGAAAGTGCCGCTCTCGATCGGCTGCTACCGCGAATACATCACGCGGTTCTTCAGCGAGCGCCACCTTGGTCCTATCTATCGGCCTTGTGAGGCGAACAGAAACGCCAACAACAAGGTTTCATCTTACTCCGACCACGCCGCAATTCCTGAGAGTCTCTGGGTTCTTGTTCAGGTAAGCCCTGGCTGGACGTTTCCTATGCGCCGCAGTTAGTTGATCTTTGTCAACGGAGTGCGATGTATCGTTGACTTTACTCAACTAATGAATGGCTAAGTCTTTACCTATGACATCTCCCGCAACTCCCCCTCAGATGAGCCACCGGCAGGTTCTCGAAGCGCTCTCTGGCCTCCTTCTCGGCATGTTTGTGTCGATGATCGCTGGCACCGTGGTCTCCACGTCGCTGCCCGTCATCGTGCACGAACTCGGCGGCGATCAAACCGCTTTCACCTGGGTCATCACCTCGACTCTGCTGACCACCGCAATCTCGACCCCCATTTGGGGCAAGCTTGCCGACCTCTTTAACCGCAAGTTGCTGATTCAGATTGCGCTCGTGATCTTCGTTGCCTCGAGCGCTGTCGCCGGCTTCTCTGACTCCGCCACCGGTCTGATCGCGGCACGCGCCGTGCAGGGTATCGGTGCGGGTGGTCTCGCCGCGCTCAGCCAGATCATCATGGCCGACATCATCAGCCCGCGCGAGCGTGGCCGCTACGCCGGCCTCTTCGGCGCGGTCATGGCGCTCGCCACGGTCGGCGGCCCCCTCCTCGGTGGCCTCATCACCGACTCGATGGGCTGGCGCTGGAACTTCTTCGTCGCCGTGCCGTTCGCCATCGCTGCCCTCATCATGCTGCAGATCACGCTGCACCTGCCCCGCCACCCGAAGCGACGCGTGCACATTGACTATCTCGGCATTGTGCTGCTGTCAGTCTCAGTATCGCTGCTGCTGATCTGGGTCACCCTGGGTGGCTCGCAGTTTGAGTGGGACTCGCTAACGTCGATCCTCATGGGCGTCGGCGCGGGCGTCGGCATCATCGCTTTCGTCCTCGTGGAGCTCTTCGTCAAGGAGCCCCTGGTTCCGATGTCGCTGTTCGGCAACCACACCTTCACGCTGTCGGTCATCGCATCGATCGCCACGGGGCTCGCTATGTTCGGTATGTCGGTCTACCTCAGCCAGTACATGCAGATGGCGCGCGGTGCTTCTCCCACTGAGGCGGGCCTGATGACGCTGCCGATGATCGGTGGCCTGCTGATTTCGAGCATCGTTATCGGGCAGCTCATCAGCCGATTCGGCAAGTTCAAGATCTACATGGTCACCGGGTCGATCATGTTGCTGGTGGGTTCGTTCTTGCTCACCACGATCCACTACGACACCGAGTTCTGGCTGCTGTCGATCTTCATGTTCCTCGCGGGTGCTGGCGTCGGTATGACGATGCAGAACCTCGTGCTCGTCGTGCAAAACACCGCAAAGCCCGCCGAAATGGGTGTTGCCTCGTCGGGAGTCGCGTTCTTCCGTTCGGTCGGTGGCACGGTGGGTGTCTCGCTCATGGGTGCGATGCTGGCAACGCGCCTCGTGGACCTCTTCGGAACCAACGCTGAGGCTCTGAAGAAGGCTGCGGCCGCTGCCGGCAAGGAAGGCATGGAAGCGCTCAAGCAGTTGACCTCCGGAACCATGCCCGAGGTACGGCTGCTGCCCGACGGCATCCGTCAGATCGTCGAAGACTCGTACGCTCAGGCCATCGCGTTCTCGTTCTGGATCGCCGTGCCGCTGGCTCTCGTCGCCCTGATCGCCGTGATCGCCCTGCCGAACACGCCGCTGGGCCGCCAGACCAACACCGAGCGTCTCGCTGAAGACGAAGCCGCCCTCGCAGCTGTCACCGCCAATGTGCCAGTGAGCACCGGTTCCGTGCGCCTGCCGTCTGAAGCCGACATGGCAACGGAACCATCCGTCGCGTCGTCTGCACCTGGTTCTGCCGCCGATTCTTCCACCCGGAGCACATCATGACGAATGCGGAAGCACCGGACGCCTTCGAGGCGGCCATTCGGCAACTGGAAAGCGAATTCACGCACCTCATGGGGCACATCCGTCGGTCGTTCCGGGAGAACGCGAATCGCGTTTCGCCCGGGATGCTCGTCGGTACCTACAAGGTGCTGTCGTTTCTGGCATCCGATGGCCCGCTGACCGCGTCAGACATTGCCGAACGCCTCATGCTCGACAAGGGCCACCTCAGCCGCATGATTAAGGATCTCGACGAGCGCGGACTCATCACGCGAGAAGCGGACCCGACGGACAAGCGGGCGACGCTGCTGTCGGTCAGTGAGGCCGGTCGAGAGCGGTTTACCACCGCGCGCCGCCCCACCCGCGAGGGGTTGACCGTGGCGCTGAACGGCTTTGACCCGGCTGATATCGACACCGCATCGAGCGTGTTGCGGGCGCTCTACCGGCACCGATGGCCGACCGCCGACGAAGGCGCGGGTATCGCCGCGGCCGAGTCTTCACCGCCCAGCGACGCCTGAGCCTCTCGGCACATTACGCAAAAGGGATCACCCGGCTCGAATGAGCGGGTGATCCCTTTGACGTTAGGTGCGAGTTTTACGCCTGAGCGTTCTCCTGCGAAGCCTGCTGCTCGGCAATCTGGCGACGAACGTCATCCATGTCGAGGCCCTTCACAGCAGTGATGACCTGCTCGAGGCCCTCAGCCGGGAGTGCACCGGGCTGCGAGAACACCAAGATGTTGTCACGGAACGCCATCAGCGTCGGAATAGACGTGATCTGGAAGGCGCCGGCGAGCTGCTGCTCAGCCTCGGTGTCAACCTTGCCGAACACAACGTCGGCGTGCGTCGTCGAAGCCTGGTCGTAAATCGGGGCAAACATGCGGCACGGACCGCACCACGATGCCCAGAAGTCGACAAGAACAATGTCGTTGTCAGTGATGGTCGATTCGAAGTCGGCCATGGTCAAGTCACGTGTAGCCATACTTCAACGGTACCTGGCACCACCTGAGTAGGGGCGGTGTTCGGTCTCAGCGCAATCGTTCCAGCGGCTCAGCCGCGCAACGCGTCGTCGCGGAACTCGTCGCCTGTGCGTCCCTCTGCGAACCGTTCGCGCTCACGCGCGCGCAGTTCGGCACGACGAATCTTGCCCGAAATCGTCTTCGGGAGCTCGGCGAACTCGACGCGGCGCACGCGTTGCCACGGCTGCAGGTGTTCGCGCGCGTACCGCAAGATGGCGACGGCGGTCTCTTCAGTCGGCTCCCATCCGGCGGCGAGCGCGACGAACGCCTTCGGCACCGCATGGCGGTCAGGATCAGGGGCCGGAACCACGGCTGATTCTGCGACGGCCGGGTGCTCCAGCAACACGGATTCGACTTCAAACGGGCTGATCTTGTAGTCGGACGCTTTAAACACGTCATCGGTGCGGCCGACGTAGCTCACGATGCCGTCAGCGTCTCTCGACGCAATGTCACCGGTGTGGAAGAAGCCGTCGCGGCACGCTTCGGCCGTCTTCTCGGGGTCGCCGATGTATTCGGCCATGAGCGCGAGCGGCTTCTGCGACAGGTCGAGACACAGCTCCCCCTCGCCCACGCCGACAACGATCTCGTTGGTCTCCGGATCAACGAGCACCGAGGGCACGCCAGGCAGCGGCATGCCCATCGAGCCGGGCTTCACAGGGCGGCCCGGAGTGTTGCCGACCTGCGCGGTGGTTTCGGTCATGCCGTAGCCATCGCGGATCGGCAGGCCCCAGGCCCGCTGCACCTGTGCGATCACTTCGGGGTTCAGCGGCTCCCCCGCACCGATGGCTTCCCGCAGCGCCTGCGGCTTGGTTCCGAGGTCTGCCTTAATCAGCAGACGCCACACCGTCGGCGGCGCGCACAGCGACGTCACGTGCTGTTCTCGCAACTGCTGCAAGAATTCAGCCGCCTCAAAGCGGTTGTAGTTGTAGGCGAGAATCGTGGCCTCGGCGATCCACGGCGTGAAGAACGATGACCACGCGTGCTTGCCCCAGCCGGGCGATGACACGTTGAGGTGCACGTCGCCGGGCTGCACGCCCAGCCAGTACATCGTCGAGAGGTGCCCGATCGGGTATGAGGCTTGCGTGTGCTCAACGAGCTTCGGGCGCTGCGTCGTACCGGAGGTGAAGTACAACAGCAGGCGGTCACTCGGGGTGGTTTGAGGGTGCTCGGCGGCGGGCGCGGGCTCCGCGTGTGCGTCGCTGAGGCTGAGCCAGCCGTCGCGCGGCGTCGTGCAGAGGCGGAGGTAGTCGCCCGGAACCTCGTCAAACTTTGCTGCGTCCTCGTCGTTGCAGATGACGGCGCGGGCCTGGCCGCGGTCGACGCGGTCAGCGAGGTCAGTCGGGCCAGCGGCTGTGGCGGTCGGCATGACGACGCCGCCGAGCTTGATAACGCCGAGCATCGTGGTCCACAGCTCGATCTGGTTGTTCAGCATCAGGATGACCGAGTCGCCTTTGCCGATGCCCAGCTTCGCGAGGTACGCGACCATCTCATCGGAGCGCCGCGCCAACTCGTCAAACGTGTACTTTTCGTCGGGCACACCTTCGGCCGCGATAATCAGCGCGGTCTTGTCGTTGCCACGTGCGATCGCATCGAACCAGTCGATGCCCCAGTTGAAGTACTCACCGACGTCGGGGAAGGAGAACTCTGCGTTTGCCCGTTCGGGCTCGCCGCGCAGGGCCAGGAGCTGATCGCGTGCCTCGCGGTACGCCGTTGTCGCGTTCGTCATTCTTCCTCCACCCCGGCGGTTCGGGGTCGCCAGTGGGTGGCACCAGCCTATGCCCGCCGACCGGTGTCGCCCAGGCCGAAAGACAGGGGTGTCGGTTATTGCTCGAGC
>CANNEP010000073.1 GCA_947503655.1 uncultured Microbacterium sp.
CGTCAGAGATCTCCTGTCGCGTCACCGTTCAAGACTCACCCACCGAGGAGCGGAACCTCTTGATCAACACGCCCTAGAGGCGCGTTGCGTTAGGGGTGCGTTGCGCGGAGTCTCTTGGTGAGCGCGTGCAGGGTGCGCAGCTCATCGGGTGTAAGCACCGACATGCGGTGGGCGATCGAACGCGCGTGATCGGTGGCCAGCACGCGGAATGCGTGAGCGCCCTCATCGGTTGCCGTGAGAAGCGAGCCGCGACCGTCTTCTGGGTCAGCGCACTTGGTGAGCAGGCCCCGCTGAACCATGCGGTCGACGAGGCGTGAAACGCTGGGCTGACTGATGAGCATGCGGGCGGTGACATCGCGCAGTCGCGCCGTCATCTCGGGGGCTCGAGTCACGGTGAGGAGCACGTCGTACTCGCCCTGGGAGATCTCGCGGTTGTCGAAATCAGTCGAGAGCTCCGCGAGAATCTCGTGCTGGGCGCGGAACAGGCTCTCCCACGCGTCGGTCGCAAGTCGTCGGGTACTCATGGCCACATTATATACGTATGAATATAATGTGCGTCACATGGCGACGAACGCGGGTTTCGATTCCTAAGATAGCCCCATGAGCAGACTGCGGAAGTATTTCGTCGCTGTTGGTTTGGCGTTGGGCCTCGGCGTCGTGGCGTTGCCCGCAGCCGCCGTGGTTCCGTCTGCGACGCAACCGGTGGTTCCGCTCTCTGCTGGCTCCGTGGTTCCGCTCTCTGATGTTGTAGCCGCTGGTGTCGATGACTTCACCTTCGACAGCGTGCACGTGGATTACGAGCTCACGCCTGGCGAGGATGGTACCGGCTCGTTGCTGGTGACCGAGACGTTCGTCGCGAATTTCATAAACCTCGACACGAACCGCGGCATGCGGCGCATTCTACCGACGACGTACAACGGGGCGCCGTTGCAGCCGCACCTGATTTCGATCACGGATGAAAACGGGGCCTCGCGCAACGCCGAGACGGAAACCGAAGACGGCAGCTACCTCATGACGTCGCGTGGTGACGACTACGTCAACGGTGTGCAGACCTACGTTTTCACGTACACGGTCGACAATGTGATGCGCAATTACTCGGCTGAGAATGTCGACGAGTTTTATTGGGATGTCATTGGTGCGGAGTGGGCTCAGCCGTTCGGCGAGGTGTCGATGACGTTGCATGTTGATCCGGAGCTGGCGGCGGGGCTGAACGGCAAGGCGTCGTGTTATCGGGGCGACAGTGGCGGGAATACGCCGTGCACGCTGACGTCGTCGGCAGACGGGCAGACGTGGGAGTTCTCGAGTGTCTCGCTCGACCGGTATCAGGGCGTCACGATTGCGATCGGTTTTGATGAGGGAACCATCACGGCGTTCGACGGTTCGTACATGTCGCAAGATGCGGCGCCGTGGCAGTTGGGTGTTGCGGGTGCTGGTGTTGCGGGGCTGTTGGGTGCCGGAGTGGTGCGTGCGACCGCGCTGCGCGATGCGCGTGGGCGTGGCATCATCGTTCCGCAGTACGAGCCGCCCGCCGGGGTTGATGGCATGAACGCGGCGGTGTTGCTGGGCAACCAGCACGCCGTGACCGCTGAGATTTTGGAGCAGGCTGTGCGGGGGTCGTTGCGGATCCGCGAAGACGGCAAGCGTGGCAAATACGTGCTGCAATTGGTCGATGCGACCCGCGCTGGCGACGGCAACGGCGCGCGCATGCTGTCGATTCTGTTCGGCATGAAGTTGCTGCCCGGAACCACCGTGAGCGGCAAGCCGTCATCGAGTCGCGCCGCCAAGCTGCAACAAATGCGCCTGGACACGAAGAAGGCACAGTTGCGAGGTGGGCTGCGCCGCAAGCCGAGCCCGCTACTGCGGGTGGTCTTCTTCCTGGTCGGTGTGGTGCTGACGGCGCTCGCGTTCTTGACGGCTGGCATCATCTACGGGCAGAGCAACAACGGCTTCGGATTCATCGTGGCGGGTGGCGTTGCGGTGCTGTCGATGTTCATGGGATCGCTCGTGTCGAAGAAGCCCTTCACTGACCGCGGTGCTGAAGTGCGTGACCACCTCGCGGGGCTCAAGATGTTCATGGACTGGGCTGAGGCTGATCGCATCCGCATGCTGCAGTCGCCCGAGGGTGCTGAGCGTGTGCGCGTGAACCCGGCTGACCCGGCGTCGATGCTGAAGCTCTACGAGCCGCTGCTGCCCTTCGCTGTGGTCTTCGGGCTTGAGAAGAAGTGGACCAAGACGCTCGAGGACTACTACGCCGTCGGTGGCTACGAGCCGTACTGGTACACCGGCCACACAGCGTTCAAGGTGAGCGCGCTGAACTCGGTCGTGCAGTCGTTCACGCCGGCGTCTTCGTCTTCATCGTCGAGCGGTGGTTCCGGTGGTGGCGGCTCCGTCGGCGGTGGCGGTGGCGGCGGCGGAGGCGGCGGGGTTTGAGGGTTCGCGGCCTGTCGGATTTTCGGGGTTCCGGGTCGTGAGGGCGATGTCAACGACCGTTATGCACGATTGAAAATGGTCCGCACGCAATAAGTGCCCCACCAGCCACATGAGCCTCATGAGTCACAGGTGTGCGTGCATAACGGTTGTTGTCGACGGCTGGTGGTGTGTGCACGGCGGTGGTGGTGGTTCCGGAACCAGGCGCTCAGTTCTGGAGTGAGCTGGCGCGGGTCGGAACCATGGGTGCGCGCGGAACCATGGGGTGACGGCGGAGCCATGGGGTGACGGCGGAGCCATGGGGTGACGGCGGAACCATGGGGTGACGGCGGAGCCATGGGGTGCGGTTCGCGAGTTGTTGCGTGTGTATGGGTTAGGCGTTCTGCCGGGAGAAATGTAGAACCGGCCGGAGAGGCTTCCGGCCGGTTCTATCCCTTGCACCAAGAGTGTCCTGCAATCACATGCCGGTAGCTGCCACAGCAAAACAACTACCGTGCAATGACTATATAACGGCGGGGTAACGAAGGGAAGGGTTTGTCGTTATCTTTTTGTGATTTGTTTCTCATGAGTTCGCTGAGTGGGACTTGGGTCTATTCGAGCCGCGCAAACACGCGAATGGGAAACGGGAGTTCGCGAACCTCGGTGAAGCCAATCGACTCGTAAAACGCGCGCCGCTCCGGCTCATCGTCGGTCATGAGAACCTTCTGACGCACGTCGGCGGAAGGCTCGAACGCCCGTCGGCGCCACTCGCGCGCAATGCCATGCCGCTGGTGGGAAGGGCGAACGAGAACGTCTTGCAAGTAGGCGATTGTCATGCCGTCGCCGACGACGAGTGCGAGGCCGACGAGCATGCCCGATTCATCTCTCGCGGTCGCCACGGTGAATGAGGCGGCCGCCGTTGAGGCCAGGCGATCCGGGTCATTCGTGTATGCAGCCCACTCGACAGCGTCGTACAGATCGACCAGATCTTCGCGTGAGGGATATTTGTCGGCGGCGTACGTGATAAGCATCGGGCCAGCCTGGCGTGGAGCCCGCGGTGCGGGCAAAGCGTGGCGATTCCTGAGGCGACGGGCTCACGAATGGGGCTGATTTCGACTGCGCTCCGTCGCGACAATTTCTCCCAGCTAACTGCCCTCTGATCGGCCATATTTGCCCTCTCAACGTCGGAGGTTGGTGAGAGGGTGAAGACATGACAACGACACCGCAAACCCCGGCATCGCAACTGCGCGATGCGATCGCGGTGTTCGTTGTGCAGGCGCGCGAATTCCATGCATCCGGCGCGCTCGAGCTGGGCGATGATGGCGAAGCGATCGCCGCGATCACTGCCGCCGGCGATGCGCTCCGGGCGGCCGAGTCGCTGTTGATTGCGGGCGCCGGAACCATTGTGCAGCGCTCGGCGCGAAGGGTGAGGGTGCCATCGGGGCCGTGCATGCGCCAGCGTACGTGGGAGTCGTCGATCGTGAGCTCGTCGTCGCGCGAGCCGTTCCACGTCGCCCAGGTCGCGAGCCGATCGGGGTACCGCAGGGCAACGATCGACCCGCGAAACGTGCGCCCGACGCCCGGAATGATCGCGCATGACGCTACGAGCGAGCCCGCGATTTCGGCGCCAGCGGCATCGCGCAGGTGATTGCTTGCGAGCCACACGTAGCTGGACGGAAACGCCGTGCCCCAGTCTTTCTCGATATACCCGCGACCGTCCGTGAACTCGACGAGCTTGTCTTCAATGACGAGCGTGCCGGCGAGGCCGTGGCCGAACGACACGATGCCGTGAAAGCACTCCATGATCGGCAGGTAGCCGTACCAGCCCATGATTCCCGGGCGCCGCAGCGTCACCGGATACGGGTCGATCGGCGTCGCGTACGAAAGGGATCCGCTGATCATCGGGAGGTCGAGCATGACGCCGCTCTGATCGAAGCGGTTGCTGCCGACCGTGACCGCCATGCGCGACTCATCAGCCTCAAACTCGTCAGACGTGAACCGAAAATACCAGGATCGCCCGCCCACGCCATCAAGCACCTGGATGAAGGCTTCGTCGACGGAACCATCGGAGCTGCCGCCGCGGAAAATGCCCGGAATCAGCGCCCAGCGCTGGGAGAGATCGGGGGAGACGAGCTTGATGTACCAGCCCTCGAAGAACCCGCGCTTGCGGCCACGGCCGTGATAGCCCTCAGGATGACGTACCCCACGGAAATACTGCATCGGCGACCGTATGCCCCCACGGTACGGGCAATTGCCGCCCCCGGGGTAGGGGTTTCATCGCGAGGTCTCATCTGACAAAATCGCCGATTGA
The DNA here is from genome assembly GCA_947503655.1 of uncultured Microbacterium sp. GTDB lineage: Bacteria > Actinomycetota > Actinomycetes > Actinomycetales > Microbacteriaceae > Microbacterium. The sequence goes on from CANNEP010000073.1 coordinate 4,718, forward strand.
ATGCGGCTGGCACTGGCTCTGGTGCAATGTCCCAGGGACGGCGTATCGTCGCATCCGACGCAAAGGAGCATCATGTCAGCACGACTAGAAGCCATCAACATCACGTGCCGTGATCACGCGGCCAGTGGCGCCCGCTGGGCCGAAATCCTCGGGCTCGAGCCGGAGGGCGACATCACGTCGGCAAACGACTTCATCACGTATCGGATCCCCGGAACCGAGGTGTATTTCGCGTTCCAGCCACCCGACAACGGTGAGGTGGGCGACACGTTTGTGCCGCGCATTCATCTCGACGCGGTCGCCTCGGGCAACACCCGCGAGCAGGAGCTAGAGAACCTCCTCACACGCGGAATGAAGCTCGTGGTCGACGCACGCACCGCCGACGGCGCCGGCTGGTTTACCGTTGAAGACGTCGACGGCACACAGATTTGTGTGGGCCGGTCTGATGAAGAGCGTGCTGCCGCGAAAGCGGCCCGCGAAGGTTCGTCGTGAGCGCGACTTCCTGTTCGGTTCTTGCACGCGACACTGCCTTCGATGACGGATCGTGCCTCCACCTATCGAGCGCGACCGCCAGAGATAGCCGCCCGCGTAGGCATCGTCAACCCCATTGGTGTGGGTGTTCACGCACCGTAGTGTGACGGGCAACGACACGAAACGGAGATCACGATGACTGACGTTGTATCCCTGCCTGCGCTTGACCTCGAGCGGTATCTGGGCCCATGGTTCGAAATTGCCCGTCTTCCCATGCGCTGGGAAGACGACAAGGCCACATGCGTCACCGCGCATTACACGATGAACGACGATGGCACCGTTCGCGTCGACAACCGGTGCTATGACGAGGACGGTAAGCCGGTCCAGTCGATAGGCCGAGCAAAGCCCGTGGAGGGCGAACCCGCCCAGTTGCGGGTGTCGTTCATGCCTGAGTTTCTTCGGTGGATTCCGTTCACCGAAGGAGACTACTGGGTGCTGAAGATTGACGAGAACTACAAACATGCGTTGGTCGGGACGCCCGACCACAAGAATCTTTGGTTGCTCGCACGCACATCAACTATCGACCCTGAGATCGAGCGTGAGTTTCTCGACTATGCGCGTGCACAGGGGTTTGACTTAGCGCCGCTCATTCGCCCGAGGCAGGATGGCCGAAGCGTAAGTAGTGATGAACTCGAAGAGAGTTAGTGTTTCGCGTTGCGTTTGAACGTCGCGCGGTCAGGGTGTCAATAGCACTTTGATTGCGCGGCGTTCGTCCATCGCGCGATAACCCTCGGCGGCGTCCTCCAGCGGGAGCGTCATGTCGAAGACAGCGCCGGGGTTGATCTTGCGGTCCCAAATGAGCTGGATCAGTTCGGGCAAGAAGCGTCGCACGGGAGCCGGGCCACCCATCAGGTGAACGGTCTTGCCGAACAGCTCAGCACCATCGAGTGAGACACCGTGGGAGACGCCGACGAAGCCGACATGGCCACCGGAACGGCACGCGCGAATCGCCTGCTGCATCGACTCCTGCGTGCCGACGGCTTCGACGACACTGTGTGCGCCGTAACCGCCCGTGAGCTCCTTGATGCGAGCAACACCCTCATCGCCGCGCTCTTCAACAATGTCGGTCGCACCGAACTCACGGGCCAGGGCCTGGCGGTCGGCGTGACGACTCATCGCAATGATGCGCTCCGCACCGAGCTGCTTCGCGGCCAGAATGCCGAGCAAACCGACCGCGCCGTCACCAACCACGGCAACCGTCTTGCCCGGGCCCGCCTCGGCGGCAACCGCGGCAAACCATCCGGTGCCCAAAACGTCTGAGGCAGCGAGCAGCGACGGCACCAGATCAGCCGACGGTTCGCCGGGCATCCTCACGAGCGTGCCGTCGGCGAGCGGAACTCGCGCGTATTCCGCCTGTGTGCCGATCGAGCCCATGCCGGTCGTGTGAATGCAACGCGACTGGAATCCCGCCTCGCAAATTTCGCACGTGTTGTCGCTCGTCATAAACGAACCGACAACGTGATCGCCGACCGCGAGCGACGTCACGTCGGCGCCGATCTCGGTCACAACGCCGATGTACTCGTGACCCATGTTCTTACGGTTCACGCGGTCATGTCCGCGATAGGGCCAGAGGTCGGAACCACAAATACAGGTCGCGGTCACGCGGATGATCGCATCGGTTGGCAGTTGAATCTCCGGATCCGGGCGCTCTTCGACGCGAACGTCTCCGGGGGCGTGCATGACTACTCCGCGCATGATTCTCCTTCAGCTCAACCGGCACCCGGTCATCGGCTGCCCGCACAAATCTGTGGAACCAGTTTGGCGCAGTCAGAGACGCTGCAGGGCGAATCTGCCGAACTTACGCCAACAATCCACGCACATCGTCGGCCGTCCACGCGCCAGCAAACAAATCGCCGCCATCGATCACTTCTGTGAATAGCGCGCGCTTCGATTCGCCGAGCGCCACCACCTTCTCTTCGATCGTGTCACGTGCGACGAGGCGATAGACCATGACGGGCTTCGTCTGCCCGATGCGGTGAGTGCGGTCGATGGCCTGCGCCTCGGTTGCCGGGTTCCACCACGGGTCGAGCAAGAACACCGAATCGGCCTCAGTCAACGTCAGGCCAACACCACCCGCCCGCAGGCTCACGAGGAACACCGGAGCATCCCCCTCTCGAAAACGAGAGATCACTTCAGGGCGGTTTGTCGTGGTTCCGTCGAGGTATTCGTACCGAATGCCACGCGCCTCGAGCCGGGAACGCACCAGTGCGAGGTACGACGTGAACTGACTGAACACGAGGGCGCGGTGGCCCTCGGCCGCCAAGTCTTCAATGCGGTCAAGCAACTCATCAAGCTTGGTCGTCGCGCCCGGGCGGGTGCCATCGTCACCGATCAACGAAGGGTCGAGTGCCAGCATGCGTAGCAGCGTGAGTGAGCGGAACACGATGAACCGGTTGCGATCGAGGTCTTCGACGAGCCCCAGAATCTTCTGCCGCTCGCGCTGTAGGTGCAGGTCGTAGAGACGGCGGTGCTCGGGTCCGAGGTCAATAGTCACCGTCTGCTCGGTGCGTGACGGCAACTCGAGAGCGACGTTCTGCTTCGTGCGGCGCAGCATGAGCGGGCGAATCCGCGCCCGCAACTCGGCGATGCGCTGTGCCGAATGGGCCTTGATGTAGCGGTCGGTGAACCGCAGTCGTGACGGATAGAGCCCAGGCGCCACGACCCGCAACAGCGCCCACAAATCAAGCAGGCTGTTCTCCATCGGGGTGCCGGTGAGGGCGAACTTCACGTCGGCGTTCAGCGCATACGCACACTCGTGCACTTGAGACGCGGGATTCTTGATGTATTGCGCTTCGTCAAGAATGAGGGTGCGCCAGCGCTGACGTTCGAAGCGGTCGAACTCCAAACGAAACAGCGCGTACGACGTGATGACCACGTCGGCATCCGCAGGAATGACATCTTTCGTCGAGCCAACGACCGCCACGCTGAGCGCAGGAGCGAAGCGGCGAATCTCATCGCCCCATCCGCCCACAACCGACGTCGGCGCCACAACGAGTGCTGGCCGATCCGACCCCTGCGTGTGCTGTAAGAGCGCGATCGTCTGCAGCGTCTTACCGAGGCCCATGTCATCGGCGAGGATGCCGCCGAGACGGTGCGCATCGAGGTGCGCGAGCCAACGGAACCCCTCCACCTGATACCCGCGCAGCGTCGCGGTGATGCCCGCCGGCACGTCGATTGGCGACGGGGTACGGGTCAGCGCACGCGCCGCCGACCGCCACGCGAGAGCCTCAGGCTGCTGGTCAGACTCATCTTCAAACGGCTCGAATAGGTCAGCGTGGTAGCGGCTGACGATCGCGCCGGTCTCCCATTCCTCGAGCTGTGCGCCCTCATGAATGAGTTCGCGCAGACTGTCGAAAATGGGTTGCTTCAGTGACAGATACGACTTGTCGACCAGCAACAACTTCGTCTGCCCCCGACTGAGCGCAGCAAACACTCGAGCAAACGGCACGATGTAGTCGCCCAGCATGATGACAAACCCCAGGCTTAGCCAGTCGTTGTCGTTGGTCGGCACCGCAGCGAGACGCAGCGTCGGCGCCTCGACGGTCGCCCGATACTCGGGCTTCTCACCGATTGCATGCACGCGAATGCCACTCGCTTCCAGCATCGGCAGCTCTTCCGCCACGAACACCGCGGCATCCGCACCGGTCAGTTTCTCGGGCACATCGACGGGGCCCGCGGCAAGCGGCTGGTGAGCGGAACCAATCCACGACTCCCAGCGCAGGAGTACGGTGTCGCCGGGGTGATACTCGACAACGAGCACCGTCTCTTCGCGCACTTCGGGCAGTTCGATACCGCGCCCCGCGACGCCAATCTGCGTCGTGAGCGTCGGGTACACCTGCTCCCAAAACTCCTCGACGTCGGCCCCCGGCACCCGAATGACTTCGGCTTCGTCACGCACCAGGTCGAGCCCCGCGCCCGGCACCGGCGCCAGCATCACACGAAGGTCTGGGTCAAACGTGCACACATAGATGCCGTGATCGGCCACGACACCTGTCGGCGTCACGCCCACGTCATCAATCGTGACCATCGGCGCAATCCGCAGCCCCGTGGTTCCGTCCGGTGCCACCTCGGCAACCACGCGTGCCGCCGGCGCCACATCAACCCGCGTCGCCTTCTTACCCGTCAATAGCGTGATGCCAGCGCTCGCTGCAGACTCGAGCAACGGCCATAGCAGCGGGCTCGCGAAATCGTCGAGGTAGAGCCAATCACTCTCCGACGCACGGAAGCCGGAACCACTGGTGCGGTGCAGAGCGGCAAACTGTGTGAACCACGACACCTGCGCAGCATCGAGCCCGAGTCGCTCAACCTTGTATGTGAGGGTGCCCCACGTGATGTCGCTTGTGACCCAGTTGCCGCTCTTGCTGCGGAGCGCGGGCCGCACCCCGAGACGCTGCGTGCCGCGCTTGCGCACGGACGTCGCGGGGGAGGCTTGTGGTGACGTCCACTGGCTGCCTTCGCGCTTCAACGTGCGCAGCTGAAACAGGAGGCCGAGGTCGGCATGGCCGTCTCGGGCGGGTGCAGAGGCAACACCGAGGCGATCACGCCAGGAGGGTGTTGCGTTTGCCGTCACCCGTCGATTCTCTCAGCACCCACAGACAAAACGGCCGGTGCGCAACATGACGTCGCGCACCGGCCGGAAAATCAGCGGCTTAGTACCAATCGGTCGCCTGCGAGTGACCCCACGCGCCACACGGGCTGCCGTACACCGCATCGATGTACTGCAGACCCCAAATGATCTGCGTCGTGGCGTTCGTTGCCCAATCGCCCGCGACCGACGACATCTTGTCGCCGGGCAGAGACTGCGGAATGCCGTAGGCACCGGAGCTCGGGTTTTCGGCCTGGAAGTTCCAGCCCGACTCCTTGTTCCACAGCGACTCCAGGCACGAGAACTGGTCTGCACCCCAGCCATAGTCGTTCAGTGCGATCGTGGCGGCGGTATTGCGCGCACCATCGGGGGTGTTCGCGGCCGCTGCAGCCTCGGCGGCTGCAGCTTCAGCGGCGGCCTGTGCGGCCGCGGCCTGCTCCGCAGCAATACGCTCCTGCGTTGCCACAACATCAGCACGCAGGGCGGCCGTCGCGCCGACAACCTTTTCGGTTTCGGTCGTGATCTGTGCCGTCTTGGCGGCCAGGGCTCGCGCGGGCACCCCACTCAGGTTCATCGCATTGTCGATGTCGGCGCGAAGCTCTTGTGAATTGACGGTCAGGGTTTCGACCGAGATGTTCGCGGCGTAAAACTCGGCGTTGGCCGCACCAGCATCCTGCACCGCAGATTCGGCGGTGGTGATGGCAGTACGGAGTTCGGTGATCTGAACGGCCGGCATCATCTGCTTGGACGCGGTCGGAACCAGGGCTGCGGCAACAGCCGGAGCGGAGACTCCGAGGGTGCCGATTGCGACGATGGCACCGGCAGGGGCGAAGGCAGCGGTGCGCTTCGACGGAGCGTGACGGGTCGGGCGGGAAGAAAGGGGGAAGAAGGGCATAACGAATACTTCTGTGTGGGAACCCACCGACTCTCGGTGGCAGAGCGCGCCGCTGTGGCTTCGCAGTCACGGCCCTCACGCTCGGGTGCGTGGGCTTCGGCGGGCGAGTGTGCCGTTCGGGGCGGCACCTCAGAAACCCTGAGCGTCTGATCTGGGCGAAACTGATGAAAAGCCTGAACAAACCATGTAAACGGGGCTTCCGAGGTCGCGCGCACCGGGCGTTGAGATTGCCTCACGTCACCCACCCATGACGCCGTTACCATTCCGTTACTTCCGCGGAATTCCGGGCAATTATGTGTATGCCCGACGTTGATTTAGGTGCACCGAAAAGGTACTGTTTTCGGTATGCCTAAAAATGCTGCCCGACGAATGTGCAGAATCGTCGGCGTCGCCGTGCTGAGTGCGTTCACCGCCGGGCTCGCGGCATGCAGCGACCCTGTCGAATCATTGGGGGAGAAGCCGGTTGTCGTCGCCACCTTCAGTGTGCTGGCCGATATCGCCAGCGAAATTGGCGGTGACCATATTGAGGTGCGATCGATCACAAAGGTCGGTGCCGAGATTCACGGGTACGAACCGACGCCCGGCGACATTCGTCAGGGCGTCGATGCCGACCTGCTGATCGAAAACGGGTGGGGGCTCGAAGCCTGGTTTGACCAGTTCGTCGCAGATCTCGACGTTCCGGTCGTGACGCTCACCGACGGTCTCACTCCCATCGACATCGCGAGCGACGCGTACGCAGGCAAGCCCAATCCGCACGCTTGGATGAGCCCGGCTAACGTGCAGCACTTCGCGACCGTGTTAGCTGCTGAGTTCACAAAGCTCGCTCCCGAGTACGCCGCCGATTTCACCCAGAACGCCGAAGCGTACGTCGCCGAGCTCGACGACGTGCAAGCCGACCTCGTTGCGGCGCTTGCCACGATCCCCGAATCACACCGCACGCTCGTCACGTGCGAAGGGGCGTTCAGCTATCTCACCCGTGACGCCGGTTTGACGGAGGCGTACATCTGGCCGGTCAACGCGGAGCAACAGGTGACACCCCAGCGCCTCGCAACCGTCATTGACGTCGTCAACAGCACCGAGGTTCCGGCTGTCTTTTGTGAGTCGACCGTGTCAGAACGACCCATGCTGCAGGTTGTCTCCGCGACCGGCACCCGCTTCGGCGGCACGCTCTACGTCGATTCGCTCTCACTCGACGACGGGCCGGTGCCCACATATCTCGACCTCATCAGACACGACGTTGACGTCATCGTCGCAGCGCTCGCGCAAGGAACCCCATGACACTGGCCATCGATGTGCAGGGCGTGACCGTGTGCTACGGTGACGTGGTTGCCCTTGACGCCGTCGACCTGCAGGTTGAACACGGCACGGTCACCGGACTCATCGGAATGAACGGGTCAGGTAAATCGACCCTGTTTCGCACCATCATGGGTGTCATCAACCCGGCTCGTGGTTCCGTGCGCATTGACGGCGAGACCCCGCAAGCCGCCCGTGCCTCTGGAGCCGTCGCCTATGTGCCGCAGGCCGAAGAAGTCGACTGGTCGTTTCCGGTGAGTGTGCGCGACGTCGTAATGATGGGCCGCTACGGCAAGCAGGGCGTCCTTCGTCGCGCCTCGCGTGCAGACCGCGCTGCCGTCGACACCGCCCTCGACCGCGTCGGGTTGAGCGATCTCGCGAATCGCCAGATTGGTCGGCTCTCGGGCGGACAAAAGAAGCGGGCGTTCGTGGCGCGGGCGATCGCTCAGGACGCCCGGGTGCTTCTACTCGACGAGCCCTTCGCCGGCGTCGACAAGCCGTCAGAGGCGATGATCACGCGGGTGCTGATTGAGCTGGCAGCCGAGGGTCGCGGCGTCATCGTCTCCACTCACGACCTCGCGGGGCTTCCGGAACTCGCGCGCGACGTTGTGTTGTTGCGCAACCGCGTGCTGTTTCACGGCGACGTGGCGGAGGGGTTGGAACCACGGATTCTGGCGCGTGCTTTCGGCTGGGATGAGGCGGCATGAGTTGGGTTGATGCGTTGTTTGAGCCGTTCCAGTTCGAGTTCATGTTGCGCGCGTACGGGGCGACGATTCTGGCCGCCGTCGTGTGTGCACTGTTGTCGTGCTGGCTGGTGCTGATCGGCTGGTCGCTTATGGGTGACGCAGTCTCGCACGCCGTGTTGCCCGGCGTTGTCCTCGCCTACTTTTTCGGGGCCCCGTTCGCGCTGGGCGCCCTCGTCTTTGGGCTGCTCGCGGTCGCCCTCATCGGCGCGATTCGCGACACCAGCCGCCTTAAAGAAGACGCCGCGATCGGCATCGTGTTCACAACGCTGTTCGCGCTCGGCCTGGTACTGGTCTCGATCATTCCGAGTCAGACCGACCTCGGGCACATCATTTTCGGCAACATTCTCGGGGTCTCCGATGCCGACCTGTTGCAGATCGCCATTCTCGCCGTCGTGGCAATTGCGGTGTTACTTATCAAGCGCCGCGATCTCACGCTGTTTGCCTTTGACCCCGCGCACGCTTTCGCGATTGGCCTGCGGCCGAAACTGTTGAGCGCGCTCCTCCTCGGCGTGCTCGCGCTGACCAGTGTCGTGGCGCTTCAAGTGATCGGCGTCGTGCTCGTTGTGGCCATGCTGATCATCCCTGGGGCCACGGCGTACCTGCTCACCGATCGCTTCGGACGCATGTTGTGGATCGCTCCACTTCTCGGCGCGGTCGCGGCCGTCGTCGGCATCACGCTCAGCTACTACCTCGACGCCGCCTCGGGTGCCCTGGTGGTGCTGACTCAGGGTGCCATCTTCGCGATCGTCTACCTCTTCAGCCCCACGCAAGGCATTGTTCCGCGCCTCCTCACGCGAAACCGCCGTGGGGGGGGGGCGGGGGCCTGGCACCCCCCCCCCGGCGCCGTCGGTAGTCATTTGGGGTGCGGCCCCCC
>CANNEP010000074.1 GCA_947503655.1 uncultured Microbacterium sp.
ATCTTCACACGCCCATTCTCCCGCGCAACTCGCGGCGGCTGGCCACCCCGCACCTTCTTGATCAACACGCCCTAGCCACGGCCCCCAAAACCTCGTTAGGCTCAACACGTAGGCCAACGACAGGAGGACCCATGGCGGTAACCAGTGAAGCAACAACAGTGTGGGAAGGCTCCCTGAGCGAAGGCTCCGGAACCGTCGCCCTCGACACGTCGCGTGTCGGCACGTTCAACATCGACTGGAAGGCACGCTCGGAGGGTTCTGACTCGACGACCACGCCCGAAGAGCTGATCGCCGCCGCTCACGCTTCGTGCTTCAGCATGGCGCTGTCGCACGCGCTGACGCAGAACGGCACTCCCCCGGAGCGCCTGCAGACCACCGCGTCTGTCACGTTCCAGCCCGGTGTCGGTATCTCCGGCAGCCACCTCAACCTGAACGCCACGGTTCCGGGACTCTCGGAGGAAGACTTCCAGCGGATCGCGGCCGAGGCAAAGGCGGGCTGCCCGGTTTCGGCAGCACTCGCCGGCATTGATATCACGCTCGAGGCAACGCTTGCCTAACGAGTTCGTCGTTATCGGGGGCGCGTCCGGTTCTATCGGGCGCGCCCTCGTTTCGTCATACGAAAACGACGGCGTTCGCGTCGTGCGGCTCGTGCGCCGCGAGCCGACCAGCGCCGACGAAGTGCGCTGGCTCGACGGCAATGAGCTCGATCCCGCTGTCTTGCGTGGTGCGAGCGCGGTCATTTGCCTCAACGGTTCCTCCGTCGGATCGTTGCCGTGGACGAAGAAGAAACGTGCTGAGTTTCGACAGTCGCGCGTCATTCCGCGCCACCTCATTGCTCGCGCGCTCATGCAGCTGGGTGACGACGCCCCACACTTCGTGCATGCCTCCGCTGCCGGCATCTACGGCTTCGACGCTGGCGTTGTTGCCGAAGACGCAGCGATCGGAACCGGTTTCACTGCCGAGCTCGCCGAGGTCACCGAAGCCGCGGCGTCTCTCACCACAACGCCCACCACGCACGCCCGCATTGGCGTCGTGCTGCACCCGGAGAGTGTGCTCAAACCCCTTATTCCGCTCACTTTGCTCGGTCTCGCGGGGCGCCTCGCCTCCGGCGCGCAGAGCTGGCCGTGGGTTTCCCTCGACGACGCCGTTGCCGGTCTGCGATTTGTCGCCGAACACCGGCTCGCAGGCCCCGTCAACCTCACCGGCCCCACGCGCGCCACGGCAACCGACATCACTTTCGCTGTCGCGCGCGAACTCAACAAGCCCTACGTGGTTCCGGTACCCGCATTTGCACTGCGCGCGGTGATCGGTGCCGAAGCCGCCAACAATATGTTGCTCATCGACGCTGAAGTGCGCCCACAACGCTTACTCGAGAACGGCTTCGTGTTCCGCTACGAAACGGCGGAAGAAGCGATCCATGATTCGCTTGCGCCGCTGCGGTTGGACGCTTAGCGCAACCAGCGGGTGCGTTACGCCGTAGCGTGCTTCTCGATGGCAATCGCCTTGCGAATCGCCTGACGCGCGCGGGTGCGGTCACCGGCGGCGTCGTAGACCAATCCGAGCCGATACCAGGCACGCCAGTCGTCGGGGTTCACTTCAACCTCGGCGCGGTAGCGCGGGAACAGCTCGTCGCCTGCCTCCTTGCGGGGGCGGCCGCTCGGATAGGTCGCAACATCTTCTTGCGGCAGTGCGCCTTCGGCCTCCAGTACATTGCCGAGGCGCTGCGAGTGCCGACCGAACTGCACTTCGCGCCACAGCGCCCACGCACCGATGAGCGGAAGCGCGAGCAGGGCAACACCCATTGCGATTGCAATCGGGTCACCGGTCGAGAGCATGATGACACCGCGCTGCGCGACAAAGACGATGTAGAGCGCAAGCACGACCGCCATGATGACGGCACCGATGCGGTTGCTCACGAGTCAGCTCCGGCTGGTGCACCAATGCCGATGTCGATGAAGTTCTCCAAGCCCACAACGATGCCGGTGACGTCGAGTGCGGAGCGCACGGCGATCGCGATGCCGGGCGCGTACGCCGCGGCCGAGTCGATCGTGTCGTGCGTGATCGTTACCGACTCCCCCGGGCCCGACAAAATGACGTCTTGCCGGGCGATGACACCCGGGCGACGCAGCGAGTGCACCGGCACCGAGGCCACCTGCTGGCCACGCGCGCGCTGGTCAACGTGCGGCGCAGCAACCGGCATCTCACGAGCCGCAGCAATCATCTCGGCAGTTCGCACCGCGGTTCCGCTCGGCGAATCGACCTTCGTATCGCGGTGTGCCTCAATGATTTCGACCGAGTCAAACAGGCGGCCGGCGGCGGCTGCCAGAGCCGTCGCGACGATGGAGCCGAGCGAGAAGTTCGGGATGAAGACGATGCCGATGCCCGCTTCGACGACGTCGGGGCGCAGCGCCGCGATGCGGTCGGCCGACCAGCCCGACGTAGCGACGAGCACGTTCACGCGAGCCGCAATGGCTTCGGCCACGACCTCGGTGCTCACCGCCGGGTGGGTCGCGTCGATGACAATGTCAACCTCGGTAAACGAGGCGAAGGTGTCGCGTGAGCCGAGCGCGTGCGTCACCTCGAAGCCGTCGAGCGAGTCGATAACGCGACGAATAATGGTTCCGAGCTTGCCGGAGGCGCCAACGAGGGCAACGCGGGTGGTCATTGTTCCATCCTAAATCGCGGGCTCAGGCGCGACGAGTCAGACGAGCGTGTTCTCGGGCAGACCGGTGCGGTCTTCGAATGCGAGGTGCGCGAGGTCGTTGTGGGTGATGAGGGTCCACGGGCGGCTCTGCTTCTGCGCCAGAATCGTGAGACCCGCATTCGCCTGGTTCAGGGTCATCCAGCGCCAAGCCGGTGCTCCCAGAACCTCGGTAACGAACCGCGCAATCACGAAGTTGTGGGTGATGAGCAGCTCGTGAACGTCGCCGGGCTTACGACCGAGAAACTCCGCCATCGCGTCAGACATCTGTGCCTTACCCGCTTCGATTTCTTCCTCGGTAATGGAACCAAAGAACGGCTCGAATGCGGCAGGAGTGTCTTCTTCCATTCCGGTGGGAATGCAGTCAAAGAGCAGGGCGTGCGGCTGGGGCTCGACGGCGGGTAGGCGCTCCGCGATGATGCGGGCCGTTTCGCTCGCACGTTCGAGCGGTGAATGCCACACGGCGTCGAGCGGAACACCCGAAAGTCGGTCGGCGATAGCTTCGGCCTGGCGAACGCCTCGAGGAGAGAGGGGGCCATCAGGAAGCCCGTGCTCGGCGCCCTGTTGCTCACCGTGCCGGACCAGGTAGATATAGTGCGTCACGAACTCGCTCGTCTCTTTGCCGGATCATCTCCACCCTACCGGGCGAGGCGAGCGCTCCGGGTCATCCGAGAGCGCGGTTTAGCTCGGCAAGGTGGGCACGCCCGAGGGAGACACCAACGCCCTGCATCAGCTCATCGACATGCGCCGTGGAGTACACGTTGGCGATGGGCGCGACGATGAGTCGCTGTGCACGAAGCCACGCAATAGCGACCGCGGCATCCGGTACGCCCAGCTCTGCGGCAATCGCGTCAAGCGCGCGCAGTAGGCGCGTGCCGCGACGGTTCATGTTGGTGCGAAGTTGGTCGGCGCGAGCGCCAGGCTGCAGGCGTGAGCGTGAGCGGTGGGCGCCGGAGAGGAACCCGTGTTCGAGCGGGTGCGACGGCGTGACGGCCAGCCCCTGGGCGCCGGCGACGAGGCGCAGGTCGCCGTCAAATTCATCACGTCGAACCATGTTGTACGGCACGTCGACGACCGTGATGCGCGGGTAGCCGGCGGATGCCAGAATTCGCGACTCTACGAGGCGTTCGGCACTGAATCGGTGCGCACCAATGGCGCGTACCTTGCCCGTGTCGACGAGCCATTCCGCCGTCGCGAGGGTGTCTTCCGTGGCGGCGCGCGTGTCGGTGCCATCCAGGTAGAGAACGTCGATGTGCGTGGTTCCGAGTCGTTGCAGCGACGCTTCTACCGCGCGCACGAGGTTGGTGGAACCAAGACCGGGGTTGTCGGGGTGTCCGCCGACACGCGTGGCCAGGACCACGTCATCGCGCACGGCGCGCGATGACAGCCATTGACCGATGATGAGCTCACTCCGACCGGCAGCGAAGCTGTCTGCGGTGTGCACCATGTTGCCACCGAGATCGAAGAAGCGATCCAGAATCGCGTTGGAGTGCTGCTGGTCAACGTTCCAGCCGAACTCACCACCGCCAAGAATGACGGGGAAGATGGAGAACCCGGTTTCGCCAAGCGGCACCCTGATCCGGCTACCGAGCGATCGCCCTTGAACCGGAATCGGTGCGGAGGGGTGGGTTTCTGGCGCGAGCACAACCGAGGGGTGAGCGATGGCTTCCGCGCTGGTCATGATTTACCCGCTTCCGACTTTTTGCGCCATACCCCTGCATGGTGCACTTCGTCTTCTCCGAGAGTAGAACGCGTTCTCTGGGAATTTTGCGTTTGACGCGAACTTTTCTGAAACAGCGCATAACGTTCCGGTTACAAAGGCAAAGGGCCCATCCCCGAGGGGATGGGCCCTTTGTAGCGATTAGTCTTCGGCAGGAGCCTCAGCTGCTGCTTCGTTCTCATCGGTGACCGGCTCGAGCGACAGCTTGCCGCGGTCGTCGATCTTCGTGATGCGAACGAGAAGCTTCTGGCCGACCGAGACAACGTCTTCGACGTTCTCAACGCGCTTGCCACCGGCGAGCTTACGAACCTCGCTGATGTGGAGCAGTCCGTCCTTGCCCGGGAGGAGCGAAACGAACGCGCCGAAGGTAGCGATCTTGACAACCGTACCCAGGAACTGCTCGCCAACCTCGGGGTTGGTCGGGTTAGCGATCGCGTTGACCTGCGCACGAGCAGCCTCAGCCGACGGACCATCGGTTGCACCGATGTAGACGGTTCCGTCTTCTTCGATGGAGATCTGAGCGCCAGTCTCGTCCTGGATCGAGTTGATCGTTTTGCCCTTCGGGCCGATCAGCTCACCGATCTTGTCGACAGGGATCTGAACCGAGATCACGCGCGGAGCGGTCGGTGCCATCTCGTCGGGCTCGTCGATTGCGGCGTTCAGAACGTCGAGGATCGTGTTACGAGCGTCGTGTGCCTGCTGTAGGGCAGCCGTCAGCACGGACGACGGGATGCCATCGAGCTTCGTGTCGAGCTGGATAGCGGTGATGAACTCACGCGTACCAGCGACCTTGAAGTCCATGTCGCCGAGGGCGTCTTCGGCACCGAGAATGTCGGTCAGCGCTGCGTAGCGCGTCTCGCCATCAACCTCGTCCGAAACCAGACCCATGGCGATACCGGCAACAGCGGCGCGCAGCGGCACACCAGCGTTGAGCAGCGACAGCGTCGATGCGCAGACCGAGCCCATCGAGGTCGAGCCGTTGGAGCCGAGAGCCTCGGAGACCTGACGGATCGCGTACGGGAACTCTTCGCGGCTCGGGAGCACCGGAACAAGTGCGCGCTCTGCGAGGAAGCCGTGGCCGATTTCGCGGCGCTTCGGGCTACCAACACGGCCCGTCTCACCTGTCGAGTAGGGCGGGAAGTTGTAGTGGTGCATGTAGCGCTTGCTCGTCGTCGGCGACAGCGAGTCAATCTGCTGCTCCATCTTGAGCATGTTCAGCGTCGTGACGCCCAGGATCTGGGTCTCACCGCGCTGGAAGATAGCCGAACCGTGAACGCGCGGGATGACCTGCACCTCAGCGTCGAGCGGACGGATGTCTGCCAGGCCACGACCATCGATGCGAACACCCTCGGAGAGGATGCGACCGCGAACGATGTTCTTGGTAACCGATTTGTAAGCAGCCGAGAACTCGAGCGTTGCCACGGCCGGCAGTTCGCCTGCCTCGACCTTGGCGATGAGCTCTGCCTTGACGCGGTCCTTGATCGCGTCGTCAGCGTTCTGACGCTCCTGCTTGTCAGCAATCTGGTACACGTCGACGAGCTCGGCGTATGCCTTCTCGTTGACGAACGCGAAGGTCTCTTCGCTGTACGGCAGGAAGACGGGGTAGACGCCCGGCTCCTTCGATGAGTGCGAAGCCATCTCAGCCTGAGCCTCGACGAGCTGCTTGAGGAACGGCTTTGCCGCCTCAAGACCAGCAGCAACGATCTCTTCGCTCGGCTTGGTAGCGCCGCTCTTGATGAGGTCCCAGCTCTGCTCGGTAGCTTCGGCTTCAACCATCATGATGGCGACATCGTCGGTGCCGTCGTTGTTCTTCACAACGCGACCAGCAACCATCAGGTCGAAGACAGCCTGACCGACCTGCTCCTGGTTCGGGAACGCGACCCACTGGTCTTCGTGCGCACCCATGCCCGGGATCAGTGCGAGGCGAACACCAGCAATCGGGCCCGAGAACGGGAGGCCCGAAATCTGGGTCGATGCGGATGCAGCGTTGATGGCGAGTGCGTCGTAGTACTCGCCGGGAGCGATCGACAGCACGGTAACGACGATCTGAACCTCGTTGCGCAGGCCGTCGACGAACGACGGGCGCAGCGGGCGGTCGATGAGGCGGCAGACCAGGATGGCCTCGGTCGACGGGCGACCCTCACGACGGAAGAACGAACCGGGGATCTTGCCTGCTGCGTACGAACGCTCTTCAACGTCGACGGTCAGCGGGAAGAAGTCAAAGCCCTCACGCGGGCTCTTCGATGCACTCGTTGCCGACAGCAACATGGTTTCGTCATCGAGGTATGCGGCTACGGCACCCTGCGCCTGCTGAGCGAGGCGACCGGTTTCGAAGCGGATGGTGCGCTTGCCGAAGCGTCCGTTGTCGAGAACGGCTTCAGCAGCGGTGATTTCAGGACCTTCCAAGAGGTCTCTCCTTCTTTGTTTTGACTCGCGCCTCCGTGTGAGGAGCGAGTTTCGTGAAGGAACGGAACAGTCAGAAAAGAGCGTGCATCATTGATGCGAACCGCTAATGCTGGCCACCAGTAGAAGATCACCCGGCGTCTTGACGAGGAACCCACCACAGGGGACCAGCTTTCTGCCCAGTCCGCTCCGCTGATATTGAGTTGTCAGCTCACCAGTAGTGAACCTTTCTGATGCTATCAGTAGGGCCTGACAATCTGCGGTTTCTGCACCGATCAGCCAGAAAACTGGCTCGCAGCGATTCGCCCTGGTATCCCCCGGAGTGCGCCGGTAGGCTGACCGCATGTCTGACAATAACGAGGATATGAAGGCCAAGTTCCGTGAGGCATTGGCCAAGAAAAACGCGCAGTCGCGCACCGGTGAGGCGCATGAAGACGCGCGCGGAGCCGTGACAGGGACGCATGACGTTGCCGGCCACAAGCGCGAGTTCCGCCGCAAGAGCGGCTAAACTACCCGCACATACGGAAACACCGGAGGGGCGTGACGCACAGCGATCACGCCCCTCCGGTGTTTTGACGGGTTATGCGGCAACCGGAACCGTGGCTGCGGCACGGCGAGCCGCTCGAGTGATCCACGTGACGAGGAGCACCAACAGGGCAACGTCTGTCGCGATGTACACGTAGTGCAGCACCGAGTCACCCGGGTCTCCCCCGGCAATAATGATGTCGCTACGCGCGGTGAGTGGCGGGCGCACGATAAACGTCTGCGTTGCCAGCACTACCCATATCAGGGCCAGGTTGATAGTCTCCCCGCGCGTGATGCCGCGCAGACTGACGAGCGTGGTCGCAATCAGCAGCGTCCACCCCGCAACCGCCATCGCGACGAACGTCAGCCGGCCAATGCCCAGGCCGAGCGGCGTCGTGATACCGGGAGCTTGAAACTTGAGGATCGGTTCAATAAACGACAGCGCAATGATCATTCCGAGCCACAGCGTCGGGATCATGATGCGCCACAGCGAAAGCATGCGGGTCATGATTCAACCGTAGGGCGTACCGCTCACCATGAGGACTACTCGCCGGTCAGCCCACCCAGCAGGTGTCCGAACGACTTGCCCTCACCCAGGTAATTGGCTGGATCGAACGGGTCGCTGGAGCGCACCGGCTGGTTGGCCGCAATGCGGTCGGCGAGCTCGCGCGCACCCTTGTCGACGCGACGGCCGAGCGGTGCGATGTCATCAGCGTTCGCACCCCAGTCGCTGGAAGCGGCGAACACACCCGACGACACCGTGTCAGCGTGCAGGTAGGCAAACAGTGGGCGAATCGCGTAGTCGATCGCAAGCGAGTGACGGGCGGTGCCAGCGTTTGCACCGATCAACACGGGCTTTCCGGTGAGCGAGCCAGGGTCGAGCACGTCGATGAACGACTTGAACAGCCCCGAGTAGCTCGTGGAGAAGATCGGCGTCACGACGATGAGGGCGTCAGCGTCAGTCACCTGCTGGATCATCGCCTCGAGCTCCGTCGGCGCGAAGCCGGTGAGCATGTTGTCGACGATCTGGTGCGCGTAGTCGCGCAGCTCAAACGTCTGGACATCACTGGCAATGCCCCGCTCGGTGAGCTGTTCAACGGTCGCGGCCGCCAAGCGGTCGGCGAGCATGCGTGTCGACGATGGGTTGGAGAGTCCGGCCGAAATGACAACGATACGACGAGTGTCCATGATCTACTTTCGGGTTGCAGCGGCGCCGAAGGCACTACCAGGCTTCGGCGTGGCGTCCTGGTAGGGGCTGGAACCTGCGGTCAGGTTGTCGCCACGGTTTGCGTTGGGGATGGCGACCCGCGGGCCCGCGTCGCCGTACTGCGCCTTCACGCGCTGGGCGTGCGTCGGTGCGTCAGGAACATTCGCGGGACGGTTTAGGGCCAGCTCCTTGCGGAGCACCGGCACGACCTCTTCACCCAGAATGTCAATCTGCTCCAAGACTGTCTTCAACGGCAGACCCGCGTGATCCATCAGGAACAGCTGGCGCTGGTAATCACCGAAGATTTCGCGCATGCCGGCGTAGCGGTCAATGACCTCCTGCGGCGAACCCACCGTGAGCGGGGTCATCTGCGTGAAATCTTCCATCGACGGACCGTGGCCATAGACCGGTGCGTTATCGAAGTACGGGCGGAACTCGTTTTTCGCATCCTGCGAGTTCTTACGGATGAACGCCTGGCCTCCGAGGCCGACAATTGCGGTCTCCGGGGCACCGTGACCGTAGTGCTCCCAACGCTTGCGGTACAGACCAATCAGGCGCTGGTAGTGCTCTGCGGGCCAGAAGATGTTGTTCGCGAAGAAGCCGTCACCGTAGTAGGCGGCCTGCTCGGCAATCTCCGGCGTGCGGATGGAACCATGCCACACGAAGGGTGCAACGCCGTCCAGCGGGCGCGGGGTCGAGGTGAAGCCCTGCAGAGCGGTGCGGAACTTACCCTCGAAGTCCACAACGTCTTCCCGCCACAGGCGGTGCAGCAGGCCGTAGTTCTCGATCGCGAGGGGCAGGCCCTGACGAATGTCCTTACCGAACCAGGGGTACACGGGGCCGGTGTTGCCGCGGCCCATCATCAGGTCCATACGACCGTCAGACAGGTGCTGCAACATCGCGTAGTCTTCAGCGATCTTCACGGGGTCGTTCGTCGTGATCAGCGTCGTGGACGTCGACAGGATGATGCGCTCGGTCTGTGCCGCGATGTACGCGAGCGTTGTCGTGGGTGACGAAGACCAGAACGGAGGGTTGTGGTGTTCGCCGATCGCAAAGACGTCAAGACCGGCCTCTTCAGCGTGCTTGGCCATCGTGACCGCAGCCTTGATGCGCTCGCCCTCGGACGGTGTGCGCCCCGTAGTCGGGTCTTGTGTGATGTCAGAAACGGTCATCAAACCGAACTGCATACCGGGGAAGGTCTGTGAAGTGCTCATGCGATCGCTCCTTGCGATTTGTATGCAACTGAATATACATGATCTAACCCCATTCACGCGAATCTATTCCCGTAGCACAAAAACCTCTCTTGCCTTCTCAGCGCAGATACGTAAGTTGGGGCCATGACAGCGTTTAGTCAGATGTCGTCGAAGAAGACGCGCGTTCCGTTCTGGGACAACGCGCGATTCCTGTGCATCGTGCTTGTCGTCGCAGGGCACGCCATTCAACCCATGTCTCGCGCCTCCGATATCGCCTACGCGGTTTACCTCGTGATCTACACGTTTCACATGCCAGCGTTTGCGATCATGGCCGGATACTTCTCAAAGTCCGGCCCACCCACCCGCTCCAGCATCAAAGGTGTGATTACCAACCTGTTGGTTCCGTACCTCATCTTTGAAACCATCTGGTCAGCGGTCTCGTTCGCGATCAGTGGCCATCTGAGCCTCAACTACGCATCCGTGTCGTGGACCCTCTGGTTCTTGTTGGCGCTCGCGGTTTTCCGCATCATCATCCCCTACCTCGCGCTCCTGCGCTGGCCCGTCACCATATCCGTTGTCATTTCGGTCGCAGCCGGCTACCTGCCCGCGATCGATTCGACATTCGCCATGGATCGCATCATCGCGTTGATGCCGTTCTTCGTGATCGGCTGGGCGCTGAAAGACCGAGGGATCCTCACGCGCGCAGACTTCTTCGCGCCCCGTCACCCCGCCGTGGTTGCGGCGGCAGGTGCCCTCCTGGCGTCGGCACTCACCATCGCATTTGTGCTCGCGGAACCATTGCGCGCCGACAACATGCAGCGCTGGTTCTTCTTTCGCGAGAGCTACGTTGACCTCTCACTCCCCGAGAATGTGACCCCCGGGCCGTGGGGCGGGCTCATTCGACTCGGCGTGATCGCGCTGGCCCTCCTTATGTGCTGGGCGTTCTTCACCCTCACTCCGCGCCGCGAGTATCGATGGACGAAGCTCGGCACCTACACGCTGTACGTCTACCTCCTGCACACCTTCGTGCTCTTCCCGCTGCGGGAAACCAAGGTGCCTGGCGAGAATCACACGATCACCGTGGGGCTCGAACCTGACTGGCTGTGGGTCATCATTCTCGTCGTCGGTTCGGTCGGCATCGCATTCTTCTTGTCGTCATCGGTCGTGCGAAAAATCGCACGACCGATTGTGGAACCACGGGTGGACTGGCTGTTTCGCGAGCGTTAGTTTCGAGCACGTCGGCATGCGCCGCCAGAATCGGGGCACGCCCCGCGATGAGTGTGCAGAAAGGAATCATGCTCATTCGTAACGTTCGCCCGTGGGGCGCCCCTGCTGTCGACATCGTCATTGCCGACGGCACTATCAGCGAGATCAGCGCGCACGACGCCATGGTTCCGCTCGCTGACGGCGATGTCGACGGCCGCGGTCGCCTGTTACTGCCCTCGTTCAGTGATGTGCACGTGCACCTTGACTCAACGCGCATCGGCCTGCCGTTTCGACCGCACACCGGCGCTCCGGGCGTGTGGGGCATGATGATGAACGACCGCAACAATTGGCGGACCGCCGAGATCGACCTGCCGACGCGCGTTGCGGGCACGCTCGAGACGATGATTGCCCGCGGCACGACCCGCGTGCGCAGCTACGCGCAGGTCGACGTTGATTGCAAACTAGAGAAGTTTGATGCTGTGATGGCCGCGAAGGAGCGGTTTAGCGAGCACGCTGATGTGCAGGTCATGACATTTCCGCAAGCGGGCATTTTGCGCGAGACTGGCACTGTCGAATATCTCGAAGAGTCGCTTCGCCAGGGCGCCGATGTCATGGGCGGTATTGACCCATGCCAGCTCGACCGCGACCCGGCGAAGCACCTCGACATTGTGTTTGGGCTGGCCGAAAAGTATCAGGTTGAGGTCGACATTCACCTTCACGAGCCCGGCGAACTCGGCGTTTTCAGCACCGACCTCGTGATGGAGCGTACGCGCGCCCTCGGCATGCAGGGCAAGGTGACGATGTCACACGCATACGGCCTCGGCGGGGTCAGCGAAGCGGTCAGCCGCCGCCTGATCGATGAGTTCGCCGAGCTCGATATCTCGATGGCAACGATCGCTCCCTCGACATCAACGCATCTCTCCCCCATCGCCCTCACCGAAGCGGGCGTGCGTCTCGGGCTTGGGCAGGACGGTCAGCGCGACTACTGGAGCCCCTACGGCAATGGCGACATGCTCGACCGCACATGGCAACTGGCTTTCACCAACGGATTCCGTCGCGATGACCACATCGAACTCGCGCTCGGTATCGCGTCGTTGGGTGGCGCGTCCATCATGTCGTCGACGGCACCGCGCGTGACCAGTATTGGTCAGCACGACGGAACCGCGGTGGGCGACCGCGCGGATCTGCTGCTTGTCGACGGCGAGACGCCGACGAGTGCTGTGATGGACCGCGGTGCAGATCGCACGGTGATTCACAACGGTCGCGTTGTGGCCGAGGGGTTGCGCGTCGTCAATTTCTGAGGCCCTGGTTCCACCCCTGGCTCCCCCCTCCAGGCTCTGCTCCTTGGTTCCACCCTGGCTCCGTGCCCTGGTTCCGCCCCTGGCTCCGTGCGCTAATTTCGTCCCCCTGATTCCGCGCCCCCCTTGGTTCCGCGCCCCTTGTTGTGCACGATCGAACCATGCCACGGCGCTCAAAACACGGCGTTTCGCCCCGTCTGCCAAATCTGGTCGTGCATAACAGGAAAAACGCTGGGGCTGTGGCATCGCGAAACCAGGGGGGCAGGTCAGTGGCGCCGCGGAACCATGGGGCGGAACCAGGGGGCAGGTCAAAGGCGCCGCGGAACCATTGGGGCGGGTTCAGAGACTGGGGCCGGGAGCGCGGGAGCGAGAAGGCGCTCAGATACAAAACGAGAGCCGCCCCACACCAGGGGCGGCTCTCCAAGAATGTTTTGCGCGATTGAACGCGGGCTGCTTAGCGACGCAGACCGAGGCGCTCGATAAGCGAGCGGTAACGGTTGATGTCGACGTCC
>CANNEP010000075.1 GCA_947503655.1 uncultured Microbacterium sp.
TAATGATTCAGACCTTTCAATAGGGGCGCTGCCTCAGCAACTAACTACCCCTGCCACATAGTCTGACGCGCGACACGGCGGCTCACCACCGAACTCATCGCACGCTCATTCTGTCCACACTCCACACGTGTTCAACCGTATCGTTTCGCGCACGCCCGCTTATCCGCGTGCGGGGTAAATGAGGGGTCGCGCACCGCATACCGGGAATACCGAAGGCCCCGCCACTCAGAAACCTGAGAAGGCGGGGCCTTTTATCGAGAGCCGACTACGGGACTCGAACCCGTAACCCCCATATTACAAGTATGGTGCGCTACCAATTGCGCCAAGTCGGCAGAGCAACCAGCATACCGGTTGCTCACACGCCTCACGTACCAGGAGCGGGCGTAGCCTCTACCGTCGGCGTGGGCGCGGGCACCGTTGCGTCGGTCGTTTCCGGTGCCGGAGTTTCGGTCGACGAGGGCGTGGGCGTCGGCGTCGGCTTGTAGAACGCGTCAGACGACGCCTTCAGCACGGCCTGCGCAAACTCGGCGGGGTTGCTCGGGTTACCGACGTACTTCACACCATCGATGAGCGCCAAGAACGAGCCCTCGAGCTTGACCTTCGAGTCGGCAACCTTCTTGCCCGCGACCGAATCGGTCTGCTTTTTGGCCCAGGCCATGAAGGTTTCGTCTTCGATGCACGCGCGCACCTTCTTGGGCTGGTCCGCGCCGATCGCAATCGCGAGGTCAGCCAGTTCGGCGTCGGTGTAGCCCTCCGTTTCGGGGGCGGGCTGCGTTGCGAGAAGTTCGTGGTGGAAAGCGAACAGGCTCTGTGGTGCGTACGTGGCGACGCATCCAACCGAAGCCATCGCGCGCTGCGAGTACTTGGTTCCGTTCGACTGGCCCGTGACAGTCGCAATCGGGTAGTACGTCAACGTGATGGCGCCTTCGCGCACCCACTTCGCGAGTTGCACGGCGTTCGCGACCTGGAAGGCCGCGGCGTCGGCGTCGTGATAGTCCGCAAAAATCGCGACGTTCAGCGGAGGAGCGGTTGGCGTCGCATCGGGAGTCTCCTCAACCGGAACCTCTGGCGTCGCTTCCGGCGTGGCCGTCGGTTCGGTGATAGTTCCGTTGCCCGCCGAGGTTGACGACGACACCAGGTCAACGTCAACAACAAACCCGCCATTGACGAGGTTCTTCGGCTCAGACAGCGGTTTGCCGGTCTCGCTGGCAACGACGTTGGTGACCACAATGGCTGCTGCAGCGACGACGGCAATCACAACGGCACCGATCACGCTGCGCCAAATCAAACGCGAACGCTTCTGCTGCGCGGAGACCAAAAGGGCCTTCTCACGCACTGCCTCACGGCGCGACTCCGGGGCGGCCGGGGTAGCACCCGTGGTCGTCGGAACGATGCCGGTTTCTGGCTTCGCCTCGGGAGCGTTCTGCTCTTGCGCAGGCGTTCCTTCTGCTTCTTCGTTTGACATGACACCTCAATTTCAACCCGCCGGGCGCGGGCGGTTACCGATGTAGGCAACCTCTCGATGGTAGTCCGACACGCTGAGAAATGCCCAGAAGAGCGGCCCCATAAGCCTGAGAGCCGCGGAACTACGGGGCTTCGGAGCAACGAAAGTGCGTCTGAAACAAAGCCGAAGAAAAGCACCAGATCGGCTTTTGTCTGTAATACTGGTCGAGGCCCAACGACGGGCCACGGTGGGTAACCTCACCGCACTTCACAACGGATCGTCCGGCACGTACCTGCCGGTGAAGGAGAAAATGACATGGCATCTGTAACTTTTGACGCCGCAACCCGCGTCTACCCGGGAGCAACGCGCGCCTCGGTTGACAAGATCAGCCTCGAGGTCGCAGACGGCGAATTCCTCGTTCTCGTCGGCCCCTCCGGTTGCGGTAAGTCGACCACCCTGCGCATGCTGGCCGGCCTCGAAGAGGTCAACTCGGGTCGCATCCTCATTGGCGACCGCGACGTCACCGACGTTCCGCCGAAGGACCGCGACATCGCGATGGTGTTCCAGAACTACGCGCTGTACCCGCACATGACGGTCGCCGAGAACATGGGCTTCGCGCTCAAGATCGCCGGCGTCAGCAAGCAGGAGCGCGCCCAGCGCGTTGAAGAGGCTGCCAAGCTGCTCGACCTCACCGACTACCTCAACCGCAAGCCGAAGGCCCTCTCGGGTGGTCAGCGTCAGCGTGTTGCTATGGGTCGCGCTATCGTGCGTGAGCCCCAGGTCTTCCTCATGGACGAGCCGCTGTCGAACCTTGACGCGAAGCTTCGTGTGCAGACGCGTACGCAGATCGCATCGCTGCAGCGCCGCCTGGGTGTCACCACGGTTTACGTTACGCACGACCAGACTGAGGCTCTCACCATGGGTGACCGCATCGCCGTCTTGAAGGACGGCCTGCTGCAGCAGGTGGGCACCCCGCGCGAGCTGTACGAACGCCCCGCCAACGAGTTCGTTGCTGGCTTCATCGGTTCGCCCGCTATGAACCTGTTCGAGGCAAAGGTCACCGACGGTGGCGTTGTCTGGGGCAACGAGGTCGTCGCGGTTGAGCGCGACGTGCTCGCAAAGGCAACGGGCGACACCGTCAAGATCGGTATCCGTCCGGAAGACCTCGTTCTGGGTGGCGCTGCTGACGGCGGCCTGCCGGTCACGATCGACCTGGTTGAAGAGCTCGGTGCTGACGGTTACCTCTACGGTCGCGCAAACGCTGGCACCGACGCAGAGCACGAGATCGTTGCTCGCGTTGACGGCCGCAACCACCCGAACGCTGGCGAGACGGTGTCGCTTAAGCCGGTTCCTGGCCACCTGCACGTCTTCGATGCAACCACCGGCGAGCGCCTCACCGAAAAGGCCATCGCTTCAGCGTAAGTAGAACGCCGAAACAACGCGGCGCAGGGGTTTCCCTTGCGCCGCGTTGCTGATTCACCCGGAGGCATCGTGCCGGAATCTTTGACCATCACCGCCAGCGCCATCGACCCTGGCCTACTCGATCTGCCCTGGGCAACACCCCTGGGCGAGTGGCCGAGCAGCACGATTGTGTCGTTGCCGAAGGGGCTGTCGCGCCACCTCGTGCGCTTCGCGAACCTGTCGGGCCGCGTGGTCGCGGTGAAGGAGACGACAGAGGCGATGGCAACGCGCGAGTATGAAATGCTCGGCAACTTGCAGCGCCTTGATGTTCCGTGCGTGGAGCGCGTTGCGGTTATCGCTGGTCGTTCCGGAAAGAACGGAACCACGTTGCCTGCGGCTCTCGTAACGGCACATTTGCGTTTCTCGATGCCGTACCGCGCACTCTTCACGGGTGTGCTGAAGCCTGACACCGCCAACCGTCTCGTCGACGCTCTGGCCGTACTGATGGTCCGCCTGCACAACATCGGCTTCTACTGGGGCGACGTGTCGCTCTCGAACACGCTGTTTCGCCGCGATGCTGGCGCATTTGCCGCTTACCTCGTCGACGCCGAAACGGGTGAGCTCCACGAATCAGGACTCACCGAGGGCCAGCGCCTCTATGACCTCGACCTGGCACGCACCAACATCGCGGGTGAAATCTTCGACCTCGCCGCGGGTGGCCGCTTGGAAGAGTCTGTCGACGCCATTGCGATCGCCGACCGCCTCGTCGGCTCCTACCACTCGCTGTGGCACGAACTCACCGATCAGGAGACCTTCCCGCTCACCGAGTCGTGGCGCATTACCGAACGCGTCGCCCGGCTGAACGCGCTCGGCTTCGACATCGATGAAATGTCGATCCAGACGACGAACGACGGAACCACGGTGGTGATCCAGCCGAAGGTCGTTGACGCGGGGCACCACGCCCGCCGACTCCTCCGCCTCACTGGCCTCGACGTCGAAGAGAACCAGGCGCAGCGCCTGCTCAACGACCTCGATGAGTTCCGCGCCCGCTCAGCACGCGTCTCTTCCGACGAAGAGATGGCCGCGCACGAATGGCTGACGCGCGTCTTCGAGCCGGTCGTGAAGGCGATCCCATTTGAGCTGCGCGCCAAGCTCGAGCCCGCAGAAGTGTTTCACCAGGTGCTCGAGCACCGCTGGTACATGTCGCAGGCCCGTGGGTCGTCGGTACCCCTCGCCGAAGCGCTCTCCAGCTACATCTCCACGGTGCTGCGCCACCGCCGCGATGAGGCCACCATCATGGGCCCGCCCACGGAAACGACGACGCTGCCTATGATCGACGTCGACGCACTCGGCGAGGCCGACGAGGATGACGAAGATACGGGCGACTGGCGCGACCGCGTCTGAGCACGAGGGTACCCATGACACTTGTCACGATGTGGTCGTGACACTGCCCTCTCGTCGGGGTGCGGCGAAGCCGACAGGCTTGAGCTATGCACACATCAGCACCGCATTCCACCCTCAGTCGCGAGAAGCCCACTGCCGCTGACACCGCCATCGACCTGCGCGACCTCCGCAAGGGCTTCGGCACGGGCGATCGCCGTGTTGTCGCTGTCGACGGAGTCAGCATCGCCGTCAGGCGCGGTGAAATCGTCGCCCTCCTGGGGCCAAACGGCGCAGGAAAGACAACCACGATCGACATGCTGCTCGGCCTCACAAAGCCGGATAGCGGCAGCGTCAGCATCCTGGGTGCGTCACCCTCTGCGGCGACGTCAACAGGTTCCATCGCCGCGGTCCTCCAAACCGGAGGCCTTCTGAGCGACCTCAGCGTCGGTGAAACAGTGCAGCTCATTGCCTCGCTTTACGGTCGTGACGCCCTGAGTCGCGTGCCAGAAGTCCTGAAAAATACCGACCTCGAAGAGCTGAAACGCCGCCGCGTATCGAAGTGCTCGGGTGGTGAGCAACAACGCATCAAGTTCGCGCTCGCCCTGATCGCATCCCCCGATGTGCTCGTTCTTGATGAGCCGACCGCAGGCATGGATGTGAACGCCCGCCGCCGTTTTTGGGCCGTCATGCGCGAACAGGCTGAGACGGGCCGCACCATCATCTTTGCGACGCACTACCTCGAAGAAGCAGAAAAGTTTGCACACCGCACGATCGTGATGAATCACGGCAAAGTGGTGGCAGACGCGCCCACAGCCGAGCTCCGCTCCAGCCTCGGTGCGCGACTCATTTCCGCGACACTGCCAAGCGAGGGACGCGATGACCTGCTCTCATCCTTGGCTGTTGCTGCGGGCATCAGCGATGTTCGCGTCGACGCTGACCGACTATTCTTGCGCGCTGCAGATTCCGACACCGTCGCCGTGCAGTTGATCACGGCAGGTGCGCACGATCTGGAAGTCATCGCCCCCACACTCGAAACGGCCTTCGCGGCTCTGACGGAGAACTCATAATGACTGCTATTTCCTTCACCATGCTGCGCCTGGAAGGCGTGCGCCAGCTCCGCAATCCGTACACGCTGGCGTTCACGCTCACGATGCCGGTCGTCATGTACCTGCTATTCGGCGCCAACGCGGGCTACGCTGACCTGTCAGCTGGCCATGGCAATGTCGCCTTCTACGTCATGATTTCGATGGCCGCTTACGGTACAGCCGTCGCCATGAGCTCCATGACATCCCTCGCCGCGAGCGAAGCTCAGCAGGGCTGGGGCCGTCAGCTCGCGATGACTCCGCTCAGTACGGCAGGGTACGCGCTCACCAAGCTCACCGCCGCCCTGTTTTTCGCCGCTCTGGCGCTCGTGCTGGTCTTTGTGGTCGGGTATCTGACGGGTGCCGCTGCCAGCGAGCCGTGGCGTTGGCTCGCTGCCGCCGCGATTATTTTGGGTCTAAGCCTGATGTTCGGACTCTACGGTTTAGGTGTCGGGCTCGTATTCAATCCCGATTCCGCCGCGGCACTCGCGTCAATTTCGATGACGTTCTTTGCGTTCTTCGGCAACGTGTTCATGCCCCTTGACGGCATCATGCTCGATATCGCTCGGTTTACGCCGCTCTACGGCTTTGTCGCGCTCAGCCGGTGGCCACTCACGGAGGGGCACCTGACGACCGGTCAGGTTGACCCCCTGTGGTTGCCCATCGTCAACGTCGTGGTGTGGATCGCACTGTTTGCACTCCTGGTGGTGGCCGGGGTGCGCCGCTCGCGCTCGCGTCGCTGATCTCAGTATGTTGGAACCATGGCGAAGGTAGCGGCCGAGGTCGAACACAACCCGTGGGCGCGCTACGGCTGGCTCATGGCCGTTGTGTGGATGGTGTTCTTGGCGTACCCCGTCTTTGCGCTCACGCGGTCAAGCGCGGCTCCCGTCTGGATCATCGTCGGCTGGGCATCGCTCGTCTTGTTTGCCGTGGTGTACGTGGTCGGCTTCATGCGCGGGTTCCGCTCGGGTCGGGTGCCGGGAGATACACCCCCGATGTCGCAGTATGTCGTGCTCGCGATCTTGATCGCGCTTGTGCTGGCCTCGGTGCCAGCCACGGGAGCCTCCGCGTTGAGCTTCCTTCCCTTCCTGATGTCGTACGCGTCGTACGGTCTGTCGCGCGTCGCTCACTGGGCCGTGTCGAGCGTCGCCGTTCTCATCACTCTCGCGTGCGTCCTGTTCTTGCCCGATGGCATCAACAACTCCGGCATTCTCATGATTGTCGTGCTCTTGTTCGCCGTGAACTCGATCTCCACCTGGTTGATCCGCCGCGCAGCCGAGGCCGATGTGCTCAGCCGCGAATTGGCGACGAGCGAAGGACGCGAAGCCGTCGCGCGTGATGTGCACGATTTGATCGGACACTCACTCACCGTCATCAATCTCAAGGCGCAGCTCGCGGGGCGTTTGATGGATACCGACCCGGAAGCTGCCCGCGGTGAACTCCGACAGATTTCGGAGCTCGCAACGGAGGCGATCGCGGGAGTACGGCGCACTGTCGCGGGCGCTCGCGCTTCGTCGCTCGACGATCAGCTCGGGACCGTCAGCGAGACGCTTCGTTCTGCCGGCATTGCCGTCACGATCACCGGAGAGCCCTCAGTGTTATCGCCCGCCCAAGGCCTCACGGCAAGCTGGATTCTGCGCGAGGCCACGACCAACATTCTGCGTCATGCCGAGGCGCGCGCCGTCACCGTTCAGTTGCTCCCCGGAACCATCATCGTCAGTGATGACGGCCGTGGATTGACCAGCGGCGAGGGGAGCGGCATGCGCGGCATGCGCGAGCGCGCGGCCGCGGCGGGAGCGAAGATTGTGATGGGAACCTCGACCGCCGGTGGCGCACGTGTCGAGGTGGTGTGGTGAGCATTCGCATCGTGATCGCCGATGATCAGGCCCTCGTGCGCGGCGCCCTCGCGGCCCTCTTAGCGCTGGAGAACGACATTGACGTGGTAGCGGTCGCGGGTGACGGCGCCGAGGCCCTGCAAGTCGTGGCCGAGCACGAACCTGACGTGTGCCTGCTTGATATTCAGATGCCCGGCGTCGACGGCATCGAAGCGACCCGGCTGATCAGCGAGCAGCATCCCAATGTTCGCGTGCTGATCGTCACAACCTTTGCTCGGCCGGGGTATCTACGTAGCGCGCTCGAGGCCGGTGCGAGCGGTTTCGTTGCCAAAGACACGCCCGCGAATGAACTGAGCGATGCCGTGCGTCAGGTGCACGACGGGTTGCGTGTTCTCGACCCAAAGCTTGCTCAAGACGCGCTCATCGACGGAGCCAACCCGCTCAGCCCCCGCGAGCGCGAAGTTCTCGCGCTCGCGGGGAGCGGACGCTCGGCACCAGCGATTGCCGCCGAGGTTTTCCTGTCAGCCGGGACCGTGCGCAATGTTCTGTCTGCGGCCATCGGTAAGACCGGAGCGAAGAACCGCACACAAGCGGTGCGAATTGCGCTGGAAAAGGGCTGGATCTAACTCAGTATCCGACGGTGAAGCGCTGCCCAATGTGGCGCGGGTTTTCGATTTCGTCCAGGACGGCGACGCCGAAGTCAGCGCCCGAAATATTGGACTCTCCGTCAGCATCGACAACCAAAACGTCGCCACCGTCACGGTAGGTTCCGGTGCGGGGGCCATCGTTCCACGGCCCAAAACCGCCAGCAGGGTGGATGAAAAACCAGTCGTGAGCGGCGTCAGTCTGCTGCAGATCATCGAGCACGTCGATCATTTCGAGGGCTTCTGCCTTGAATTCTTCGGGAAATCCGGAATCGACCAAGCGTGCGCCGCCCTCCGCAATCAGCGAGCCACCGGCGCCGCCGACAACTCCCACGCGAACGTCAGCCGGAAGCACGTCGATGACATTTGCCACGGCAGTTCGGGTAGCGCCAGCCATGTCACCGCGCGGCGACGTCGCGAACACGACGACGTCAGCACCGTCCGCCGCGGCCGCAATACTCTGCGGGTCAAGAATGTTGCCCTCGGCGTAGAGCACACCGTCCTGTCGTTCGGTCGGCACCGAGCGCGCGATCGACACGGCCTGGTGTCCGCGGGCGACAGCCTCAGCCACGATGTTTTTTCCGGCGTAACCGGTTCCGCCAATTACAGCAATGCGAGCCATGAGAGTCCCTTCGTTTGCTTGCACTCAACCAAACGCAGATGTGCCCCGGATCATTCCGATCCGGGGCACATCTGAAAAACTGTTCTGCTACTTTTTTGCTCCGCGCACGGTGGCCACCTGGTACAGCGCGACCGCTGCCGCGATGCCGGCGTTGAGCGACTCGGTTGCTGCCGAAATCGGGATCGACACGATCTGGTCGCAGTTCTCGGCGACCAAGCGCGACAGGCCCTTACCTTCGGAACCAACCACGATCACGACGGGGCGATCTGCGAGTTCCAGTGCGGGCAGCTGCACGTCGCCATCGCCGTCAAGACCCAGGACGAACACACCCTGCTTCTTGAACTCCTTGAGCGTGGTCGTCAGGTTCGGCGCCACGGCCACGGGGATACGAGCGGCAGCGCCGGCCGACGTCTTCCATGCGGCCGAGTTGACGTGTGCCGAGCGGCGCTGCGGCAGAATGACGCCCTGACCGCCGAAGGCTGCCGTCGAACGAATGATCGCACCGAGGTTGCGCGGGTCGGTGATGCCATCCAAAGCCACGAAGAGCGGAACCTGGTCGCGGCTGATGACCTTCTCGAGCAGATCCTGCGGGTGCGCGTACTGGTACGGCGGAACCTTCAGAGCCACGCCCTGGTGCACGCCATCGAACCCGGCCATGCGGTCAAGCTCCGGGCGAGTGACCTCGAGTACGGGAATGTTGCGGTTCGATGCGAGCGACAGCATCTCCTTGACGCGGTCGTCCATCTCCACGCGCTGGGCGATGTAGAACGCGGTCGCGGGGATCTTGGTGCGCAGAGCCTCAAGAACCGAGTTGCGACCGGTGACGGTCTCGGTGTCGTCGGTTGCCTTGGCGCGTGCGGCACGGCTCATGTCGGTCGGACGCTTCGCGCCGATCTTGCCCTGGCCGCCGGCAGCGGCATAGCGCTCCTGAGCGGCCTTGCGCTTACCCGCCGGGTGCCATGCGCGGTCTTCGGCCTTCGGGGTCGGGCCCTTGCCTTCGAGTGCCTTACGGCCGAGGCCGCCGGTACCCTTCGTTGCGCCCTTCTTCGAGCTCGACTTGCGCGCTCCGGGGCGTCCTGGCTTAGTCATTGATACTCCAGTGAGTTCCGTCGGCGGTGTCTTCGAGCACGATGCCCGCCGCCGCAATTGCTTCTCGGATGCGGTCTGCCGCACCCCAGTCTTTTTCAGCGCGAGCCTGGGCCCGCTGCGAAATCATGGTTTGCACGAGGGCGTCGAGAGCACCCTCTGCGCGCGAAGCCGAACCGTGCGACGCGGTCAGCTCAAAGCCCAAAACCCGCATGGCTGCGTTCACGCCGCGCGCCAGGTCGATGGCTGCCGACGCATCAGACTCATCGAGCGCCGTGTTTCCGCGGCGAACCGCATCGTGCACGACCGCGAGCGCTTGCGGCACGCCCAGATCATCGTTCATCGCCGCCGCAAACTCCGCGGCAATGGTTCCGCCCTCGAGCGACTGGCCGTTGCGAGTGATGCGCTCGATAAACGTGCGAATACGCCCCAACGCCGCTTCGGCTTCGTCGTATGTCGAGGGCGTGATGTCGAGTGTCGAGCGGTAGTGTGCGGCCAGCAACGCGTAGCGAACCACGGTGGCATCGCGTTCGGCGAGCACATCAGCCGCGAGGGTGAAATTGCCCAGCGACTTCGACATCTTTTGGCCACCAACCGTCACGAGGCCGTTGTGAACCCAGTAGCTGGCAAAGTCATCGCCAGCCGCGGCCGACTGTGCCAGTTCGTTCTCGTGATGCGGAAAACGCAGATCGAGCCCGCCGCCGTGAATATCGAAGGCCTCGCCAAGGTAGCGGCGCGCCATCGCCGAGCATTCGATGTGCCACCCGGGCCGGCCTGCACCCCAGGGCGACTCCCACACGGCAGAGCGAGGCTCGTCATCTTTCGTGCCCTTCCAGAGCGCAAAGTCGCGCGGATCCCTCTTGCCGCGTGGGTCCGCGTCGGCTGCCGGTTCCATCGCGTCGATGGACTGGTGGGTCAGCGCCCCATATGTGGGCCACGACCGCACGTCAAAGTAGACGTCACCGGCCGCAGCATAGGCGTGTCCGTTATCAATCAGGATCTGAATCAGCTCCTGCATTTGGGGAACGGAACCCGTCGCGCGCGGCTCATAGGTTGGTGTCTGAATCCCGACGGCCGAATAGGCCGCCGCAAACTCTTGCTCCATGCGGTAGGCCAGTGCCCACCACTCTTCTTGGCTGCTGGCGTTCACGAGAACCTTGTCGTCGATATCGGTGACATTGCGCACGAACGTCACGCGGCCATAGACATGCTCCAGCCAGCGGCGCAAGACGTCAAAGCTCAACGCCGCCCGCACATGCCCGATGTGCGGCCCAGATTGCACGGTCGGTCCACAAACGTACATCGTCACGTTCGAGGCATCGAGCGGAACAAATT
Organism: uncultured Microbacterium sp.; assembly: GCA_947503655.1. GTDB lineage: Bacteria > Actinomycetota > Actinomycetes > Actinomycetales > Microbacteriaceae > Microbacterium. The sequence goes on from CANNEP010000075.1 coordinate 10,833, forward strand.
CGCGCAGTTCTTGCGCTTTCGTGTCGTGGAGGCGAATAGTCACCGCTCTAGCCTACCGGCGGATACCCGCGCGAACCTGTACGGCAACATGGCTGAAACACACACCAGAGACACTGATGGCATGCCCACGATCCGCGAAGACGACCTCACCGATCCGCAAACCCTGCAGCTCATCGCCGAGCATGTGGCTGCCATGCGCGCTGATTCACCCGAGGAAAGCTGTCACGTGCTCAGCGACGATGCGCTCCGCTCCCCCAATGTGACGGTCTGGACGGCATGGGAGGGCGACACGATTGTGGGTATGGGTGCGCTCGCCGCGCTGAGCGGAACGCACGCCGAAATCAAGTCGATGCGCACCACCGCGCAGTCCCGCGGCCTGGGCGTCGGTCGCCTGCTGGTGCGGTTTCTGATCGATGAAGCCGCATCGCGCGGCATCACAACATTGTGGCTGGAAACCGGGTCAGACGCGACCTTCCTGCCGGCGCGCTCCCTGTACGAAAGCGAAGGCTTCGTCGAATGCGACCCGTTTGGGACGTATCGCCCCGACCCCAACTCGACCTTCATGATGCGCGAGGTCGCCGAACCGACGATCAGCGCGGGATGGATGTGACGATCAACGCGGGGTAAGCGCGGCGACGGCGAACACCTGAACGCCCGCACCGGTTCCGACGAACCCGAGACCATCGGTCGTTGTCGCGGCGACAGAAACCGGTGCGCCGAGAATGTTCGAGAGCACACTTTGCGCTTCTTCGCGGCGCGGCGAGAATGTGGGGCGAGCAGCCTGAATCTGCACCGAAACGTTGCCGATTCGAAAGCCCGCCTGCTCAACTAGGCGCCGCGTCTCGGCGAGGAAAACGTCGGCATGGGCGCCGGCAAACTCAGGTCTCGCGGTTCCGAAGTGCATGCCAATATCCCCGAGACCCGCCGCCGACAGCAGCGCATCGACGATGGCGTGCGATGCCGCATCACCATCCGAGTGCCCGCTCAGCGCCTGTTCTCCCGGCCATTCCAATCCGGCAAGCCACAGGGTTCCGTCACCACCGAACGCGTGCACGTCTGTTCCGACGCCGATGCGCGGCAGAGCAACGGGCGGTTGTAGAACGGCTGCCGCCCGCTCCAGGTCTGCAGGGGTGGTGACCTTGAACCCCAGGGCATCTCCGGCAACCGTGAGCACCGTGTGACCGGCTGCCTGCATGAGCGCGGCGTCGTCGGTAAAGTCTTGCCCGACCGCGGCGTACGCGGTCAGCAGGACATCGCGGCGAAAACCCTGGGGCGTCTGCGCGGCAGCCAATTCAGAACGGTCGACGGCCGCCGTAATCACGGTGCCGTCAACGCGCTTGATCGTGTCGACCACGGGCACCGCCGGGATAATGGCGTGGCCGGTGGACCGCACCGCCTCGATCACACGATCGATCGTTGCTGGCGGCACCAACGCACGTGCTGCATCGTGCACGAGAACGATCTCAATGTCACCCCAGAGCGCGGCGAGGCCCTGAGCGACCGACTCTTGACGCGTGGCGCCGCCTGTCACGACGCGAGCCAGATCGTGGCGCTCCCCGGCGACGCGGGCAATGTCAGCTTCGGCCTCGCCCTCGTACCCGGCCGGAACGACCACCACGACCTGCGCAGGCTCGGCAGCGGCAAAGACGCGCTCAAGGGCGTGCGACAAGATCGTGCGACCCGCCAACCCGACAAAGGCTTTCGGGGCTCCGGCACCGAGACGGGTGCCGGAACCTGCGGCAACGACAATGATGGCAAC